>JAFZKK010000158.1 GCA_017551905.1 Salinivirgaceae bacterium
ATTTCCTTCAACATCCCATTAAACTCATCGAGGTTGGGTAACAACGGTGATGTTACGGTGATGGTTTTGTTGCTGTTCATTATCTTTATGTAATTTTATTATAATTGTTGTGCTCAAATCAACCTAACATACCCCGAAACTTCCTTAAAATTCTCCGCCATGCAATATCCCGCATCAGTTTTTATTACAACGCCCGTTTTATCGAGATTCACAACTGCAGAAACAATTGATTTTCGGTCAGAAGTATACCCTTTGCTGTTAAGTTGTGCTTCAATATCGCTAACATTTGCACCATTACATTGATGAACGATTCCTATTATGTTCGATATGAGTATAAGTGTATCGTTATCGGTAATAGAATTTACAAAACCTGCGCTTTGTATCACGTACGATATGCTACGTTTGTACGCTTCTGTTATGCGAACATCACAGCTATTAAGTTGCGCTTGCAGAGTCGATGCAGTATCTGCCCCTGTCTCGGTTTGAAGTTTTTTTATTTCACTTGCAAGCTTATCAACTGTAGGATAATAATCTTGTACCTCATCATCTATATCGAAACAATCTCGACCGCTAAACACATTGAGCATCAATGCCGCTTTATGCAACCTCAAACGGTCGAAATGTGAAAGTTCGGTTTTCAACCTCATCAGAATCAGCATACATAATATTGCTCTTGAATCGCTCATTTGGCAAAAACTGCTGCAACGTTAACTCTACTCAAAACAGCTCCTAATAATCTCAATTATAACATCTTGCTGTTCCGCTGTCATTTTGTTGTCGCTGGGCAGACAGAGACCTCTGGCGAAAATGTCAGCACCAACATCTTCTCCATTATCACCTGCCGTCACAAAAAGGTTCTTGCTGTAAATAGGTTGCAAATGCATCGGTTTCCAAATCGGGCGACCTTCAGCATTAAATTTTACAAGCGTTTCAAGAATCTCCGTTGGGCAACTTTTGCCTTTTTCTGGTGTATATGTTGCTTCGGTGTCTGTCCGTTTTTGTGGGCACATAGCATACGTGTCAATAAGCAGACACGAAAGCCAATAATTTGGCTCGCAGTTGTTTGCATCGAACGGATTCAGTGTAACCGGCAGACCTTTCAAACCATCTTTGTAACGCTCATATATCACCTTTTTCTGTGAGATATGCTCGTCGAGATAATTCATCTGACCTCGGACAATACCTGCAATTATGTTCGACATCCGATAATTATAACCCATCTCCGCATGCTGATACCATGGTGCCGACTCACGCGACTGTGTTGACCATTTGCGAACCTTGTCGGCATCTTCTTTGCTGTTGGTCAAGAACATACCTCCCGAGGAACCAGTTATTATCTTATTACCGTTGAAACTAATTGCGTTGTAATTGCCGAATGAGCCGGTTTGAACACCTTTATACGTTGCCCCCAACGACTCTGCAGCATCCTCAACAATTAGAGCACCATGACGGGCACAAACCGCACGTATTTCGTCAACTTTAGCAGGAATACCATAAAGATGAGCAAATACTACCAATTTAACATCGGGGTATAGTTCAAAGGCCCGTTCAAGTGCCTTAGGACTAATATTCCACGTATCGCGCTCTGTATCAATAAAAACAGGTTCACCACCTTCATAAGTTACGGTATTGACTGTTGCGTTGAAAGTCATATCGGAGCAGAAAACCTTGTGGCCTTGCAGTGTGCCGCAGTTCGGTTTTGCCTGACCGTAGAGTTTCTCGCCAGCGAGTTTTGTCGCCAAATGAAGCGCTGCCGTGCCGCACGAAAGGGCAACAGCGTATTTTACGCCAATGCGCTCTGCAACAATCTTTTCCACCTCATTGATATTCTCACCTGCGGTGGTTATCCAATTTTTAACGAAGGCATCGTTCACCCACTTCTGCTCATCGCCGTGCATTGTGGGCGATGACAGCCAAACCTTCTTCTCGAATGGTTTTATGTTTTTGGTATTCTGAAACATTTTATTCTGATTAGGCTCTAGGCTTCAGGCACTAGGCTTTAGTTATTCGGTTATCAATTGTTCCAACTGTCCGGCGGGCAGGTCAACGGCGATGTTGGCGATGCCGTCGAGCACAATGATGAAGCGCTTCTGACCTTTGATGCTGCTCACCACGCCTTGCAATCCGTCGAACGCACCGCCATTTATGGTCACTTTATCGCCGACCGCGAATTCGACACATTCGAGTTTGACTTCAGGTGTGTTGCAGATGCGCATAAAATCTTGCATCTGCCTGTCGCTCACCACCATACTCGAGTTGGTGTTGCGGTCGACCAAATAGCGAACCTCGTGCTTAAGGTTGTTGACAACGGCAAAGCGGTCGTCGGCCTCAACATGCACAAAGACCATCGATGGCAACACCGGCGACTCAATCTTCTTCTTGCGTCCGTGGCCGTAATAGTGGAAATCGGTTGTGGTTGGCAGATAGAACTCTACGCCGAACGCTTGAAGCTCAGTGCGAACAGCCTTCTCCTGCCGCGGTTTGGTCCGCATCACATACCAATTTTCCATTTCAGCCGGCAGTTTTTTCTATTCGTTTTCAGTTAAAATCTCACTTATACACACAGCTTCGCCACTGTCGGGAGTGGCGACAAAAGCGACACCGCACTGAACAACACTCTGTAAGTTATTGCTTGACAAAGCAATACAAAAACAACCGTCAATGTGGCATTTTACAATACATCAAGTGCAATAATAACACTATCTCGCGGATTTTAGTATTTAGTTTTCAAAATAAATCAAAGCCAAATACGAACGAAATTCCAACAATGAAATGGGCAGAGTGTTATTCAAAATTCAAGTATTCTTCGGAACGATTCTATCACGCTCTCCTCAGAGTATTTTTGGAGGAAAATGTTGCGGCAATACTGATTGAATTTAGGGCGCGGATTATCGATGAACGACTGAATGGCGGCAATAAATTCCTGAGCTATGTTGCATTTGCCACCAGCCTTGTCATAATCAAGTACGTAGCCTTCAAAAGCCTCGTCGGTAGCAATAATATTCTTACCATACATAAGGCTCTCGCAAGTCTTGACCTTCATTCCGCTTCCTTTGAAAATAGGCAGAATCATAATATCGGCTTCCTCAAAATATGGAACCAAATCGGGTGCGTCGCTTATTACATCCACTTCGGCTGGGATGCGGTATTTTGCTCGTATTTTGCTCATTCCCTTGCCAACAATCATCATTTTGATGTCGACGTGAGGATATACATTCTCGGCAAACCATTCGATACCCTCGCAGTTAGGCTCGAAATAAGCACCCAGGAACAAACAAACAGGCTTTTGTCTGGTCATTTCCGGTGTGTAATTGTCTCTTTGGTACTTATCGCGGAATGCTACGGGAATCAGAGCATCGGCCTTACGCCCGTAACGAGTGTTAATAACTGATTGGTCTCTGTCGTTCAGCGCTATTATACGGTCAGCGTATTGGCAGCACCAACGGTCGTTTTTGTCGGCACAACGGACAACGGCAAACCGCCATGGCTTTTTTGCAAGCTTTGCCTCAAAATACAGATACTCAACGTTATGGAAGAAACAGATTACACGGCCTTTATATCCGCTTTCTTTCAGTTTCCGAGCTATTATTCCAAAAATGCTACGGTCGACAAATACATAGTCATATTCTTTGGCCAAAGTCAATATTTCTTTTACACGCCGCGGTGTAAGCCCAAAGAAGTAACCAAACGGAAACCAAAACGCACCTTTCAAGTATTCAATGACAGAACGTTTATGATTTTCGTCGTGGATGTAATAGGTGTATACATTTTCCTCGCCAAGCAAATGTGTCAGAACATTCCAATTTTTTTGAGACACCTGCTCTCCTCCTTCAAAAACGTTGGCTGTCTTCTTATATCTTATGAATAATAGTTTCTTCATCAGTGCGTTAAATCATTTGCTAAAATAAGCACGCTTAATTAATTTCCTTGAGAATCTCATTCACTATCTTCTGCGACGGCATCACTCCGTCTTTCGGATACAGATAATTGCGGTAAAAATCATCACGCTCCGTAGCTTTGGTGTCGTTGCCAGCAATCACGACATTCTTGATATAATCCTCAACATCAGCTGGTTGATATGCATGATAGTGCAAATCGAAACACATCTGGCCAAACGAATTCCAATGGTCGGCCGTATGTTCATCTTTGACTATAAACATTGTGGGCTTGCGAGTGTGGAGATATTCAGCTGTAAACGAGGCACAATCGTGAATCATGGCATCAGAGGTCAGGAAAAGGTCGGCATAATAACCTTCCTCAAGCTGGCCGTTTGGCAAATCGCGCCAACGCTGATAGTAAGCTTCTGTCTTCTCTGCGCCCCAAAGGTTTATCAACTTGAATTTCAGCACCGGATGCGGCTTGAATGCAATTTGAATCTCGTCTTTATATTTTTCGGCCAACTCGAACATGAAATCGCAATAAGTGAAGAAGTTGGAAAAATTGAACAGATAATCGACTGTATGATGAGGTGCCCAAATAATACGTTTTTTACGTTTTGTTTGCGGTTTCCACACATCAACCGGCTTGTAATCAGGCAACATAAGAGTTTCCATTCCCAAACTGCCTACAACCTGCGTGTTTTTGCCGCCACAAGTCTGGTATTGCTGCGAGTAGCCGAGTTGATATTCGGTTTCTACAAAAAAGCGCCAAAGCAAATTGTGGAACGGAAGGTTATAAACTATCCAAAAAATATCAATGCACATTATACCATAAGGTGCGTAGCAATTTAGTCGGTCTTTAAATCGGTAGATATGATATTGTGGAAGCGTGTCTTTGTATGGTTTTGTATAGAAAATGACATCAGGATTGAGTAACTTCTTAACATTGAGCCATTTGTCACGCGTTCTATCGTATGTTTGAAAATAGCGATACCCTGATTCTTTTGCAAAATCTTCCGTCTGCCTCATTATTCTTAATATCTCCCCCTTGTCGGAATTCAGACGAACATTAAACGGACTGATAACCACCACTGGTTCAAAGCGTTCGCTACGCTCAAAAAGCCAATAAAGACGACCATATTTCCATATTGAGGGACTCTGCAGAAAAAAGGCTACTGTGATTTTCTGTTTGTTTCGCAAACTTGCCACAAAACGGTTTCGCTTCCGCTCCGACCTCGCTTCTCTCATTTTCAAGCAAAACGGGAATGTTGCGATAAGAAAATCGTGAAATGTAAGCGTCTTATATATATTATTCAAAAATGCAAAGGAAAAAAAACTCTTATATTTCTCAACAACATTACTCATAAATATCTAATACATTGCAAAATATCATAATTTAACATGTAGTATGTGTCATATATTTGCGAATCACAATAATCTTTCCGCAATTCGTCTCTCTTCGATTGTGTTTTGCATTTTTGTCCGCATATCTCCAGTAATACGCCAGCCCAAACTTTCAAGTTTTTGTGTATCAAACACTGCTTTGGTGATTATCGGGGTGTCACATTTGGATTCGCTTGCCTCAACTCTCACCTTTCGCCCGCCTATTTCGGCTATCATTTCGGCCAACTCTTTGATTGTTATGCACGAAGAACTATCTGCCACATTGTATGGCTCGCCTTTCTCGCCCTTTAGCAATATGTATAGTAAAGCTTTTACGCAATCTACGACATAGCACCACGAACGGAACTGTAACCCCGCGCTCTTTAGCACAATATCTTCGTTGATAACATTACCAATAAATTGCGCATAGACTCGATTGTCGGATTCAGTGAAATGCGGGCCATAGACGTGACACGGACGGGCAATCACCACATCGGCATCATACTCTTGCACGTATGACACACACAAAGTCTCTGCAGCCCGTTTCGATGACGGATAACAAGCTCTTGGGGTGGCACAATTGACATATCCACTGTCAGTTTCCGTAAATTTTTGTCCTACACCTTCTCCATAAATCTCGCCAGTCGACACGTAGAGCATTCGCTCCATATTATGGGCGAGACCGTAATCCATAAGGTTGGCGACGCCTAAAACATTTGATTTTATGACTTCTACAGGTTTACTACTGAAAAAGTTGGGGCTTGCATTGCTTGCCGCGTGGATTAGGTAATGAAAATCGACATTCATACAATCCAAAGGGTCCGACACATTGTGTATCAAGAATTTAAAACGAGGACTTTCAGAATATTTTTCAAACAGTTTCCAAGCTCTTTCGGCATTCCGTCCCATAGCGTACACATTACAACCATCGTTTTTCATCAAGACATCGACCAAACAAGAGCCTATCAGACCTGTGGCACCTGTTATAAGCACATTCTTGCCCGACAATTTCTCCCACGGCAACGGTTCTTTCAATACTTCCTCTAAATCAGACTGATATGCATTCATTTTATCCAATCGGTATTTTTGTTGGTCAGCAATGCTTTGAAAATTTCTATGTCTTCAGGTGTTGTGAGTTTGACGTTTTTCTCCTCGCCTGCCGAAAAATAGACCTTCCGTCCTAATTCAACATAGAGTGTGCAAGAAGCTATCGAATTGGTAATGCCACGGTTAAGCGCCTCGGTATGAGCGTCGGCCAATTCGCCTATATAAAAAGCCTGTGGTGTTTGTGTCCGCTTAAGCGATGTCCGTGCAATCTGCTGTTCCGACATTGTTCCATCATCGGTCATAAGCATTGCCTCGGCACACGGAATAACGGTGGTGGCATTACCATGTTGCTTGCATACATTGATGCAATCGGTAATTATCGCTTCCGAAACCATCGGTCTTATAGCATCGTGGACAAGCACTATATCGCTGTCGCTGTAACGGTTACGCAAATCGAATACACCATTACGGATGGATTCCTGACCATTTGCGCCGCCTTGTATTATGTTGCCCAACTTGGCAATCCCGAATTGGCGGCAATAGGCGCGCAAAACTTCGTGCCAACCGTCGATGCACACAACATCGATAGCATCAATCAACGGATGTCGCTGAAAGGCCTCCAAAGTGTAAATTATGACAGGCTTGTCGAATACATTCAGAAACTGCTTGGGAATATCCTGCCCCATCCGTGCGCCCGAGCCGCCTGCTATTATTAGTGCTATGTTCATTGTATTTTTTAATGATTATTAAGCGAATTTAGTAAACATGCAATTTACATCTATGATTATATTTCAAACGATATTTATACCCAATATTTTTTTTGTTCATGTTCCACAAGAACGTCTTCTGCAGAATCTTTAAGTAACTGATAAATTTTTATTGCAAAAAACACATCATGCAACCCTAACCCAACATTATAACTTAAAATTCGTTCGTCTTCCGATTCCCGCCCCCTACATTTACCACAAAGAACATCACCAAATTCTGCAAATTTATTAAACTTGTCAAAGTATTTGAAATTCTTAACATGCTCTGTATCATCTGCAAAAACCTTGTCGAAAAACAAATCACAATTTTGGAAACCTCTTGTATGAACAGGTACGACCAAACACCCTTTTTTAAACAAATCAGTATCTGGACAAACCAAACTCTCTGTTTCCGTAATACAGGAAATTATCACATCTGAACTTGCCACCATCTCTTCAATACTATCTGCGACCATAAATACGACATTACTATATTCTCGAAATCTCTCTATAAATAAATCAGACTGATTTTTGTATTGTAATAATATGACTTTATGAATGATATCAGGTTCTGTTTCCAAAAGACATAACAATGTGGCCCTTGCGGTATTTCCAAGTCCTACAAAACCATATTTTTCCGTATTTCTCTTTTTGAAAGTTTTTGTTGCCAATGAAGCGACAGCTCCAGTTCTCATTGCTGTTATCCAATCAGAATCGAGCATTGCCAATAATGTGCCCGAAACAGCATCATACAATAGCAAGTCACTGCCAAGTGACGGTACCACTCCAGTCAGTCTATGGATAATCTAACAACCGAAATATTTTGTTTCTTGGTTTGTATTAATGACACAAGGCATTGTTGTGAAAAAATCAATTCCACGCGGATGAATACTAACCTTAGGGGGTAAAATAGACTTCTCTTTCAAAGCAAAACTCTCTTTAACCCACTCCGTACACATCGAGGCAGAAATACCTAGTTTTTTAATATCATTGTTTGATATGACTTTCATACAAA
>JAFZKK010000014.1 GCA_017551905.1 Salinivirgaceae bacterium
ACACTTTCAATGCATTTCCTGTCGCGACACCGGCTTCTTATTCTGGCACTTATCTGCTTTGGAGCGATGTATGCGATGCTGCACACCGAAAAAAACGCCAAGATTGTTGAGCCGGAACGGTTGGAGTTCATCAACAGTCTGCACAGCAAGGAGTTGCTGGCGGAGCGGCTTGCCGACTCGCTTATGGAAGCGGCCAACCGCAACCAGATTCCGCAATTCGCCAACAGCGACAACCCCCGCCCCGACAACCTCTATAACCGCCACGGCATAATTCTCTATCTATACGAAGGCAAAAACCTGACCTATTGGACAAACAGCAACATCGCCATTCCCGAAGGCGAATGGTACAAAACACCGTTCGTTCACTCGGGCAACGCCTACATAATCCCAAAAATCAAGACTTCTGACACACGGACGGCTGTGGCCGCGATAGTTGTCAAGGAGGAATATTCGTACGAGAACGCCTTCCTGAAGAATCATATTCATCCGTCGTTCGATATCGACAGCGAGCTTGAGATATCGATGGACGACCGCGAGTCGGAGAACGCCGTCTACAGCAACGACGGCAACTATCTGTTCACCTTCAGCCTGAAGGAAAGCGACGTCACGGCCGACAAGCGCAAGGCTGCCTATCCGCTGTTGCTGCTATCGCTGCTGCTGTTGCTGCTCTACGCCCATCAAGGCATAAAAAAGAACCGGCTCATCAACCTCAAGTTCTTTACCATAGCGCTTATCGCCATTGGTGTGCGCATAGCCTTGCAGGTGTTCATACCGCGCGATTTCTACAATCAGATGCCGGTCTTCCAGCCGCAGCACTTCGCCTCGTCGGTGGTGTTTCCATCGCTTGGTGACATGCTTGTGACAGTGGTTCTGGTGGCATATCTGATATTTGTTTATTTCTACAAAGTGCACCTCCAGCGCCTCGACAAATATTCGGTTGTCAAGCGCACGGCCGTTCTGGTCACGTGGATAGCTGTGCTGGGCGGCTATTTCTTCGGCATGCAGTATCTGATGCTGACGCTCATTCGCGACTCCAGTTTCCAGATAGAAGTGTGCGAGTTCACCAATATGAACCTTTACGGCGCGGCCAGCTACTCAATTCTGCTGATGCTGTTCGTCGGTTTTCTGTTTCTGCTCAGCAAGGCATCGATACAGATTCTGAAAACCTACAGTTTTGTTCACGCCATGGCCATAATAGTGCCTACACTACTTGCGGCATCGCTTTTGTGGCTGCACTACTACGACACGCCCACCAACCGCATCACCTGTGCGGCGCTCATATCGCTGACAGTCATCTGGTTCCATTTGCGTTTGCGGCAACAGGTCAACTATGTCAGCATCGCCATGTTCATCGGCTTGTTTGCCATTTATGTTACAGCTTTTCTGCGGATTGAAGAACAGCGCCGGCAAGACGAGGAGTGCGAGGTTATGGCAATCGGCCTGGCTCAAGTGCAGGACCCTGTGGCCGAAATGGTGCTGAACGATGTGATAAACGACATGAAGTCCGACAGCGAGCTGACTGAGATTCTGCAAAGCGATGAGTTCGACTACGACTATCTGTGCCGATACGTGCAAAACCGCTACTTCACCGGATATATGAACCGGTACAATTTCACGCTCAGCATCTGCGATTCGCACAACAATCTGACAGCCGGTGCCGCCGTCGACCAGCAAAACTGTTACACATACTATAATAGGTATCTGCGCCAATACGGCACTCGCACGCAAGTGCGCGGTCTGTTCAACATAAAAGACCCACGCGCCGAGACCGCCTATCTGTTCCGCGTGATAGTCCCCGTGCGGCACGGCAGCTATGTAACGATGTATTTCGAGCTGTCGCTGAAGATGAACTACGAGTCACTTGGCTACCCCGAGCTATTGCTCGAAAAACCGCTCTCAACCGAGAAATACAAACAGCACATCAGCTACGCCAAATATCAGAGCGGCAGACTTGTGCTGCATTCCGGGCAGTTCCCCTACGCCTTCGACCGTCAGGTTTACGGCCAGAACGACAGCGAGACGGAGCATTTCCAATACGATAAGTTCGACCATGTGATTTACAACAAAGACGCCGACAACTGCATCATTGTCAGTACGCCGTCGATTCACATGTTCAACTTATTGATTTCCTTCACTTTCTCGTTCTCGTTCTTCATCTTGATGATTACGCTTCTGGCGCTTTTAGCCAACTCCTACACCAAGTTGTTCGACATCCGCTTCACCATAAAAAATAAGATTCTGTCGTCGATTATGGTCATTCTGTTCATCTCGTCGGCGGCAATTGTGGCAGGCGTGGTTTACTACACCATAAACCACTACCAACAGTCGCAAAACGACATTATGACCTCGAAAATCCAGTCGATACTGATGGAAATGGAGCAACGCTACTCCAGAATGAGCGACATAAGGAGGATACCCACCGACGACCTGAACAACACCCTTACATCGTCGGCCAACATCTTCCTGACCGACATCAACCTCTACGACCGTGGCGGCAACTTGGTGGCCACATCGCGACGCGAGATTTACTCACGCAAACTGACAAGCAACAAAATGAACGCCACAGCCTACCGCGAGCTGGAAATCAACAAGAAATCGCGATTCATTCACAAGGAGAACATCGGGCAGCTCGAATACTACTCAGCCTACGTTCCGTTCATCAACGCACAGAACCGGCTTCTGGGCTACATCAACCTGCCCTACTTCATCAAACAAGCCGACTTGCGCGAGGAGCTGACAAACGTATCGGTAACCGTCATCAACATTTTTGTGGTTATCATTATCATAAGTATAATCATCGCATTCTTCCTGTCGAAGCGCATCACAAAACCGATTATCGATGTTCAGGAACGAATACGCAGCATCGATATTGGCAAGAGTAACCAACGCGTTGAATATGAGGGCGATGACGAGATTGCCGAGCTTGTGAATGAATACAACCTGATGCTCGACGAGCTGAGTATTAGTGCGGCGCGGTTGGCCAAATCGGAACGCGAGATAGCATGGCGCGAAATGGCGCGGCAGGTGGCGCACGAAATCAAAAACCCGCTGACACCGATGAAACTCAGCGTTCAGCTACTCGAGCGCTCGCTGCACAACGGCGACCCCGACTTCAAAGAGCGCTTTGAGAACACCTCGCGCACAATGATTGAACAGATTGACAGCCTGTCGTCGATAGCGTCGGAATTCTCGCAGTTTGCGCGCATGCCCGAAGGCCACACCGAAATAGTGAACCTGAACGAGCGCATCAACCAAAGCGTGGAGCTGTTCCGCGACACCACCAACACCCAGATAAACTTTACCGAACCGGCAGGCCGGATAGTCAAGATAATGGCCGACAACGACCGCATGCTTCAGGTATTCAACAATCTGATTAAGAATGCAATACAAGCCATTCCGCAGAAACGGAAAGGCCGCATCAACATATCGCTGCGTTGTTTCAAAGGGCGCGCCGTGGTGGAGGTGCAGGACAACGGAACAGGCATATCGCCCGAAACAGAGCCGAAACTGTTCCAACCCAACTTCACCACCAAGACAAGCGGCACAGGACTTGGACTAGCCATTGTGAAAAACATTGTGGAAGAAGCCGGCGGCGCCATTTGGTTCCGTTCAAAACCTGGACGCGGAACATCGTTCTTCGTATCGTTCCCGCTGGCGGCGGAGTAAAATCACCTAACAATAACCAACCTCCCGACACCGTTCCGCAGACTTGCGTTTTGCGTTGGGCGGCGGCTCAGACGATTGCCGTCTTTGGTGGCCGTAACCTTGTAGTAATAAACTCCGCATGGCAGCAACGTTCCGTGGCTATTGGTGCCGTCCCACACACACGACGACACATTGCGACCAATATGCAAACCCGGAAAATCGGCCATAGTTAGAGTGCGGACAATGGTGCCAGCTGGCGAATAAATATCTATGCGAAGCTCGTCGGGCAGCGATGTGCCGGTAAGCTCGAAAACAAACCGCGTTGAGCTGTTGAACGGATTGGGATAGGCATAGACATCGGTTATGGCGCACTCGTTAAACACTTGGAACGAAATAAGATAATCGTCGGTGCCCGACTCGTTGCCCGAGACATCATGACTGCGGACGCGCAACTGATAAGTGCCGTCGTCGAGTGAAAGAATGAGCACAAGCCGCGCCTCGTTGCTATCAAGCGTGCCAGGCTCAAAGCTGACCGCCGTTTGGCTTAAATCGACGCGCTCCTCGATGCCTGTTTCCAAATTGGCAATGTAAACCGATATCAGCACTGTGTCGGCAAGCGCAAAATACTGATTATCATCGGTCATGCGGATAACTATTTCAGGTTTTGCCGACACAATCTCGCCGTCTTTGATGTGCCGCCCGTCAATTGTCACGTCCATAAGCGGATTGCGGTTGTCGCCCACAACGCAGAACTGCCTGATTACAAAGTTGTTGAAATGCGTCAGTTCGGGTTGGTCATAGGCTAAAGAACCTTCGGGTTTCGGGTTAAGCTCGGCGTAGAAAACATTGTCGCCGACAAGGCCGACAGTCGCAAAACTTACCGTATCAGTAATATATTCAGAAGGTTGCAAAGCCTTTAATCGATGATATCCAATCTCGATAATCTGGTTGGCTGACGTCTGAATCCAATAATGCACAAGCACGCTGTCGGCAGGCTGCAAGCCGATGTTTTCAAACGCAACCGACACGCGCCCGCGCTCGCCCTCGGCAAGAGTGTCGGCATAAAAAGACCACTCACGTTGCTGATTGACAGCCAAATCGGTGTAAGGCTCATACAAAACGCGCCACATTTTCAGCTGCGACGGTGTGCGGAGCGAGTCGTCACGCGTTTCGAACTGTAGTCGCAAGTAGCTGTATCGTTCAGCATCGATGCCCGACAAATCGGCTGCCGCCGTATCAATGCCGCTCATCAAGGTTGTTGTGGCGCCATTGGCCTCAACGCCAAGCACATTCACGCAATTCACATCCATTGTGTCGGCATTGGCCTGCCACTGCAGCGCCGTCCACCGGCTCGACGGACCAATCGCCGGACTTGTTATAATACCGTGATTATAAGCCGTTTGCAGCGTTCGGCGGAAATCAATAACCGATGTCGCCGACGAGCCGTAAATCTCCTCAGTCTGTTCGGGGTGGCCCTTCTGCGTGAAGAAGATGTACGGTGTGTTGTCGCCAAGTATGCGGATGCACTCAGAACCCCACTCCTCAAACTTCTGATAAGCCGAATCGGGCCATTGGCGGAACTTGCCCGAGATGAACGAATAAACCATAAAATAGTCACCGTCAGGCACATACGTTTCCACCATATTGATAAGCCTATTGACACCTTCGGCCGGTGTCCACATATAAAATATGAAATATTGCTCATAGTCGGCCAGCGAACAGTTAGGATAGTTCCATTGGCCGTATGCCGACCTGTCGGAGCGCCACGGCAGCAACGTTGTAGAGTCGATGACAACCAGCAACAGCGCGGCGTTAACACCGCACGACGATGAGCCGCCGTAGCCGTCGAGCGAATAATAGATGCCCATATAGTCATTATCGTTTTTAGGCGAACCGATGTTGTGACAGCGAACGGTGCGGTAAGCTGGCGCAAAACGGAATCTTCGGGTTGTCGAATCAATAGTGATATGCTCAAAATCGTTATCATCAAGTTGTTCAAAATGAGACTGTTCCCAGCCAGTCAGTCCGGCGTAAGCCACAAAAGAGCTCTCCGACCAGCCGTTGTCGCTGCCGTCGCCAACGCGCCAGAAATATGTGGTGCCTGTATCGAGGCGTGCTTGCGGCTGCCAGCGCACCACACTGCCGCTATGGACAATTTCCTCGGTCAGCAATGCCGGACTGTTGAAGCGCGCAGTGGTGTCGAGTTGGAAAATATCGGTTTGCGAGTCAGAAAGCGCACTGGACGTCGAAGCCACCAACTCGCTGGGAACCTGCGGATTAAGGCTGTAGTTGAAGGGCGACACTGCCCGCGTCTGGTGCGACGCCACAAATGCGGTGACGCTTGCCTGGTTGTTATCCTCCGACAGCTCCTCAATGGTGTTTTGCGCGTCGAGCGTTACGGTGAATGTGTTCATTCCCGCCTCTGACGATTGCCCGATTGGCAGGCAGAAATCGACTGTCTGTTTGTAGCTCAAGTTATTGATTGTCTTGCTGAAACTGGACGAAGTACCGTCGGCAAGGCGGCGCTCAAGCTCGACATCGAAAGGCGATGTTATGGCGCGGCCTATGTTGCGCAAGGTGACGCTCACCGTGAACGAATCGACATCGGTTGACAGCAACGCCGGACTGAACGACACATCGGACGACGAAATCTGCAAGTCGGGCAGCTGCGGACTGTTAAGCACCACGCAAGGGTCGCCGTGCAGCACCATTTCGTGGATGGTGCTCATTGCCAGCCGCGAGTTGGCGTCGGCCATTGCCTTCTGCGCCGCAAGCATCTGCCGGCCTATCGTCTGGCCGTACATATCCGACGCCAGATTGCGATAGAAAGCCGACGAGAAGCGGTCGAGATAGCTCGCCACACCCTCATTCACCGTGGCGATAAAGCCAATGGCGCCTTTCCGCGCAATCATCACCCACTTCTCGCTTACGCTGTTCTGCGTTGTGCCGAAGATATTGCCTGTGTAACAAGAATTTGACAGTATCAGCGGATAGCGGCCGTCGTTGTGGAAGGTGGTTGGCGCGTCAATGTCCTGGTCGAAGCCCGACGCCGAGCCGTGTCCGAAGAATGTCATCAGGCTCACACCGCCGTTGACAAGCATATTGACGCTGTCGTTTTTCGAAGTCGATATCGGGTCCGATGTGGCCTTGTAGAACGATGTTACCGCGCCGCCGAAAAGCGTGTCGGAAATGGTAGCCGCATAGCCTGACATATAATTGCGAATGCTCCGTTGCTCGTTTTTGTTGTTTCCGCCGCAGAAGTGCAGCACGCGCTTCATCCATTCGGCTGGCTTGTTATCTTCAAATGCCTTAACCTTAGCAAAATAGGTGTCGACATCGTTTACAGTGAGAGCCGCCAGACGGCCAGTGGCAAGCGTCGGCGCACAGCCCGAATCGCCTATGTAAGCCGACAACAGCGCATCGGAAGCCGGATTGCCCATTGGCGGAATCAGGTTGTATTTGTCGTTTGTGGTGTTTTTGCGCGTCGAGTTGACGGGCAGTCCCTTGCCTATAATGAACAGATATTCAGGCTTAACGGTCCAAGTCGAAGATATGTACTCCAAAAACTTGCGGATAGCCAGCGGATGACGTTTGATGCCGTAGCCAAACTGATTGTAAATCTCCTCAACATCAACCAAATAAGCATCACGATAATCGGCATAGCGCTGCGCCGCCGGCATAAGCGAGCTGTGCGAAATGATGACAGTCGGTTTTCCGCCGACAGCGTGATTGGTGAGCGGAGCCGCCGTTATGTCTCCAGCCTTGGCAAACGCCTCGTTGTCGATAACAATCATCACCACAGGCTCCGAATGAGCCGGAACAACAGCTGTGGCTGTGTTGCCGTCGCCCTTCAGGGTTATGCGCAGGTTGCGGCTGACATCGTAGAGCATACCGCCTTTTGAAAAATTCATTCCGCTGATTATCACACATTTGTCAATATTATCAGCCGGCAGTTCAAACACTTGCTGGCGCCGCCCGGCAAAATTGAAAGTTGCCGGATAAACCAGTTCGGCGTAAGCCAACCGCGAGTAATCGGTGGCGGCACCCATATCGTTCACACTACTGACAATCAGATTGTTGCGAGCCTGAAGTAAGGCGGCGTCTATCTGCGCCGAATATTTGAGCGTACGCAAACCTGAAAAAATGGTATCGGCTGAAAAACCCGGAAAATCGACCGTAAGATGATGCCAACTTGTTGAGTATGTGCCAAGTGCCATACTGAAAGAGGCCGTCATCGGGCTGTCGGTATAGACGTTTGGCGTTGGCAGCGCCTTGGTCACGCTTTTCCCGATTGTGAGCGCCGTTGCGTCGAACCAGCCCTCGCCACCAGTGTAGAGGCAGTTCTCCTCGCCCGACAGATAGGTGCCCGTGTATTGAAAAACAGTATCGATAATGCAATAATCGGCCGCAGAGTAGCCGGTGGTATCGGCCTCAGCCATAAGCTGATAACGCAGATTACTGAAACTCGAATTGAATGTCAGAAAAACCGCGCCCTCGTCGGTTACAAGGCTATAGTGCGGATTGGCTTGATTTTCAGGCTTGTCGTACATCTCGACATCGAGGCTGCCATCGTTGCCTTCGGCGTAAAACTCAATGTAACGGCACAAACCCGATTGCTCGCCGTCGATGTAGCAAGCTATCGGTTTTCCGTTCTGTATCAGCTGGATATTCTGCGGATTGTGGCTTCCAATGGGCACTCCGGCCTCCTCAAGCTGCGCACGCGTAACCCGATAGACGCCCGTGCGCGGCACGCCAATGCGGTAATAATCCTGGCTGAACCGCACCCAACTGTTGGTAAATGGCTGGGCGGCAGCCTTCAACGCCGCAAAAACAGCTAAAACCGAAAAAACTATGCCGCAAAAACGCCTCATCATTCAAATTGCTGTAAAATCAAACAAATTTAAGCATTTAACGCTGCCGTGATATCGTTTTTTGGTGAATTGCCAAGGCTATGGGGCGAATAACTGAAACGATAACTGTGACTATGACGATAACAGAAACGATAACGAAAACGATAACGAAAACACAGACCAAAAATGAGGGCAGAATTGATGGTTTATCATAAAGGGAACATATAGGAATCCTTAAGGGAAGTCAAGGCGAAAAAAAAAATTTTTTTCAAAAAAAAAAAATCAAACCTCTGCTGCAATCTCGCATAGGTTGCACTTTTGTTTATTCTAAAGTTCACTGTAGAACGGAAATGAAAGATGAATAATTGGTGTAGTTACAAAATTGCATTAGTATATCGTATTTGAAAAGGCAGAAAAACTAAATATTTGAGTCTTTATATGGGACAGTCCTCAATTGTCCGAAGTGTTCTTCGTCCATTTGCATCTCGTAAAACAGCACATTCTTGCCTTTCATAATTTTTAGGATTTTTCTTTTATCCTTTTTAGGACAATTTAATCCGAAATATATTGCTTCAATACTATTAGGAATACTAATCGTTGCGTGTTCACCCTTGCCATTCACGTCGAAATAGAGAAACCGCAATTCATTTTCATATTTCCATTGTATACCTTTATAGAAAAAGGCTTTTTCAAAAGAAATGGAACCATCTGGACTTTTTAAGTTTTCCACATGTCCGTTGTAATAATTTATATTATAGAAATATGCAACAACGTTTTCGTCCGTACACGCTACTTTGGAAACAGAACTGTTGAATTTATACTTAATGCATACACCTTTATGAGAATCGGCATAATGTGCCCACATTAAACTTTCAAAAAAAATTGCCTCACAATTGGTTTGTTTTTCGTCGTTTCGTACTTCAGAATTAAGGTTGTTTAATGGATTACTTGTAAAACACGCGACTTTTAAACCTTCTTGGTATGCTTTATACATCAACTTGTTAATGTCTGAACTATCGGATTCCAATAAAGGTAAAAAAGGAGTATCGAACGGGTCATTAAAAATAGTGGGAGATGACAAACCTAACTGTTCGTTCATTAGTGACTTACGCAGATATTTATCACATTTACTAAAGTGGTAAGCGGTAATTGAGCGCGCTGCAAAATATGATGAAGAAATATTATAGTAAATATGTTTTTTGAAAGATGCCACAGCCTTTTTATCCGCCCCTACTTTATGCCAACAAATACCGATTTCGTGATATAAAACATCATATATGGGCCCGTATTTTCGAATAAAACTATGATGTAAATCAACATACTCGTTAC
>JAFZKK010000159.1 GCA_017551905.1 Salinivirgaceae bacterium
AAAACGAAATGAACCACATTGCCGAATACATTGAACAAAACCCCGCAAAATGGGAATTGGATTGTTTTTATGGATAAAAATTTCATTCTGTTAATCAATTAATCAATCATTAAAATGTCTCAATGGCCTAAAATAAAAATCCAACGCGAAAACGGCGAGACGGCCGAAGCGCAGGCGCCTGTGATAGTGTCGGCAAGCCGCTCGACCGACATTCCCGCCTTCTATGCCGATTGGTTCTTCCGTCGGCTTGCGGTGGGCTATTCGGCGTGGACAAACCCGTTCAACGGTGCGCAGAGTTTTGTGTCGTACCAAAACACGCGGTTCATTGTCTTTTGGTCGAAGAATCCCGTACCGCTGTTGCAACACATTGATTATCTGAAAGAACGCCATATTGGGTGCTACATTCAGTTCACGCTCAACGATTACGAGGCCGAAGGTCTTGAGCGAGGCGTGCCGCCCCTTGCCCACCGCATTGACACCTTCCGTCGGCTGGTCGACACTTTGGGCAAAGGCCGCGTTGTCTGGCGCTTCGACCCGCTGATTCTCACCGACAGAATCTCGCCCGAAAGTCTGTTGCAGAAAATCGAAAATATTGGCAATCAACTCTATGGCTATGCCGAAAAACTCGTTTTCAGTTTTGCCGACATTGCGCTATACAAAAAGGTGAAGGCCAATCTGGAACGCAACAACGTGCGTTACGCCGAATGGACCGAAGAACAAATGAACCGATTCGCCGCGCAACTTTCCGAACTCAACAAGCAATGGGGCTATCAACTTGCCACCTGCGGCGAAAAGATTGATATTGAACAATATGGCATTCTTCACAACCGCTGTATCGACGACGACTTGATGATTCGCTTTGCCCACACCGATAAGGCGCTTATGGACTTTTTGGGTGTGGAAATCAAGCAACGGCAGATATCGCTTTTCGGCGAAGAACCACTACCGCAGAACGCTTTGATTATCAACGACAGTCTGTACGCCATAAAGCGCAAGGACAACCGCGACAAAGGCCAACGTCCCGCCTGCGGCTGCATTGTGAGCAAAGACATTGGCGAGTACAACACCTGCCCACACCAATGCGAGTATTGCTATGCCAACACAAGCAAGGAAGCCGCTCTGCGCAACTTTGCCCGCGCCCGCCAGACGGGGTGGGAATCGGAGACGATTACGGGAAGGTAACAAAGATTGAAGGATTGAATGCGTGAGTTTACGTTTTTGTTAGCGTTTGTAAGTATTCCACTTATATAAAAATCGCTCTGCAAAAAGCACTTCGCACTATCGGCTAAAATTTTACCTTTGCGGCTCGTTTTGAAAAAGACTTAATTCAAATAAAAACTAAAATTTAGCATTAAAAATGGATACAAAAATTTTCAGTAAGTTGTTGGCTCCGTTTCAGAAACTTGGTGCTTTGTTGGCTCCTTATGCTACCATAATCAAGTTGGCGGTTCCGATTGTGTTGTTTTTGTTCGCATGGTTAGTACCGACATCGTTCTACGGAATTGACGCTCTGACTGTGGTTCAACAGCGTGTTATTGCATTGTTCATCCTTGCCGCGCTTCTGTGGATTTTCGAACCGATACCGAACTGGACCACTTCGGTGCTGGTGATTGTGCTGTCGTTGCTCACTGTCTCGAACAAGGGCATCGGCTACTTCTGCACACCCGAAGCTGGCGAATTGGTTGTTTACACCAAAATTATGTCGGCATTCGCCGACCCTGTTGTAATGCTCTTCCTGGGCGGATTCGTGCTGGCAATTATGGCATCGAAATACGGCCTCGACGTTACTCTGGCGCGCATTATGCTGAAACCTTTCGGCACAAAACCGAAATGGGTGCTGCTGGGCTTCCTGGTTGTAATCGCCATCTTCTCAATGTTTATGAGCAACACCGCCACCGCCGCAATGATGCTTGCATTCCTTGCTCCGGTGCTGGCCGTTCTGCCAAGCGACGACAAAGGTAAAATCGGCCTTTCGCTGGCTATTCCGGTGGCTGCCAACCTCGGCGGCATCGGCACTCCTATCGGCACACCGCCGAACGCCACTGCCGTTAAGTTCCTTGCCGAAGCCGGCTTGGACGTTTCGTTCTCTGAATGGGCTCTGCGTATGATTCCGTTTGTGATTATTATGATTCTGTTTGCGTGGTTCATTCTGCAGGTTCTGTTCCCATTCAAATCGAAGGAAGTGGTGCTCGACATCAAAGCAAGCGACCGCAAGACCGACTGGAAGACATACGTTGTTTGGTGCACCTTCATCGGAACCATCTTGTTGTGGGCAACCGAGAAACTGACGGGCATCAACTCGAACGTTGTAGCGTTGATTCCGTTAGCCGTACTCACCTGCTCAGGCATCTTCACTAAAGACGATATCAAGGAAATCAACTGGTCAGTGCTTTGGTTGGTTGCCGGCGGTTTCGCTCTCGGCACCGACCTTCAGGGCACAGGTCTTGCCAAAGTGCTGATTGAGGCTATTCCGTTCGGCACAATGGGCGTTGTGGCAGTGTTCATCATCGCTGGTCTGGTTTGCTACTTCCTGTCGAACTTCATCAGCAACTCGGCCACAGCCGCTCTGCTCATCCCAATCCTGATTGTGATTGCCGAAGCAATGAGTATGCCGGGCGCTCCAAGTGCCGAGACCTTCGCCGCTCTGGGCGGAACACAGGCAATGATTTCGTTCATCGCCGTCTGCGCCTCGATTGCAATGCTGTTCCCGATTTCGACACCGCCTAACGCAATCGCATCGTCGACTGGTTTGGTTGAGACGAAAGATATGGCCAAAATCGGCGCCATTGTTGGTGTTGTGGCCTTCATCCTCGGCTTCATCTGGCTGACAAAGATTTTCCCGTTCAGCGCACAATAAGCGATAAACGTAAAAACCCGATAGAAAGCACCGTGGTTCAAACTTCGGTGCTTTTTTATTTCCCCTCAAAAAAAACTCTTATTTTGTCTGCTGCGCCTGATTTTTAGGCTCACGGCGGGTGTCCCAAAATGCGGCAATATGAATGGTATCGTCTTTAATGTAATAGACGATTTTGTTCAATTTACGAACAATAATGCTTCGGTATTCTTGTTTGCGGTGTGCAAATAACGGGTCGATTTTTCCAATAGTTGGTATGTCGGCAAGAGCAAGAACCGCGTTTCCGATTTCGTTCATAAACTCATCACGCACTTTCTCGCCGAAAGCACTCAAAACATATTCCTCCACTTGATGCAAAGCATCAGCCGCACGCTTGCTCCAAAGTATTCTCATTTGCTTTTGTGTTGGAACACATCTTCGTTTGTCAGGTAATTGCCCGCCTCAAAATCCGCCTCTGCCTCATCGAGCATACTGTCGATTTCCTCCATAGTGAAAGGACGCAGTCGATTTGATTCCTCTTCTTTGGCGTGTGCTATCAAACGCTCGCCAATCCAACGCATATTGCTTGGTGTGAGTGTCCCATAAAGATAGTCGAGAAGACCCGATAATGTGGCTGTGGTCATATTCGTTTTGTTTAATGTTGTAAAGATATGAATTTTCAAAAAACTAACGTCGATTATCAATTATTCTGTTTTTCACAAAAAAGCCACAGGCTTGTGACCTATGGCTTTGACATTGTTGCCGTTTTGTTGTGGCGTTATGGATGGCGAACCGGACGAACAGAGAGCCCTTCGTCGCGGCTGTCGGTTTCCCAGTACACGCCGTTGAAGAAGTAGTAGTTCCGAGCGGTACCCGGGTAGTCCTCACAGAGCGAACTCGACCAATAGAAGCCTTCGCTGCCCACGTAGATGAGGCGCGAATTGTCGCGATAACAACCTGCCGCGGGAAGGAAAATGTGGGCATCGGACATTGAATATGACGCCAACGGTGTATCGCCTTCATAAACTATTGCGCCTTTATCGGCATCAGCTTTTGCACGATAAACCACATAGCCGCTTACGCCGCGATTGTTGTAATCATAGGTCCAAACCCAATAGCACTCTTTTGCTAACTCTTTCCAATCGGCAATGGTTGGTATTGAATAAGCGGCACCGTACACAGCGGTAGCGACATCATCAGACGATTCGAGTGTGGTTTTGTTGTCAACCGTACCATAGTCTGCTTTAACGTTATATTTTGTGAGCTTGTTATAATCACCATTGCAATATTTATAGGTATCCCAATGATAATTGTCTTTTGTCTGGGTTTCGCCCCAAGCGTAGTAATTGCCATAGTTCCACGGGTTGGCAGCACCAACATTGCAGGTAGCCCAAAGGTTGCCGCTTGGCAGGCCTAAATCGACTGTTGCAATGGTGGGCTCAGCAAATTCGGCGGTAAGGGAAATATCATCTTTGCCAACAGTTATTTCGCGCGGGTTGTCGATATTACCGTCAGACCATTGGCTGAAGCAATAATCCATTGCTGGTATGGCGGTAAACACAAACGACTGGTCTTTTTTCTGCGTTTCAACTGTTCCGCCTTCGGTGGCTGTGGCACTAACACCTATAAATATGGCAGTAAGGGAAATGTCGCTTGTGAGTAATGTAATAGTGCGCGGATTGTCGGTGTCGCCGTCGGACCATTGGGTGAAATAGTAGCCATCGGCAGGAATCGCTTTAAATACAATCGTTTCGCCTTCTTTATATTCGCCACTTTGTCCTTCAATGGTTCCGCCTTGGGCGGCTGTAACTTGAACCGAATAAGTAGGGTCGTCTTTTTTGCAAGCCACAAATATTGTTGCCACTGCGGCAAGCAATGTCATTGTCAGAATCAGTTTTTTAGTCATAATCAGAATTGTTTTAAATGCTTAACAAATGTAAATTTTTTCGGGGAAATTAAGCGATAAACGTAAAAACTCGATAGAAAGCACCGGGGTTTAAACTTCGGTGCTTTTTTTGTACGTTTACCGAAGGTGCGGAATTTGTTTTCGTTTACGTTTTCAGTTTACGTTGATATATGGAAAACCTTGAGCAACAATTGATTGAACTTGTGAGCCGACAGGACGCCGACGCTGCCGAAACAGTGCGGCGTGCGTGCGCTTTTGCCCGCGAAAGGCTGTCGGGCACGGTGCGCGAGACGGGCGAACAGGCCTACACCCACGCCTTGCGGGTGGCGCTGATTGTTGCCGAAGAAATCAGTTTGAGCAACGTTTCCATTGTTGCCGCTCTGCTGCACGAGACGCTTACCGCCGACAACGACGTGAGCCGCCGCATCGAGCGCGACTTCGGGCCGCAGGTGCTGTTCATCATCAACGAAATGCTGAAAATCAGCCATCTGCAAAAAGAGAAACTGCAACTCAACAGCGAGAACTACATATCGCTGGTACTGACCATCACCAAAGACGTGCGCGTGATTCTGCTCAAACTGGCCGACACGCTCGACAAAATCCGTCAGATAAAACTCTACGGCGCCGAACGCCAACTGAAGATAGCGCAGACGGCACGGGCGCTCTACGCCCCCATCGCCCACCGTTTGGGGCTCTACCACATCAAAACCGAACTGGAAGACATCTCGCTCAAATACCTTGAGCCCGAAATGTACTACGGCATCGCGCGGAAATTGAACGAGACCAAAGACCGCCGCGAACAGTACATCAGTCGGTTCAAACAGAGCGTTGGCGAAGCGCTCGACAGCGCGCTGGCAGGCCGCGGATACTCGTACGAAATCAAGGGGCGGCCTAAATCGGTGAATTCGATTTACGGCAAAATCAAGAAGCAAAATGTCGATATATCAGAGATTTACGACCTTTTCGCCATCCGCATCATCCTCGACAACGTGCCCGCCGACAAGGAAAAGGAAGCCTGCTGGAACGTATATAGCATAATCACAAACATTTACCAACCCAACCCCACGCGGCTGCGCGACTGGATTTCGACACCGCGGGCAAGCGGCTACGAGTCGCTGCACACAACGGTGATTGGTCCCGACGGCCATTGGGTTGAAATTCAGATACGTACGCGCCGAATGGACGACGTGGCCGAAAAGGGCAACGCGGCGCACTGGAAATACAAGGAATCGGGCAAGGACGAGTCGCACGACCAATGGTTGAGTAACATTCGCGGCATTCTCGAGAGCAAAGACGGCAGTTTCGACAGCGAACTCGACGGCAGCGGCCTGCAGCTGAAAACGGCCAACATCTTCGCCTTCACACCGCAGGGCGACATCATCAAACTGCGGCAGGGCGCCACAATACTCGACTTCGCCTACTCAATCCACAGCAACCTGGGCAACACTTGCACCGGCGCACGCGTCAACGGCAAGATTGTGCCAATCAAATACCAACTCTCGAACGGCGACACGGTTGAAGTGCTGACGTCGAAAAACCAACGGCCCAACCTTGAGTGGCTCAACATCGCCGTGAGTCCGCGAATCAAGGCTCGCATACGCCGCGCCATCAACGAAGAGACGTTCAAACACGCCGAAATGGGCCGCGAAATGCTCGAGCGCAAGGTGGCGCAACTCAAAATCGAGCTGAACGACCAGGTTATCCTTCAAATGATTACGCACTTCAAGTACAAGCACGCTCTCGACTTTTATCAGGATATTGCCGACGAGAAGGTTGACTTGCACGCTGTGCGCGATTTTCTGCAAGCCGTCAACTCTGGCGCCACCGAACGCACTCTGGAACAGACAGTTAGCAATGGCGAATACACCGCACCTGTTGAGTCGGACGACTCGCTCATCATCGACCGCGACCTTGTGAACGTCGATTACAAACTGGCGCAGTGTTGCCACCCTATTCTGGGCGACAAGATTTTCGGTTTTGTGACCGTTGACCGTGGCATCCAAATTCACCGTCTGGGCTGCCCCAACGCCAAAGACCTGCTCACGCGCTACCCCTACCGCGTTGTCAAGGCACGCTGGAACGATACCGAACGGCAGTCGGTTTTCAACGCCGACATCATTGTCACGGGCATCGACAAACTTGGCGTGGTGAACCACATCACCGAAGTGATTGCCAAAAGCGAGACCTCGAGCCTGCGCTCGTTGTCAGTTAACTCGAAAGACGGCATTTTCAAGGCCTTCATCACCGTGCTTGTCGGCAGCACCGCCCAACTCGACGCGCTGCTGAACGAGATTGGAAAAATCAAGGA
>JAFZKK010000160.1 GCA_017551905.1 Salinivirgaceae bacterium
AAGATTAAAGATTAAAGATTAATGAGTTAGGTTTTAAAGGCAATTCAGTATAAAAAAATGAAGATTCGCTTCAAAAATCTCACTTAATCTAATACTATAAAAAAAGCCTCACATCATTCTTAATGTGAGGCTTTTATAATTATCAAACACCGATGCTTATGCGTCGATATTCGCGTATTTGGCATTCTTCTCAATGAACTCGCGGCGCGGCGGAACATCGTCGCCCATAAGCATTGAGAAAACATAGTCGGCGGCGGCGGCGTTTTCGATTGTCACCTGACGCAGAGTGCGGTTCTCAGGGTTCATTGTCGTCTCCCACAGCTGTTCGGCGTTCATCTCGCCCAAACCTTTGTAACGTTGCACTTTCAGGTTCTTGCTGCCGCCAAGCTTGTCAATAGCCTGTTGGCGTTGCTGTTCTGTCCAGCAATAAGTTATATCCTTGCTGTTGTTGCCACGGCTTACGGCGTAGAGCGGCGGTGTGGCAATGTAGAGATAGCCTTGCTCAATAACCTCGCGCATAAAGCGGAAGAAGAAAGTCATAATCAGTGTGTCGATGTGGCTTCCATCGACATCGGCATCGGTCATAATGATGATTTTGTGGTAGCGCAGACGCGATGTGTCAAGTGCGTCGGCATCATCTTTGGTGCCTACCGAAACACCCAATGCTGTATAGATGTCACGAATTGCATCGCTCTCATACACACGGTGTTTCATCACTTTCTCGACATTCAGGATTTTACCGCGCAACGGCAGAATGGCCTGGAACTTACGGTTGCGGCCTTGCTTTGCCGAGCCTCCTGCCGAGTCACCCTCGACAAGGAAAAGCTCGCTTTCGGCGGGGTCTTTGCTTGAACAGTCGGCTAATTTGCCAGGCAGTCCGCCACCTGACAGCGGCGATTTGCGCTGAACGGTCTCGCGGGCCTTGCGTGCTGCAACACGGGCGGTTGCGGCCAGAATAACCTTACCAACAACTTTCTGTGCCTCGTTAGGATGCTCCTCCAAATAATTGGTAAGCGCCTCTCCCACAGCTTGTTGCACCGCACCGGAAACTTCGCTATTACCGAGCTTGGTTTTGGTCTGGCCCTCAAATTGAGGTTCGGCAACTTTAATCGAAATAACCGCTGTCAGACCTTCGCGGAAGTCATCGCCGGTAATCTCGATGTGGTTCTTCTCAAGTTTCTCGAGGTCGCGCTTGCAGTTGTCGTCGGCGTATTTCTTAAGCGAACGGGTAAGCGCCGCACGGAATCCCATAAGGTGCGTTCCGCCCTCTATCGTGTTGATATTGTTTACGTAAGAGTGAATATTCTCAGAGTAGCCGTCGTTGTACATTATGGCTATCTCGATTGGCGTGCCTTGCTTTTCGGTGTTGATGTAGATGACATCGTCGAAAAGGTGGTTGCGGTTGCCGTCGATATAGCGGACAAACTCGCGCAGACCCTCTTTCGAGAAGAAGACCTCGTTGCGGGTCTTGCCTTCCTCGTCGGGACGCATATCGGTTAGAGTAATGGTGATTCCTGCGTTCAGGAACGCCAATTCACGCATACGATTGGCAAGTGTCTCGTACTTGTAAACGGTGGTTGTGAAAATGGTGTCGTCGGGCCAGAATTGCTGGCGAGTGCCGGTTTTGTCGGTTGTACCGACTTCCTTCACAGGATACAGCGGCTTGCCTTTCTCATACTCTTGTTGATAAATCTTGCCGTTGCGGAACACCTGCGATGTCATATGCTTCGACAGCGCGTTGACGCACGAAACGCCCACGCCGTGCAAACCGCCTGACACCTTGTAAGAACCCTTGTCGAACTTACCGCCGGCGTGCAAAACGGTCATTACCACCTCAAGGGCCGATTTGTGCTCTTTCGGGTGCATATCGACAGGAATACCACGGCCATTATCGGTTACTGTTATCGAGTTGTCCTCGCCTATCACCACTTCGATGTGCGTGCAATAGCCGGCCAAAGCCTCATCAATCGAGTTATCAACTGTCTCATAGACAAGATGATGCAGACCTTTTTCGCTAATGTCGCCAATGTACATTGCAGGACGCTTGCGTACTGCTTCCAAACCCTCAAGCACCTGAATGCTATTGGCACCGTAATTAGTGCTTGGGGCTGTTTTTTCCTCCATTTCGCTCATTTATAATGTATTTGTATATCAATCGTTTAGACCAATTGTAAGGCACTTTGCCAAACGGACAAATATAACAAAAGGGAATGCGCCGGAAAGCGTATACTTTTCAACTTTTTAAAAAGTTATGCACAAAAACACTCTTCTCACCTATTCACCAACTTCATATGCTCGATGTCTGTGTTTTTCTCGCAGTAACAGCATTTTAGCGTGATTTTGGCGCCGTTTATCACCTTGAATTTTGTGGGGATGTTTTCGTGGTTGGTGATGCACTTGGGGTTCATACAGCGGGCGATGTTGAAAATCTGCTCGGGCACGTTCACCTGACGCTTCTCAACGACCTCGTAATTCTTTATTATATTGAGTTTTGCGTGCGGCGCAACAAGCGCGATTTTGTCAATCTCGATGTCCTCGAAAAACTTGTCGGCGATTTTGATGATTGCTTTGCGGCCCAACTTCTCGCTGGGCAGATTGTAGCCGAAAGTTATCTGACTTTCAGTGAGTTGGTCGAGCCCTAAAATCGATATTACATTGAAAAGGTTCTGTGCCGGTATGTGGTCGATGACGGTTCCGTTCTCGATGGCCGAAACGCTCAAGGTTTTAGTGTTCTTCATAGTGCAATTATTTGAGTTGTAATACTTTGCAAATTATCGCCTGACGGGTGTAAACGCCGTTCTGCGCCTGCTCAAAGTAGTAGGCCTTCGGGTTGTCGTCCACGTCGATGCTGATTTCGTTCACGCGCGGCAGCGGATGCAGAATCTTCATATTGGGCTTGGTGTGGTCCAACATACAGTTTTTCAGGATGTAAACATTCTTAACTTTCTCATACTCAAGCGGGTCGGCAAAGCGCTCACGCTGGACGCGCGTCATATAAAGAATGTCGCAGTCGTTGATGTTGGGCGCCAACTCGGTATGCTCTTCGAATGGTATGTTGCGCTCTCTCAAGAAGTTACGATGTTCTTCGGGCAGGCGCAACTCTTCGGGCGCAATGAAACTGAACGTCGGGTTGAAGTGCGACATTGCCATAATGAGCGAGTGCACGGTACGGCCGTATTTCAAGTCGCCGACCATTGTAATCTTCAGATTCTCAAGCGTTCCCTGCGTTTTGGTTATCGAGTAAAGGTCGAGCAAGCACTGCGACGGATGCTGGTTGGCGCCGTCGCCGGCGTTGATAATCGGCACTTTCGAAATCTCGGATGCGTAACGTGCCGCGCCCTCGAGCGGGTGGCGCATAATAATCAGGTCGACGTAGCAACCCACCATAAGGATGGTGTCTTTCAGCGTCTCGCCCTTCGATACGCTTGTCTGCGAACTGTCGGAAAAGCCTAAAACCTTGCCGCCCAATCGGTTGACGGCGCTCTCGAAACTCAACCGCGTGCGTGTCGATGGCTCGAAGAACAGCGTGGCCGCCACTTTGCCGTCGAGTAGTTTCTGTACCGGATTCTTCTCGAAATAGGCCGCAAGGTCCATTATTTCAAGGTAATCGTCTTTTGAGTAATCGTCGATTGCGACTAAACTTTTGTATTTCATTGCGTTGCTTTTTGGGGCAAATGCCCGTTTTCGGGGCTTAAATATATTTACTATCGATAAAACGATGTGAAAAAAGATATAACCAAATTATTAACGATGACGAAAACGATAACGCTAACACTGACAAAAAACGTAAACGTAAAGCGGACGTGGCAATGCCGCGTCCCTACATTCTAAACACTAAACCATTACCACTCACCATTAAACTAACACCTAACCCCCGAAACCCAACACCAAAATTCAATTCACCAATTCACCGATTCACCAACTAAAATCCGATTCACCAATTCACCAAAATATATACCTTCGCATATTGTTTTAAAAAATATCCAATTATGATAACATTCATTGTTTCGGTGCTTGCCCTTGTGTTGGGCTATCTGTTCTACGGGGCATTTGTTGAGCGCGTTTTTGGTGTCGACGCAAGCCGCCAAACGCCCGCCTACACGCGGCAGGACGGTGTCGATTACATTCCGATGCCGCTTTGGAAAGTGTTTCTGATTCAGTTTCTTAACATTGCCGGCACGGGGCCGATTTTCGGTGCCATTGGCGGTATTCTGTTCGGCCCGGCGGCTTACCTGTGGATTGTGCTGGGCTGCATTTTCGGCGGCGCGGTTCACGATTTTATGTCGGGAATGATTTCGCTGCGCAAAGATGGCGCATCGCTGCCTGAGATTGTGGGAGATGAGTTGGGTTTGGGTGTGCGTCAGGTTATGCGCGTGTTCTCGCTTTTGCTGATGGTGATGGTGGGTGCTGTGTTTGTAACCACGCCTGCAGGTCTGCTCGAAGGCCTGACACCGACAGCGGGCTTCATTGGCAGCAAGACGTTCTGGTGCGTTGTTATTTTCTGCTATTATATGATGGCCACGTTGCTCCCTATCGATACGCTCATTGGCAAGATTTACCCAGTGTTCGGACTTGCGCTGCTCATTATGGCGGCAGGCGTGTTCATTGGCATTTTCACCCATAGCGGTTCGATGCCCGAGATTACTGAAGCATTCCATACTCACCATCCTAAAGGGTTGAGTATCTTTCCGTTTCTGTTCATAACCATTGCCTGCGGCGCAATAAGTGGATTCCATGCCACACAAAGCCCGATGATGGCTCGTTGCTTGAAGAGCGAGCGTTATGGTCGTATCGCCTTCTACGGAGCAATGATTACCGAAGGTTTTGTAGCATTGATTTGGGCCGCCGCCGCAATCAAATACGCTGGCGGAACATCGGAAGGACTTGCACTCAAAATGAACGGTAATCCTGCAAACATTGTCAATTTCATCTGCAACGACTGGATGGGCCGAATTGGCGCAATTCTGGCCATTTTGGGTGTTGTGGCTGCGCCAATCACATCGGGCGATACCGCACTGCGCTCGGCACGACTGATAACTGCTGATTTTCTGCATTTCCCGCAGAACACCATACCCAAACGACTGGCGGTTTCGGTGCCAATCTTCGCAATTTCCGCGGTGCTTATGCTCATCGATTTTGCCGTGCTTTGGCGCTACTTCGGCTGGTTCAATCAAACGCTGTCAATCTTTACTTTGTGGGCAATCACAGCCTATCTGTACCGCAACGGACGCCGTTATATCATAACGCTCATTCCGGCCATATTTATGACATCGGTTTGCAGCACATATATATTATTGGCGCCCGAAGGATTCTCGCTGCCGCCCGTGTGGGGCTACTCAATCGGCCTTGTGTTCACGGTTGTGCTGTCGTTCATCGCCATTCGGTATATAACTAAGAAGAAGAGCTAAACTGAAAACGAAAATTAAAGAATGGCACGCACAGGCAGAATGTCAAAATCAAACACTGATTTACAAGTGTTTAAACCGTTGTCTGTGCTGTTTTTCCTATTGGTTTTTCAATTCGGATTGTTCGCGCAATCGCCCGAAAAAGCGTTTAACAGCCCATTGCACGCGGTTGGCATACGTGCCGGGGTTGGCGATTGGTCGATAAACAGCCAATCGGAACATTTTGCGATAACATCGGGCACGGCAATCCAATTGAGTTACGACCACACAAAGCCATTGCGAAAATGGTACAATTGGGGAATCGGTGTGCATTTTGGCGGTTTATACCGGAACGCAGAAACGGTGGGATTGGAAAAAGAGTATTCGGTGTCAATCCGCAATTTCACGGCGAATGTGCCGGTGTATGTGCGCCGCCATTTCCCTATAAACAACAAAATTGGAATGTCGGTAAAAATCGGGGCGGAAGCTAAAGCGATTTTAAACTATAATATTACGGCATCCGAAGGCGATAAACTATCGCGTTTAAAAGTGGATTATGAAACAAATTATGTTCCGCAATTCGATTTGTTGTCTGGTGTTGGAATGTCTTACACTTTGAAAAACAACAACTTCGTATTGTTTGAATTGGAATGGGGCTGCACTCTTGTCAACGCAAGGAAATATAAATTCGAATACATCAACCGCGAAGTGTCTGATGATTGGATAACCGACACGTTTAAAACAAAATACGCTCAGTCAATCACATTCGCGCTGAAGTATAATTTCAAATGGCAGACAAACTAAATATCAGCTCACCGATTCATCAATTCACCGATTCTCCAAAAAAAAATTGATAAAAACGGCTAATTCACGCTAATTGTAATACATTTGACGCAATAAAATTTTTAAGTATTTAAAACGATTTATATGAAGACAAATTCAATTATCGCCTGTGCAATTGCAGTAGTTGCAATGGGCTTTCTCTCAACAAGTTGTGCAAATCAGAATCAAAACAGAGTTGCTGTAGCAAACGATTCTACAAGCGTTGGAGCGTGCGACATCGCCTTTATCGATGTTGACTCAATTATTGTGAACTACAAACTCTCAATTGAGCTGAACGACGCTATTATGAAAAAGTACTCCAATATGCAGACCAAGCTCGAGCGTGACGCAAAAGCTCTGCAGAAAGATATCGAGACTTTCCAAGACAAGGTGCAGAAGGGTATTTTTGTAACCGCACAACGCGCCGAGGAAGAGCAACAACGTCTGGTAATGCGCCAACAGGAATTCGAAAGACTTCAGAACGAATATTCGAACCAACTGGCTGTTGAGCAACAGAATATGAACGCCCAATTGTTCGAGAAAATCTCGGCTTACGTTACAAAGTACAACACTCCCGAGCGTTACAAATTTATTCTCACCCGCACCATTGGTGGCAGCATGTGGTACGCAAACGAGTCGTACAACATCACCAACGACATCATCAAAGGTCTGAACGAAGAATACGATTCTAGCAAAAAGTAATTTTTAAAAGTTAAACATTTATTTGGGAACTGCCGGGCAGTAATGTCCGGCAGTTTTTGTTTATGGTTGCGAAAAAACGTTTTCCTTCTATCGAAAATTCTTATCTTTCAACGCGAAACGCTAACATAAAACTTTAAAAACTTATGGTTAATTGGGGAATAATCGGGACTGGCTGGATAGCCGAGAAAATGGCGGGCGATTTCCGCCGAGTGAAAGGCGCACGGATTGTGGCTGTGGCCGCTCGCGAGCTGTCGAGGGCGCAAGCCTTTGCCTCGCGTTTTGGCATTAGCCGCGCTTACGGCAGTTACGAACAGTTGGCCGCCGATGCCGGTGTCGATATTGTTTACATTGCCACGCCGCACAATTTCCACCTTGAGCACACAATGCTATGCCTCAAACACGGCAAGCACGTGCTGTGCGAGAAGCCCGCAACAGTGAATGCCGCGGAGTTTTCCGTGATGCGAGCTGAGGCCGAACGCCGCCATTTGTTTCTGATGGAAGCCTTCTGGACCAACTTTCTGCCCACAACGCAGAAGGCGCTTGAGTGGGTTAAATCGGGCGTGTTGGGGCGTATCGAGCTGATACAGGCTAATTTAGGCTTTGTTATGCGCAACGACCCGCAAGGCCGCTTTTTCAATCCCAATTTAGCCGCCGGCTCGTTGCTCGACCTTGCCGTCTATAACCTGAATTTCGGACGGCTAATGGCGCAGTCGCTCGAGAAAAGCTACTCAATAACCGCCCAAATGACCGACCGAGGAATTGATAATGTCGATTCGATTCAAGTTGAATATCAGAATGGCGTATCGGGCTTATATGCAACAAGTTCCGATGCTTTGCTTGTGAACGACGCTTACATTATCGGCACCCAAGGCAAGGTGATTGTCAGCGATTTCCACATGAGCCGCTGCGCGCAACTGATTATTGGCGAGCGGGTTGCCGAAACCTTCACCGACCGCCGCACCACCGCTGGCTACGACTATGAGGCGCAATCGGTAACCGACTGTCTGCGCCGTGGACTAACCGAGAATCCGCTCCGCACTCTCGACGACACCGAATCGAGCATGAAACTCCTTGATGCCATGCGCCAACGCATAGGGCTGCGGTATCCGTTTGAGAAATAATAAGATAACTTGCTAAATAACAACGGCACAATCGCCGCAACAAGAACTACCCTATTGCAGCGATTGCTCTACAGTATTATTTCGCGGGTTAGTTATCTACGGGCGCCCCAATCGATTGACACGCCAATTGCGATAGATTGATAATTGGTTGTTTTGATTTTTTCGTGATATTGTACTTGCTTGTCTTGCAACAAGTTATAGCCGCACCATACGCTGAAATGCGACAACCTCACTCCCACTGTCGGCAACGCATAAATACCGCTGGCATCGCCCACAGTGTAACCAAGTTTAAAGTCGGCAAAGGGTGCGAATTTGCCCATCGGAATCTCGTAGTTCATATTGAAAAAGAACGGCATCACAAACTCGATGTCTTCGTATTCAGTATATGAATCGGTGGTTTCGTCGTAAGTGTAATAATAGCGGCCGTCGTTGTTGGTAACCCACTGCATCGAAGCGCCCAAGCCCATAAACAGGTGGTCGACCTGGAATCCGTGTGATGTGGTAAGGGCGAAACGGTCGTAGAGATAATTGCCTGTGCCTGAGAATACGCCAAGGCTGGCAAAACCGCGGTAGCCGTCGGTTGGTGCCATGCTAAATTTGCTAACTTCTTGTGCCGATAGTTGGAATCCCAATGCTACGGCTGTCATCATTAAAAAAAGCTTTTTCATAATAGTATGTTGTTAAGTTCTAATTGCTTTTGTTTGCGATTACAATATTAATACAATTTTTAAGGCTGATACCCTACCTTTTGAAGTTAGAATTCAGAATTTAGAATTAAGAATGTGGAATTCAGAATGTAGAATTATTCATCTACAAGCTTGACAATATAGACATTGACTACATCTTCTTTGTCGAAAAAAGCGAACCTGTACATTTTGTTTTCAAATTTTTCAAGTTTTACCATCACATTGTCTCCCGATAATGAATGTATAGTTTCAAATAATATATGGTCATTATTAATTTGATGATTCTGAATATTATACGCAACGATTGTTTGTTTGTCTTTATCGATTATGGTAATTTTTTTACCTGTTAATATGATGGTTTGGTCGCTTTTGATTTTGTTTGTCTTTCCTTGATGAACCTTGCCGTTTTCATCAATTGTACAAGGTGTTATTGAAATCACTTTGTGTATATATATTTCTTCTTCTTCAAAAATGTCTTCTTCAATGGTTTCTGGCTCAGGGAAATCCTCCCTTTTTATTACAATGTTATGGACGTTCTTCTCGCTTGTCTCATTTTCAACAAGGTCGAACATTTTCGTGTCTTTTGGCATCGGAATGAAATACAATCTGATATTTATTTTATGATTTTGTTGGACAGCGGTTTTCTTTGGGGCGTGAGCTATGCCTTCAGCCTTGAATAGCGCATATCTTCTTCCATTGGCATATAAAGCCGCTCTCGGGTCGAAATTGACCGAGTCGGTTCCTGCGTTGGGAATCATCGACATATCAACTATGGTATAGACCTTTGAGAGTATTACTCTTTCAATTTTGACATTGGGGTTGTCGCTTTTGTATTTAGGGCTTTTATCCAAGACATCATCAGGTCCAATTCTATGGAAGTTGATTACAGATTCGGGATTTTGAGAATCATCAAAGCTGTTGTTCGGCTCATTCAAAAAAATGCTATTAAACCGCCAGGCACTTGCTTCTTTCAAAAAGAGGTGAAAATCTCTTGTGTCTTTAGGTATAGGTTCGAAATACAATCCGATTACTATTTCTTCATTCGTGACGTTTGTCCAATCCGGAGCAAACTTCATGCCGTCTATCTTTATAATCTTATATGATTTTCCGTTAACATTTATCTCGGCATTTTTATCTATACTAATCCTGTCAATACGACTGTCGCGATTGGTATAAATCATTTCAACTACCGTGTATTTATTTGAGATTATGATTTTTCCGATTCTTGCCTTTGATGCACTGGCCCAATAAGATGCAGGCGTTGTAACAACATCATCCGGACCGGCTTTATAACCACATGCCCAAACCGAATAATCATCCTCATCTTTCAGATAAACGCCTTGAAACTGCCATCCTTTCTCGTTTTCAATAAGGTCGAACGATATTGTTTTTTTCGGCATCGGTTCAAAATACAATCGGAAAACAGCTGTTTGCTTGAATTCGACATTTGTCCGCTCTGGCGCGAACGCTATGCCTTCGGTTTTTAATAACTTATACTTATTTTTTTTTGCATATATGGCGGCTTCTCTATCTATATTAACATAACCATCAAAGTAACGCTCATTTAGCCATGACATTTCAACTATGGTATAATCGTTTGTCATTATTACTTTTCTGATTTTTGTATCTGCAGCACCTCTCCTGTAGCACGCAACTACCTTAACCACATCGTCGGGGGCAATTGTATACTTTTTTAAAACCCCTGTCGCAGTATAGTAACTATTTCCTTCGGGGTCAATAAACGACGCATTATAGACAGTAGCCTTCTTTTCTTTATGATTGGCAATAGCGAACGTG
>JAFZKK010000161.1 GCA_017551905.1 Salinivirgaceae bacterium
TAGTGTTTTCGTTTAAGTTTTCGTTAGTGTTATCGTCATCGTTTTTCCCCAAAGAATTTCAAAGATAGCAAATTAGAGTGAAAAAAGAAAGCCGAAAACACAAAAAGTCATCGTCAGAGTTATCGTTATAGTCATCGTCAGAGTTATCGTTATCGTCAGTGTCAGTGTTAGTGTTAGTGTTATCGTTTTCGTTTAAAATTTCTCGTCAAAAATTCTTCCCGATTAAAAAAAATGTGCATATTTATTTTTTGGTTCAGTCGGGTGCCGTGCATCGGAAAAAGGCGGCTCCGGCTTCGGGTTTCAAAAAGAAAAAATGATAGATATGAAAATCAGAATCCGCCTCAGTATCAGAGTGCTATGCTTGGTTTTAGGAACAGTTTTCGCCGTAATCCTGTTTGCTTCGGGGTTTGCCACACGGCAGTTCAGAAATTCGATTGTCGAGTCAATGGAAAAGAAGGACGCCGCAGTTATCAGCGACGTATCGACAATAATCAGCAATTTGTCGGCCAACCAATATCAGTCGCTGCTCACTTTGCGGTCGATAGTTGAGTCGGTCGACGACACCGATTTCTACGGCAACGAGGAGTTCTACAAGAAAACCATCAAGAAAACCTGCGAGGACAATCAGGAGCTGTCGTTTGTCTGGCTCAGCTTCGACAGCCAGTATATCGACGCCTCAGGCGAGGAGGGGCGCACCACACTTAAAGCCGAGAACACATCGTACGGAGCCGAGGTCACCTCAAAAACCATAGCTCAGGTTTACGACGATATGGAGGACCCCTATTTTATTTGCAAAGACGCCGCGGCGCCAATCATAGCCGAACCCGACTACTATCTCTACGACGGCTCAACAGCCAAACGCACCATGCGCATTCCAATGGCAATGCCGATGACCAAACACGGCGGTTTTGCCGGTGTGGTTGGTATGGACATCAACGCCAACTCACTGCAGGCGATAATCGACTCGATAGGCAAAGAGAAAAATCAGCATGTTTTCATCTTGTCGCCTAAAGGACACATAATGGCCGCCAACCCCGATAAGAACTTCAACAGCCAGCTTTACAACGAGATAGACACCTTGATTGGCGGCTTCTTGGACGAGGCTGTGGAAGAAGTTGTGAACCGCACGCTGATAAACCGCAGCACCGGTGACACTTATTGCAACATTCAGGCCATATCGCCCGAAAACCTTAACGCACAATGGAAAATTTTGGTTGTAACCGACGACAACATCGACGAACAAATGGCCGAATCGCTCAATGTGGTGACACGCGCCATTCTTATCGGTCTGCTGCTGCTGGCGCTCATCATCGGCATCCTGACTCAGGGCATCGTAAACCCGATAAAGAAGGTGAACGAGGTTATCAACCGTCTGGCGCAGGGCAAGGTGGATGAGACGCTTGAAATGCGCGTCGAAAGCAACAACGAGCTGGGGCAGATGACCGACTCATCGAACAAGGTGGTCGAAGGTCTGCTGCAGGTTACCAAATTCGCCGAGAACATAGGCAACGGCAACTCCGACTACAAATTCAGTCCGCTGAGCGACCGTGATGTTTTGGGCAACGCCATTATCGAGATGAAATCGAGCCTCGACGAGGCCAAAGAGGAAGAAAACCAGCGCCACGCCGAGGAGGAGCAACTGAACTGGGCGTCGTCGGGTATCAACTTGTTTAACAAGGTTTTGCGCATCGATAACAAAGACATGCGGACAATAAGCGCCGATATAATAAAGACACTGACACTTTACCTTAACGCGCAGATGGGCGCTCTCTACATTGTGCCCGAGGACCGCGAGGGGCTTGAGCTGGTGTCGCATCTGGGATTCGGCAAAGACAAGGCCGAAAAAACGTTCTTCAGTCCCAGCGACGGTCTTATGGGGCGCATCTATCACGAGCGCGAGACAATTTTCATAAGCGAGATACCCGACGACATGGAGCGCATAGGCTCCGGACTTGGTCGCTCGTTGCCAAAATCGGCTTTGATAGTGCCGCTCATCTACAACAGCAAGCTGGTGGGCGCCATCGAGCTTTACTCGCTTAAGGTTTTTGAGCAATATCAGATAGCCTTTGTCGAGAAGCTGTCGGAGAACATTGCATCGACATTATCGACAGTGAAGATAAACGCGCAGACGACGCAGTTGCTCAGCAAAGCCAAACAGCAAGCCGAAGTGCTTGAACAGCAAGAGGAGGAGATACGCCAGAACATGGAGGAGATGCAAGCCACACAGGAGGAGACGACACATAAGGAGGAAGGCCTGTTGGCGGTTATCGACTCACTCAACAACATTGCCCCGATAGTCCACTTCGACCTTCAGCAGCGCGTTACCGACGCCAACGAGGAGTTCCTTAACTTTGTGCAGACACGCCGCAACAAGGTTGTGGGCAAGCGCCATAAGGCCGATGTCGAGATGACCGAAGTTGAGGCCAAAGCGCACGAGCACTTCTGGGACGAGATTCTGGCCGGCAACATTATGGAGGAAGACGAGCAGTTTGGCGAGGGAAAAGACGCCGTTTGGCTCCGCATGCATTTTATTCCAATCTGCGACGACACAAAGCAGCTTGTGGAGGTTATAGCTGTGGGATTCGACATAACAACACAGAAGAAATACGAGGAGCAGATTGATATGGTGGCCGAGGGTCATATACCCGAGGAGCTGAAAGGCATGCTCAAGACATCGGTTAACAAGAAGCGCCGCCTTATCGACCTTACAAACATGAACGCCGCCTACAAAAACGACGAGAAGAAGATTGACAACATACTGCGCCGTTACTACGAGCAGATTCCCGCACAGTTTGCCGACATCGAAAAAACCATCGAGAGCAACAACTACAAAGTGCTGAAGATGGAGGTGAAAGCCCTGCGGACAAAAATCAACTACTTGGGAGTGAAGCCGATAACCGACATGCTCGACACCATTATAAACTCAATAACGAAAAACTCGGGCACCGAGCGCATTCCGCAGGTGTTTGCCGACGCAAAGAGCAAATGGGAAGAGGCCTACAATGAGCTTACAGAGCTTATCGGTCTGATTGATGAGTAAAAACGTTTTTCTGGAAACTAAATAGAAAAGAGATGATTTTTAAAAAGACTATCCACCGGAAAATGGTGCTCAACCTGTTGGGCACATCGCTTATAATGTATATAGCCGCAATGGGTTATATCATCTACGAAGTGGCGGAAAATCTAAAAGCCGACTCGTACACCGAAATGAAACAGGAATCGAACGACATAACCAGCCGCATTGAGGGACTTGTTGCGAGCCGCACAAAGATAGTGGAGACACTGGCCGCCACCATGGCTAACTACAGCGACATCGACGAGCAGGAACGCCGCCCGTTCTTCAGCGACCTTCTGCACCAGACAATACTTGAAAATCCCGACCTGTGCGCAGTATGGTCCATTTGGGAGCCTAACAGCATCGACAATCTCGACGAGAATTTCATCAACAAGGTGAACTCCAACTCCCTTGGCACCTTCTCGCCTTCCTACTATCGGATTGACGACGAGATAAAATCGGAAGAGACAACCGACACTCAATATGAGGAGGATTTTTACGCCTTGCCGCGCGACACCAGAAAGACAAAAATGGTGGAGCCTTACTTCTATTCTTATAACGGCAAGGACTCTATTATGATGACATCAATAGTGGCTCCGATAATTGTCTGGGACGAGTTTATGGGCGTTGTGGGCATCGACCTTTCGATACACGATTTAAAGAAACAGCTTGTGCTGAATCCTGACGGCAAAGACGAAAAGAATTACCTGATTTCAGAAGCCGGAAATTATCTCTACAGCCGCGACTCGAAACTGACAGGCCAGCAACAGACTATTATCGCCGACATCGACAGCATTGCCCGCGACACACTTTACACTGGTGATATCAACGGCGAAAAATCGATTATTGTTTGCAACAAGGCTTGTTTCGACAACGCGCAAAGCTATTGGCATGTGGTTACCGTATCGTCGTGGAAGAGCAGCTTCAAACAACGGAGCAGCAGCCTTCTGCGTTTGCTTATCATAACCATTATCGGTCTCATCATCATCTCAATAGTTATCTCGATAGTGGCCCGGACAATATCGGGAACCATTGTCGGCATCAACAACAAGCTGGCCGACCTTTCGCTGGGTGTCATCAGCGACGAGAAGATGCATAAGACGCGCATCAAGAGCGAGATAACCGACCTAACGGAGTCGATTGAGGTGCTGAGCGACGGCTTGAAAGCATCGGTGAACTTCGCCGGCGAGATAGGCAAGGGCAACTACGACGCCCAATACCGGCTGCTCAGCGACGAGGACACTCTGGGCGAGTCGCTTATCGCCATGCAGAAAAGCCTTGTGAAAGCCAAAGAGGAGGAAGACCAGAAGAAAGAGGTCGACGCGCAGCGTAACTGGGTTACACACGGTCTGGCCGAATTTGGCGAGATTATCCGCCAGGAGAACGAAAACGCCGACAACTTCGCCTACAACGTGCTCAATGAGTTGCTGAAATATATGGATATTGTGCAGGGCGCCGTTTATTTCAAGATAGAAGATGAGTACGACTCGGAACTGAAGTTCGAGAGCAAGGCCGCCATAGCCTACGGCAAGCAGATAATGCTCGACACCGTTGTTACGGATAAAGACGGTCTGTTTGGCCGCGTAATCGACGAGATGCGCCTTATCTATCTCGAAGATGTGCCCGACAGCTACGTGACCTTCACACAGGGAAAACGCGAGGAGCAGAAACCACGCAACCTGCTGCTTGCCCCGATGATAGTAAACGATGAGATTTACGGTATAATGGAGCTGATATCGTACAACCACATCGAAAAATATAAGATTGACTTTGTGGAGCACCTTTGCGAGAATATGGCGTCGGCTGTTTCCAATGTGAGCATCAACGCGCACAACGCCAAGCTGCTTGAGCAATCGAACGAACAAACCGAAGTGCTGTCTCAGCACGAAGAAGAGATGCGCCAGAACCTTGAGGAGATGCAGGCTACACAGGAGGAGGCTACAAAACGCCAAGACCAATTGAACGCGCAAATCAGCGCCTACTATAAAGGCCTTATGGTTGCCGAAATCGATTTGAGCGGAAAAATAATGAGCATGTCTAAACGACTGATGTTCTTCTACAATGTCGGCGACAACTTTGTTGGTGTTCCGTATGTATCGCTTGTCACGCAAGACGAAGCGGCGCGCGAGCAGTTCATCAACGAGTTCTGGCCAGCGCTGCTGAATACAGGCAAAGCACGGCGCAAAAACAAATCGCTGATTCGCGGAAAGCAGCTGCGCACCACCGAATACTACAAGGTTGTCTATCTTAACGAGCAACCCGACCATGTGATTGTTGTCTCGGAGAACCGCAGCCGCGAGCATGAGCTCAAAGACCGTCTGATGCTTGAGATACAGTCGTATATGAAAGAGCACGGCATTGATGCCGGAAACGCATAAGCCGCGCTGTTCATGAATTTTCATGCCGCCGATTTCCCGTATTACACCTTTGGCAGTTTAGATAGGTGTGGCGGTGTGCGCCATTTTGTGACCTCGTGCCGTCAAGGTGCGCTGGGTGATGTCAATCTGCGCAGTACGTACGGAGCGGAAAACCGTTGCCGCTTAGCCGCCTCGGTTGGCTTCGACATCAGCCGCCTGACAACAGCCGAACAGACACACAGCCTAAATATTGCCGTTGTAAACGAAAAAAATGCCGGACGTGGCGCTCTTACGATAGAAAGCCGTATTCCGGAAACCGACGCACTTATAACCAATCAGCCGGGTGTTTGCATTATGGTGCTGACAGCCGATTGCCAATCGGTTTTGATATACGACGCGGAAAATCAAGCGGTGGCGGCTATTCACGCTGGCTGGCGCGGCACGGCGGGCGGTATTGTTCGCCTGACGGTTGAGGCTATGCAGCGCGAGTTCGCCTCTATGCCAAGTCGTCTTGTTGCGGCGCTGGGTCCGTGTATAGGTAGTTGCTGTTTTGAGGTGGGCGAAGATGTTGCCGAACAGTTCTTCCAATGGCCTAATTGTGTTTTACGCAAAGCGGAATGGGCGCGTCCGCATATCAATCTGTCGGAAGTAAACCGTCATCATCTTATTTCAGCAGGATTACAGCCGGGAAATATTGAATCGGCGCAAGTCTGCACCAAATGCCAACACGATGAGTTTTTCTCATATCGGCACAACCACACATTAGGACGGATTGGGACGGGGGTGATGGTGGAGGAAGATTATACTTAATTTTCCGTTTATAGATTCTACTGAAAACTTTTTACAAAATCGGCAAAAGTTGGAGAGGTTTTATTTTCCAATATCTCAGCATATTCTGCCAGAATTTCGGTGGAAACAGAGTGTTAGTGTCAAGAACGAGTTTCATGGTTCTTAACTCTTGGCATGTAGGTCTTCATGGCGCAACGCATCAAGGTGTTCTTGGTTTAGAACACCCTCATCCCATAGTTTGTCGGCCTCAGTATCAAGGCGAGATTGAAAGTGTTGTGTTAGTACAATTTGAACCTCGCGGGCGTACGCCTCACTGTTGTTAAACGAGAATATTTTGAGTAGATGCTGTTGAGTTGGTGTTAAAGTTGTCGCTTCCATAATTGTGTGTTTTTCTTATCGCTAAGGTACAATAATTATAGCTCAGTTGTCTGTTTTTATTATTTAACCACAAAAAAAGAGCCGCTCAACTGAGCGGCTCTCGTTCTTTATTGACAATTATCAATTAATTGAAAGCAGCTGAAGTGTCAATCTTCAAAGTGCCTTTCGAGTTGATAACGATACCGCTGATTTCATAAGTTACATCATCAACTTTTGTAAGTTTATAAGTAGCGATGCAATCAGTTGTTGTGATGATAGCGTTCTCAAAGATTTTAGCGTCAGCCAAGATAGCCTTGTTGGCGTCGCATTGCTCTTGGCTTCTAACACCATCTTTAGGAGTGTTAGCAATGGTCAAAAGTTTAGCAGTCTCAAGTGATACATTGTCACCCTCGCCCTTCAAAGCAACTTCGATTTTGCTTGCAACAGCCTCGTCACTGATGTTACCGTTTGAAGAATCATAAAAGTCTTTCAACATGTAAGCGCTTTGGTTGTACAAAGAGAATTGTGAACCAAGTTTATCGTTAGCACCTGTACCAATGTTGAAATGATACTCAGCACCAATAGCCTCTTCGAAAGCACCAGCTTTTTTGGTCTTAATTCTAAGAGTATAGATGGCTACAGGCAGTTTGCCAGTAGATTTGATGTCAAGAACGAAAGATTTGTCTTTAACGGCCTTGCCATTCTCATCCAAAGTTTTGTTTTTCTCTTTAACTTGCTCGTTCTGCTCAAGGAAATCGTAAGCTACAGAGCCATCGGCATTGTACAAAGCAAATTCTTTGATTTTGGTATTGGTTGCAATCTGACCAGCGATTTCGATAGTACCGTCAGCGTTGGCAACTGCTGTCAATTCACCAAACTTGAATTGCTCTTCTACAGAACCTTCTTCTACTTCACCGCAAGAGGTGAAAAGTGCTGTCGAACACATAGCAACCATCATGGTTGCGAACATGAATCTTTTTTTCATCTTTTTAAATTTTTTAATTAAACAATAAATTAAACAAAAGTTTGTTCTTAAAGCCGCAAATATACAAATGTTTTTGTTCGTAGTATTCGTTTTTTGCCGCTTTAATCACCGTTTGTCAAAAGTTTTTGTCTGTTGCTCACATTTGCCACATTAAAAAAGTCGCAAAAAAAGTAGAGCCGCATCACAATGCGGCTCTGCAAGTGTTTCTGAAGAAAACTATGCTGGAGTTATTTAACCAAGCCGTTTTTCTTCATCAAATCTTTAAGGTCGTTGTACGACACATCCAAGCCAATGGCAACCTTAAATGTCTTTGTGGTAGCTTTTGAAACCGATTTAGAATTAGCCAGTTTGCTAACTTTCACGTATTTCAGATAATCACCACCAGGCTTAAAGAAGTTTGCCAAAAAATCAGAATTGTCAGCGCTTGCATCCTCGATGATAGCAGGAGCTGCTTCTGCTCCATTGGCTCCCGATGGGAATCCGCAGAACAAAGCGCAAGCAACGGCTTTCATCTTTGCATCCTCAATGGCAGCTTCTTCAGTTTCGCCACGGCCGTCCAAACGAACGATATTGATGCCAGCGTCACCTTTGGCCAACGACTCGGCGTTGTATTCGGTTGTGCTGTTATACTTAAACTTGGCTTTCTTTTCTTTTGCATTAACCGACGATGCACCACCGGCAATCAGCATGGCTGCCAGAGCCATCATTAAGATTTTGATTGATTTTCTCATAGTAAATAGTTTTTAATGGTTATAAATTATTTGCCCGGGCAAGAGAATTTGCCGTCGGTAACTTCAAGTTTTTCACCATTGGCGTTCTCAAGAGTGGCAGTGAATGTGCCTTTGTAATACTTAATTGTACCAACGCTTGTAATCTTGTTGACTACTACATTGGCTTTTGTAGCAACATAGAAGTCTTTGCTGTTGGCGTCTTGAATGCCTTCAGATTTCTTATAGACCATCATTGTTTTAGCTTCGGCTTTGATAGCGTCTTTTGCTGTATCCTCAATATCGCCAGTTGTCAGGTAGTTGATAAGGAGTGTTGTCGGGTTGAGCGATACGGCAAGGCTCAAGTCATAGGTTGCTTCGGTGTTGCCATTCAAAACGATAGAGAGAACCTGTCCGTTGGTGTTGGCACCGTAGATGCTCGTTATTTTGTCACCATTGCCGGCCAGCAAATCAGCCAATTTGGCGTTGTTGTTGTCCTGCTTTGCAACTGCGGTTGCGCTGAAGCTTTCACCGTTAATTGTAGCCGAAATAGAAGCCAACTCTTTTACTTCGTCTTTTTTGCACGATGTAAATAATGTGGCTACTGCCAACGACAGAGCCGCAAATCCCATTAATCCAAAAGTCAATTTTTTCATGTCTTTAAAATTTTAAACGTTTTAAAAAAATAAATCACTGAATGCGAAGGTAACAACATTTTTTCATTTGCAAATAAAAAATATTGGCAAGCGTCAGTCATTATCATTGTCTGCATTAGTGTTTTGCGTTTTCGTTCCTATATTTGCACCCATAAAAATTTGCAAATGGACAACATCCGCAATTTCTGCATCATAGCGCACATCGACCACGGCAAAAGCACTCTGGCCGACCGTCTGCTTCAGTACACGGGCACCGTCAACGAGCGGCAGGCGCAGGACCAGGTTCTCGACGATATGGACCTTGAGCGCGAGCGCGGCATTACCATCAAGAGCCACGCCATCCAAATGGACTACACTTACGAAGGCAAAAAATATGTTCTGAACCTGATTGACACCCCGGGGCACGTCGATTTCTCGTACGAGGTGTCGCGGTCGATTGCCGCCTGCGAGGGCGCGCTGCTCATTGTCGACGCCACGCAAGGCATTCAGGCTCAAACCATTTCGAACCTGTACCTGGCCATCGAGCATAATCTTGAGATAATCCCCGTCATCAATAAAATCGACCTTCCGAACGCTATGCCCGAGGAGGTGAAGGACCAGATTGTGGACCTTATCGGCTGCGACCGCGACGACATTCTGGCGGCCAGCGGCAAGACGGGCGAGGGCGTGGATAAGATTCTGGAACGCATTGTGCAGGTGATTCCGCCGCCAAAAGGCGACCCGCAGGCACCGCTTCAGGCGCTGATTTTCGATTCGGTTTTCAACTCGTTCCGCGGCATCATCGCCTATTTCAAGATTGTGAACGGCGAGATTGCCACAGGCGATTTTGTGAAGTTTGTGAACACAGGCAAGCAATATAACGCCGACGAGGTGGGCGTCCTTCGGCTCGACCGCGAACCGCGCAAGGTGCTGAAAACTGGCGACGTGGGTTACATTATTTCGGGCATCAAGACATCGCGCGAGGTGAAGGTGGGCGACACCATCACTCACGTCGACCGTCCGTGCGCCGCTGCTATCGAGGGTTTCGAAGAGGTGAAGCCGATGGTGTTCGCGGGTGTCTATCCTGTGGTGGCCGACGAGTATGAGGACCTTCGCGCATCGCTCGAGAAACTGCAGCTGAACGACGCTTCGCTGACTTTCCAACCCGAATCGTCCGCGGCTTTGGGATTCGGCTTCCGCTGCGGCTTCCTGGGTCTGCTTCATATGGAAATCATTCAGGAACGGCTCGACCGCGAGTTCAATATGGACGTCATCACAACAGTGCCAAACGTTTCGTTCATCTGCCACACCAAAAAAGGCGAAACGCTTGAGGTGCACAACCCATCGGGGTTGCCAGCGGTGAACACCATCGACTATATTGAGGAGCCGTACATCAACGCGCAGATAATTTCGAATGTCGATTACATCGGCAACATAATGAAACTCTGCATCGAGAAGCGCGGCGTGCTGAAGAACCAGACCTACGTGACGGGCAACCGTGTTGAGGTGACGTTCGATATGCCGCTGTCGGAGATTGTGTTCGATTTTTATGACAAACTGAAAAGTATATCAAAGGGTTACGCATCGTTCGACTACCACCCGAGCGGATACGGACGAGCCAATCTTGTGAAACTCGATATCCTGTTGAACGGCGAGGGTGTCGACGCGCTGTCGTCGCTCATTCACGCCGACCACGCCTACGATTTGGGCCGCAAAATGTGCGAGAAGCTGAAAGAGCTGATTCCGCGCCAACAGTTCGACGTGGCCATTCAGGCGGCTATCGGCGCCAAAATCATTGCCCGCGAAACCGTCCGCCAGGTGCGCAAGGACGTGACGGCCAAATGCTACGGCGGCGACGTGTCGCGCAAACGCAAACTGCTTGAAAAACAGAAAGAAGGCAAGAAACGTATGCGCCAGATAGGCACCGTTGAGGTGCCGCAGAAGGCGTTTTTGGCGGTGTTGAAGTTGGATTAAATTAAGGCATTAGGCACCAGGCAAAAGGCATAAGGGGCGTTGGGTTTAATGAATTTGTAGGGACGCACAGAAAATATGCTTGTTCGTTTTTTCTATTTTATTTCTACATTTGTAGTTAGGAAATTCAAAGACAGCACTATGGCGAAAGACAAAGTGGCATATTGGCTCGACATAGCAAACTATGACCTTGATACAGCCGAAGCAATGTGTCGGACAGGACGTTGGCTTTATGTCGCATTTATGTGCCATCAAGTTATAGAAAAGACTTTGAAGGCATATTGGTGTAATACACAAACCGAGGAGCCGCCATACACTCACAACCATATGCGGTTGGCAGAAGGATGCGGGCTTTACGAGTCGATGAGCGACAGTCAACGTGACTTTCTTGATACAATAACAAACTACAATATAGAAGCCAGATACCCCGAAGACAAAGAAGCACTATTTAGGGCGCTAACTTCGGAAGTGTGCAGACAATTGATTGACGAAACCAAACAATTACAGCAATGGATAAAAGACAAACTTTAACCCGCGATGAAGCACTTGCTCTTGTCCGCCAATATAAGCAAGTAATCAGCCGACGCTTTGAAGTGGAGCCGAAAGTTGTGATGTTTGGCTCATACTCAAAGGGTTATGCCAATCCTGACAGCGATATTGACGTGGCTGTAATTGTGCCCACCTACAAAGGAAACAAATTTGATATGTCGAAAGGTTTGTGGCGCGATGTGCGCAATGTTAGTTTCCTAATCGAGCCTGTTCTTATGGCCGAAGATTGTTGGTCGCCACTCTACGACGATGTTATGCGCACGGGTGTGGCGGTGTAGTTTGTTGATTATGAAAATCAGTAATTCTTAATTTCTATTTTGTGTTGCAATTCGTTATTGCTCAACCATTCAGATACTTTTTTTATTGCCAAACTCTTTAATTGACATTTCTTATCGAAAAACTGTATAGTTGAAGCAACTATCAATTCTATAAAATTGAAATATTGACTTGAATAATCTTTGTGATTATATGCCTTCCAAAAATTTAATGCAGGAATAAGCAACTGTCTCATTTCATCTATATCTTTATTGGGGCTATAAATAAAAGCAGGCCATAATATCTCATATAAATCGGGTTTTTCTGGAGTAGTGCGGCAATATTCGCGAGTATTATCATCTAATCGGTCGTAAACAGTTCTTTCAAAAACTAATCTCGGCCCTTTTATCATTGTTTCTAATTTCACTGCATTACAAATGGCTTTCCCTGCCAGCACTTCGGTTTTTGAAGGTCCGCCATTGACTATTTTTATTATATCAACTAAACGTGCCGAATCATACGCTATTCCCCCTCTGAATAAAGGTGGATACCAACAATGCCCGTCACTTATTTCTTCTATCTTTGATTTACCTTTGGAATTTCTATAATAACCCGCTGTTAAAATAAAAGAGTCCAAAACAAAGTTTCCTAATTGTTTGATAAAAGAATTACAATCTCTTGACATTAAAAAAATTGAATCAGAAGCAGGGAGAAAATAGTCAAAACTATCAACATAACGCATTTTTGCTGATTCTTGAAGTTCTTCTTCATATGTGTCAGGAGGGTTAATTAGATATTCATTAAGTTTTTGGCTCAAAATTGTGTTATAACTATCAATAGGTGTTAATGCTTCGTCAATAGGGATATCATTATTATAGCGGTCTTTTGTCCCCAGTAAATCAATGAATGCTACAATCTTTGGTGTGTCTTTTTGTCCAGTTTTCATAAATCAAATAATAAAAGTACTTTATAACAAATATACTCTATTGACTAATCAAATTTCTATTATGCCAATTTTTGCAATGTGATTAATCCTTTTTTGTTGAACTTTAATTACTTTAGCGAAACAAATTGATGCCACAAACGTTTAATCCGTTGTTTGGCAAGAGTTTTTAATTTTAGAAAAGGAGTTAAAAAGAACATAGAAAAGGATTAAAATACAATAAAATAAAGCATTAGGGCTATTTCTTTCTGACTATAGAAATTTGGCGATTTTTTGGGCATAAGGAAGAAATAAGAATCAATTGCTACGCTTCGGCGTGCACTTGACTTATTTCGTTTATGCCAGGTTACGCCAAATACCTTATAGTCAGCGGGAGACGTCGAGTTTCACGCTTTTTTTATTGCCAAAAATTGAAGTATTGACATATTGGTTAACGGCTTGAAAAACGAATTTATTTAATTGTTTATTAATAACTTACAAAAATTAGAATTATGAAAAGAGTTTTCACTTTAGGATTGACAGCCACAATGTTGGTTGCACTGACATTCACAAATTGCAAAGACGACGACGAGGAATATGAGCCGATGAAGGCAGGTGTTCTGAATGAGAAAACAGGTTTGCGCGTGTCGCAGTGCGCTTCACCATCGGGCGATGTTTACAAATTCTTTTACAAATCGAACGGTTGGATTGAGCAGATTGACGCCACCTGTGCCGACGGCACTTCCGAAACAGCCGATTTTTCATATAGCCCCAACAAAATATCGCTTATGGATTACGATAAAAATGGCACCCCCGAAGATGGCGATGATATTGCTATCAGTTATAATAGCAAAGGCTATGTGTCTGAAATAGAATACAATGTAAAAGTGGAAGATGTTGAAGGCTACAGCGGTAGTGGGGATATGAAAATAACAGAGTCGTATTCGTATGACGGCGAATATCTGTCGGCAATCAGCCATACGGAGGAATTGAAATATGAATATTATGAATTGGCAAGAGAACTCAACGCCGTATATAATGTGAAATACACGCTTACGTGGAACGATGGCAAACTACAGAAGATATTGTACGAAGACGAGGAAACAACAAGCGTTTCGGGCGGCACGCTGGACAAAGAGAAGAAGACGTCAATAAAAGAAACTGCCACTCTGGCATTTGCATACAAAAATCCGACGAAAAACATTTGGGGACAATGGGCTCAATCGCAGACATTGTTATTCGCGGAAAACGAGGATTTGGCTGAAATGTTCGCATACGTTGGTTTATTAGGCAAAGGTTCTTCGACACTGCCGTCGGCGGCGACTTGCACGACGAAGGTTGTGGAAACGTCGGAAACTGGCAAAAAAACTTCTTCGGAAAACACCCTAAACTACAATTTCGCACACGCGCTCAATAAAGCTAATGCCATATATTCCACCACTATAAACGATGTCGTGTATAAGTTTGGGTATGACTATGCCGAAGTTGTCAGTGCGAAAGCTATTGGCAAAGGCGACAAACTACGTAGCGGAGCGCGGTTTATGAAACGCGACATTCAATCAAAACTTCGTGATTTCTAAAATAACATAATTAATTTAAAATCAAATTGATATGAAAAAGATTTTTAGTGCGTTGCTCGCAATGCTATGGATTGTGAATTTTGCCGACGCGCAAAAAACAACAACCACAACTGTTGAAATAACTGCAACAGAGGCTCGTATGACAGATGCGATTGCAAATGTGTTTGCCCGTCCTGTCATCTGTGATGTTGTTGTAAAGAAATATCAGAGTGGAGCCCAATGGTGTATCGAGACCGAGAACAACACCATTGACAAAGCCACAGGTCGTTTCACCGACCACTGGTTTATCTCTTCGTCAGACTTTTATGCTATAATCGGCAACACAAAGACATTCGACGAAAGCAGCCGCAGCGAGTTGCGGAACTACGGCATTTTCCTTTCGCAGCAATATCATAAGTGTGATGCTATTCTGGCACCGATATTCAATTTTCGGACAGTCCAACGCAACGAGAAGAACGCGCACAAAGGCGATTATGAAATATCAATCAGCGGTTATGCTGCTGATTTCGTGAATTTTAAAAACGCAACAAGTGAGGATATAAATCTCATTATCAAAAGCAGTGGCGCACAGCAAAACGTTGGTGCTGTTGATTCACAAAACATTCAGTTAAAGTGATTTAAATCTAAAAAAATGAAGCGAATCTTATTATTTGTAATGTCTGTATTGCTCTGCGGCGTAGTTGATGCACAAATTGTGCATTCAAGTAGCAGTCGACAACTCTCGCAGCCCACAGTTGAAAGAAAAGGCTATTTCAAAACAGGTTATCGCGGTTTTATTGAGGCTGGTATAGGCGCAGGCTTCAACAACAATATTGATGAGGACTATACCAATCTGTCAATAAGCACAATTCACGGCTGTGAATTGTTCGGGCATTTGTTTGTGGGTTTAGGCGTTGGCGCACAGACATTTATGGTCAACAAAGATGAGGATACAAAAAAACAAAACAAAGAGAAAGGAAAAGAAACGGAAACGGTAAGTTTCGAGTCGTTCCCGATTTTTTCCACCGTGCGGTATGAATTTCTGAACCGAACCATTTCGCCATTTTTGGATATGCAGTGCGGTGGCACTGTCGGTGATTTCGATGGAGTGCATTTTGCATTGTCGGCAGGGTGCAGGTTCAGCCATTTCAACATTTCAATGGGCTACGCGCTTCAAAATTACACTTACAACAACGGCAGCCTGAAACTTTATGCTGTAAACGAAGAGAGAAATATCAACTCGTTTATGGTTCGGTTGGCTTTTGATTGGGGTGCAAGGGTGAAGTAAAACAACTCAAACCAATGAATATCAACTGTTTAAAGATTAATTATAATATGAGAAGAATAATTATTGCGTTGTTCTGTTTTTTAGTTGCAGGACAAGCGTTGGCGGGTGAAGGTCCTGATGAAATAAAATTCACAAAAGATGGCATTCATTATAAAGTTGAAAATGGATACGACTTCGAAAGTGGCATTGTATCATTTTTTAACGTATCGGTTTCGGGAATTGCAAAAAATCTCAATTCGGTTATTATCCCTTCAAAAGTCATTGATGCGGATGGTATAGAATATTCCGTTGTAAGTATTGAATCTAAAGCGTTCATTAACAACATCAATCTAACATACATAATCATTCCGAAAACTGTTATGAAAATTGGAGACAACGCATTCAAAGGTTGTTCTAATTTGTTGATTTTCTGTGAGGCAAAGACAAAACCTAAAGGTTGGAGCGAATCGTGGAATCCTGATGGTTGTTCAGTCGTATGGGAATGCAATGAACAAGAGTTGCATCAAGGCGATTCACTGTATTACAATGTTACAAGCAACACCAATCAACTGACAGCAGAAGTGGGATACCATCCATTCCATTTAAAATATACCACAATCACCATTCCAAAAGAAATCCTATTCCCTGAATATGCTAACAATAAATTATATGCAGTCACGGGTATTGGCAAATATGCGTTCTATGGTTGTGATAAATTGGAATTCGTTACTATTCCCAACTCTGTAGAATATATTGGTTCGGGAGCATTTGCGGAATGCAGCAGTTTGAAATCCATAACCATTCCAAATTCAGTCAAAAATATTGATACTCTCGCATTTTACGAATGTGGCGGTTTGGAAACGGTTACCATACCAAAATCTGTCACAAATATCGGATTGGGCGCATTTGCCGATTGCGAAAGTTTGAAAGAAATTAATGTTGAGAATGGCAATACAGAATACAAGTCTGAAAATGGGGTGCTCTTTGATAAGGATAAATCGACATTGATATGCTGTCCCGCAGGAAAATCAGGCAAATATGACATTCCGAGCGGTGTTACTTCTATTTACGTTGGAGCATTCTCTGAATGTGGTAATTTGACGTCACTAACCATTCCTGACAAAGTTGCAGAAATAGGCGACGATGCGTTTTCGGGTTGCACGGGGTTGACATCTTTAACTATTCCTAATTCAGTCACATACATTGGTGAGTTCGCATTCGACAGTTGCATCAATCTGAAATCGGTTATTATTCCCGTGTCTGTTATTTCAATTGGTGATAGTCTGTTCTCAAATTGCAGTAATTTAACCATCTACTGTGAGGCGGAATCAGAACCCGACGATTGGAAGCAATTCGATTGGAATCCAGACAATCGCCCTATTGTTTGGGGATATAATTCAACAGAAAACCAAGGTGGTGAACCAAATAATAATGGCAGTCAAAATGAAACCAAACCACAACCAACAACACCCGAAGGCATTATAGTGCATCACATTTTGGACATTATACACAATGTTATCAGTATTGTTACCGACGTTGATGAAGATGCTGTTAATGAGGCGATTATATATACCTACGACAAAATGGTTGTGGTTGAGAATGCGGAAACCACAAATGGCGAAATTGAAGTCTTTGACATAAACGGACGAATGGTTGCCAAAGCCACAGCAAACAGCAGCCGCGTTGAGATTCCGATGCGGGCGCAAGGTGTTTACATTGTGCGTGTGGGTAACGTCGCCAAACGAGTGGTTGTGAATTGAGGATTTTGTAAAATGTTGATTATGTGGTAGAGACGATGTGCACATCGTCTCTACTGCGTTCAAATAAAATCACTTTAATTCGTAGAGAAAGTGCAGATTGTCACCTTCGGGGTTGAGAGAGAAAAATCCTTGTTTGATAATGTCGAGGCCAATTATGACAGGGGTGTCGCTGGTTGGAAGGATAAGGACATCTTGTTCAAAGGTTTCGCCCGACGGCAGTTCAAACATACAATATGCAACCTTCACCGATACGGTTTCAGAGGCCGACTGCATATACATACCAACATCGCGTTGTTCAAGTTTGAGCCACGTGGCAAGTTCTTCGCTCACCCCCGACATTTCGGCACCCGTATCCCACAGAGCAAGATTAGTGTATGTCGCTTTCCCAACAAGGGTATTGCGCAAAAGTACTGGCAGTTGCAGTAGTGTGCTTGCCTTTGGATAGTCTAATTCTAACATCTTGTGAACCCTTTACACGGCTCACCTTTACGCTATGCACATAATTGTCGGGTATTGTAACCGAATATCCGCCTACGTGAACCTGTTTCATATTTGTTAGTTTTAAATTCGCCATAAAGATAATGAAAATCAGAATTGATTGTTTAATTTCTTGTTTGCTAAAACCACTGCGTTTCCCCCTAATTTTATTTTCTCTAATTTTGCGGTTGATATGGCGTTAGAGAAATAGCCATATTTGCAACATATTTAATGATATGAACCGCGAAGAAGTAATCGAACAAATCAAATCCGTTCCAGAGGAATATTTGGACGAAATTTCGCAATATATCAGCGACTTAATGGGTGGTAACAAACGCAAAAAAAAGAGCCAGGGGTTAAGAGAATTTTATGGTATAATGAATTTGGGTGATGGCCTTGAAATTCAAAAACAAATGCGCAACGAATGGAACAGAGATATACAACTAAACTTCTAAACTCTAAACTTTTATGAAACAATTGGCAATTTTGACAGCGGCCGTTGCAGCAACAATGCTGACAGCCTGCAATACCGTTCACGAGAAAATGCTTCCCACCATTTCGGGACAGGCGGGCGAGGTGGTAATCGTCATTGAGGACCAGGTTTGGAAATCGACCACCGACACCATTATCAACATTCTGAAAGCCGACGTTCCAGGACTTCCACAGTCGGAGCCGATGTTCGACGTGGTGCGGATTCCGAACAGCGCCTTCACCGAGATTTTCCAGCGCCACCGCAACATTATCAGTTGCCGCATAGCCGCCGACAGCGCCGCCAGCATTCGTGTGGCGCACGACCTTTGGGCCACGCCGCAGACGGTGATTCAGATTGTGGCCCCGTCGGCGCAAGCCTTCGAGCAACTTTTCTCTGACAACCGCGACAAAATCACAGGCCTTCTGCTCAAAGCCGAGCAAGACCGCATAATCAAGAACTACGCCACCTTCCCCGACCGTCAGGTTATGGACAAGTTGGCCAAAGCCGCCGATGTAACAATGACAATACCAAAGGGTTACACCTTCGATATGGACACCAACAACTTTGTTTGGATATCGCACGAGACGCCCGAAATCAGCCAGGGCCTGTTCGTCTATTACTACCCCTACACCGACTCGCTGATGTTCACCTACGACAGCCTGATTGCCGTGCGCAACCGTATGTGCAAGGCCTACGTGGGCGGCCCAGCCGACGGCTCGTATATGACCACCGATATGCACGAGGGCGTAACCACCTTCCGCTCGTTCACCTTCCACGGCCGCTACACCGCCGAGTTGCGTGGTCTGTGGCGCACCGAGGGCGATTTTATGGGCGGCCCCTTTGTCAGCCTAACGCAGTACGACGAGAAGCACCAGCGCATTGTAACGGTTGATGGCTACGTCTATGCAGGCAAGAAGGACAAACGCAACTATATGCGCCAGATTGAGGCGATTATGAGCACGATGGCGTTTGTTGAGGAATGATTAATTGAATGATTGAAGGCATAAGGCAAATGGCAAAAGGCATAAGTGAAGTTGGTTTACGTTTACGTTTTCAGTTTACGCTTTTCAATTCACCGATTCACCATTTCACCGATTAAACGAAAATATGGACACCACCAACATAATCAACGAGGTAACCGACAGCGAGTACAAATACGGCTTTGTGTCGGACATTGAGCACGAGACTATCGGCAAAGGCTTGAACGAGGATGTTATCCGTCTGATTTCGAGCAAGAAAGAAGAACCCGAATGGCTGCTTGAGTTCCGCCTGAAAGCCTATCGGCATTGGCTGACACAAACAATGCCAACGTGGGCGCATTTGGATATTCCCGAGATTGATTATCAAGACATTATCTACTATGCCGCACCCAAACAGGCGGCAAAGCCCGAGAGCACAGAAATCGACCCCGAACTGAAAAAGACCTTCGACAAATTGGGCATTCCGCTCGACGAGCAAAAGGCGCTGTCGGGAGTGGCGTTCGATGCTGTAATGGACAGTGTATCAGTAAAAACCACCTATAAAGACGCACTTGCCGAGCGCGGCATAATCTTCTGTTCGTTCAGCGAGGCCGTCCGCAACCACCCCGACCTTGTGCGGCAGTATTTGGGCAGCGTGGTTCCGCCCACCGACAACTATTTCGCCGCCTTGAATTCGGCAGTTTTCAGCGACGGCTCGTTCTGCTATATCCCGAAAGGGGTGCGCTGCCCGATGGAGTTGAGCACCTATTTCCGCATAAACGCCGCCAAGACGGGCCAGTTCGAGCGTACGCTAATTGTTTGTGACGACGATAGTTACGTGAGTTATCTTGAGGGCTGCACAGCGCCCCGCCGCGACGAGAACCAACTACACGCCGCCATTGTCGAGATTGTGGTGATGAACAACGCCGAGGTGAAATATTCGACCGTGCAGAATTGGTATCCAGGCGACCGCGAGGGCCGTGGCGGAATCTATAATTTCGTCACCAAGCGAGGCCTGTGCAAGGGCGTCAACGCCAAACTGTCGTGGAGCCAGGTCGAGACGGGTTCGGCCATAACGTGGAAGTACCCCAGCACGGTGCTTTTGGGCGACGGCTCGTCGTCGGAGTTCTATTCGGTGGCCGTCACCAACAACCACCAACAGGCCGACACGGGCACCAAGATGATTCACATTGGCCGCAACACCCACAGCCGCATAGTGTCGAAGGGAATATCGGCTGGCCAGAGCCAGAACAGTTACCGAGGGCTTGTCAAGGTGTCGGCCAACGCCGACGGCGCCCGCAACTACTCGCAGTGCGACTCGCTGCTTTTGGGCGACCGCTGCGGTGCGCACACGTTCCCATACGTTGAGTGCGCCAACAACACGGCCGTTTTGGAGCACGAAGCCACCACGTCTAAAATCGGCGAGGATCAGATTTTTTACTGCAACCAGCGCGGAATTTCGACCGAAGACGCCGTGGGTCTGATTGTCAACGGCTACGCCAAAGAGGTGCTCAACACCCTGCCGATGGAGTTTGCCGTCGAGGCGCAGAAACTGCTGCAGGTTAGTTTGGAGGGAAGTGTTGGATAAAGGATTGAAGGATTGAATAATTGAAGGATTGAATGAATTAACAATTAAAAATGAAAAATTAAAAATGAAGAGTTGAGAGAGTTGATATAGTTTAGAAGTTAAGAAGTTGGGAATAGTTAATTATCTAAACAGCGAAGCGTATAAACTTCTAAACAGCGAAGCGACTCAACCTTTTTTCAACAGCGAAGCGACTCAACATTTAAACGATTCACCGATTAAACAATTAAACGATATATATGCTGACAATTAAAGATTTACGGGCTTCGATTGACGGAAAGCCGATACTCAAGGGAATCAATCTGCACATTAACGCGGGCGAGATTCACGCCATTATGGGCCCCAACGGGTCGGGCAAAAGCACGCTCTCGTCGGTGCTGACGGGCAACAGCCGCTTCACTGTCGATGGCGGCGAAGTAACCTTTTTGGGCCGCGACCTTTTGGCAATGCCGCCCGAGGACCGCGCACGGATGGGCTTGTTTATGAGTTTTCAGTATCCCGTTGAAATTCCGGGAGTTAGTATGGTCAACTTTATGCGCGCCGCCGTCAACGAGAAGCGCAAATTCAACGGTCAGCCGGCCCTTTCGGCAGCCGAATATCTGAAGATGATGCGCGAGAAGAGCCAATTGGTCGAAATCGACTCGCGGCTCACGTCACGCTCTGTAAATGAGGGCTTTTCGGGCGGCGAGAAGAAGAAAAACGAGATTTTTCAGATGGCGATGCTTGAACCGCGCCTATCGATTCTCGACGAGACCGATTCGGGCCTCGACATTGACGCCCTGCGCATTGTGGCCAACGGTGTGAACAAACTCAAAACGCCCGAAACGTCGGCCATTGTCATAACCCACTATCAGCGACTGCTCGACTACATTGTGCCCGACGTGGTGCACGTGCTCTATAACGGACAGATTGTCAAGACCGGAGGCAAGGAACTTGCACTTGAACTTGAAGAGAAAGGCTACGATTGGATTAAAAGCGAATTCGACAACAAATAGTTTATGGAAAAGGTCAATTCAGCCGCTATAAAAGACAAATTTACAGCACTTTATCGCCAGTATTCCGCCAGCATTTGCGCCGGAATGCCCGAGCCGATGAACCGCCAGCGCGAGGCCGCAATCAGCCTTTTCAGCGAGCGCGGTTTGCCCGAAAAGGGGTGCGAACGGTACCGATTTACAGACATTATGGCCGCCTTCGGCCACACTTACGGCTATGCCATAAACCCTAATAATGAGACGGTTGACTCGAAAAAAGCCTTCCGTTGCGCTGTCCCCGGGCTCGACACCTACACCATAACCGTTGCCAACGGTTGGATTGATGCTGCCAACAGCACCATTCCCGAGGGCGTGGTTGCCACCGGCCTTGCCGATGGCGCCCAAAGCTGCCCCGACCTTTTCGCGCAGCATTACAACCGCCTTGCCGCCGTCAAAGACGACACCACAATCAGCCTCAACACGGCCTTCGCCCGCAGCGGACTGTTCCTGTATATTCCTGACAATGTGACGATTGACAAGCCGATTCAGATTGTCAACATTCTGTCGGGCGAAAATCCGCTGATGGTGAACCAGCGCAACCTGATAGTGGCCGGCCGCGGCAGTCAGGCCAAAATCGTTTTTTGTGACCACACCCTGTCCGAGCGGCAGTTCCTGCTCAACAACGTCACCGAGATTGTGATGCTCGACCGCTCGCAACTCGACTGCTACAGCATTCAAAACCTGAACGACCACTCGTCGCAAATTGCGTCGGTTTTGATAGAGCAAAACACTGACAGCCAATTGCTTGCCAACACTTTGACGCTTCACGGCGGATTCGTCCGCAACAACCTTGAGGTGCTGATGAACGGCCCGCACGCCGAGGCCAACATTTACGGTCTGTCGCTGCCCAACGGCCACCAGCATATCGACAACTTCACCTACATTGACCACGCCGTGCCCGAGTGCACCAGTTACGAACTCTACAAAAACGTGCTCAACGGCCACGCGGTCGGCGCATTCGGCGGCTATGTGCTTGTGCGCCCCAACGCGCAGAAGACCAACGCAATGCAGTCGAACAAAAATATCTGTGTGTCAAGCGATTCGCGGATGTATACTAAACCGCAACTCGAAATCTACGCCGATGATGTGAAGTGCAGCCACGGCGCCACCGTCGGCCAGTTAGACGAGAACGCCCTGTTCTATATGCGCCAGCGCGGCATTGGCGAAGACGAGGCCCGGATGATGCTGATGTCGGCCTTTGCCCACGAGGTTGTCCGCACCATTCGCATTCCAATCCTCGCCGACCGCTACGCCGAGATGATTGAAAACCGCCTTCGCGGAAAGCAAGCGGCGTGCGGCGATTGTTTTATGAAGTGCGATAAGCGGGGTTAGAGTTTAGAGGTAAGAAGTTTAGAAGTTTAGATGGTTGATTTGTGATTCAAAAATCTACATTAAATCATAACTTCAACATTCTAAATTTTTTGCGTATCTTTCCAATCCAAAATATAACAGATATGGACACACCGACAATGACGAAACTTATAGCCGATTATTTCAAGACGCAGCCCGTATTGAAGGCGTGGCTGTTCGGCTCTTTTGCGCGCGGCGAGGAGCGCCCCGACAGCGATGTGGACATTTTGTTCGTGCCCGACCGCAGCACAGGCAAACCATTTACTCTTTTCACAATGGGCGGTATATATATGGATTTGAAGGAGTTGCTTAACCGCGATATTGATTTGGTTGAAGAAGGTTCGCTTCGTCCTTACGCTGAAGAAACCGCCAATCGCGATAAAATTTTGATTTATGAGAGAAAAAGCAAGAGACAAGGGGCGGCTTGAGGATATTGTCGAATATTCGAAAAACGTGTCGGAACTGATTGCAGGATACACATTTGAGCAAATGATGGCCGACAAACGGACTTATTATGCCGTGGTAAAAAATGTTGAAATTGTTGGTGAAGCTGCCTATATGCTGACAAACTATTTCAAAGATGCTCACCCACAGACACCGTGGAAAACGGTGCAAGGTATGCGCCACATTTTGGTTCACGATTATGCCAACATTGTCCCCGAAACTCTCTATGACACTGCTATAAACAGTATTCCAGAACTTCGCAAACAGGTTGAGCAATATCTTGCCGAAACCGATTGGGAGAATTGGTAGGTACCAAATAACCTTTCTTTTCGTTTCTTATTTTATTAAAAATCAACCTCAACCGATTTTTTACTAAAAAATTACCCCAACCTGTTGCACATATAATTTTACCTACTATATTTGTCGTACTAAAAATTTAGGAGATTATGAAAACGAAAACAGAAAACCGCAGTCAGTCGCTCACAAAGGCGGAGCTGCACCTGATGAACATTCTGTGGGACAAGGGCACGGCCACCGTGCAGCAAATTCACGACGTGCTTGCCGAACCCAAACCAGCCTACACCACCACACTTACTGTGATGCAGATTCTGACAAAGAAAGGCGTGGTCGATTTTGAGAAAATCGGCAAGGCCAATGTCTATCGGCCGCTGTTGAGCCGCGAGGAGTACATTGGCGGGTTTATGAACGAGGCCTGCGACAATGTTTTTGGCGGGTCGATGAAGTCGTTCTTCTCGTTCTTTGCCAAAAGCGAGAAAATCAGCCGCGACGAACTTGCCGAAATCCTGAAGGAGATGGATTCCAATGGTGAATCGAACAATCGGTGAATCGTTTAATCGAAAACAAAGTAGAATGGCCACCAACACCCAACACCTAATACCAAAATTTAAACACTAACACTAAAAACCATACAACTATGCTACTTATCTTTTTGAAATTCATTGCTTCGGCTGCGCTGTTATTCGCGTTCTACCGGATTGTTCTGCGCGGAAAAGCCAGCTACGCCGTCAGTCGTGCGTACTTGCTTGCACTGCCGATTGTCAGCCTGATAATCAGCGTTTTGACATTCGAGGTTTACCCGTCGGGAACCGAGTTTGCCATTGAACAGATTGATTTTGGCCACTACACCGCGCCAGCCGCACCCGTTGAGGCCGACTATGTGCCCGACATTGCACCCACGCAAGTGACCACCGCCGCGCCAGCCGCTGTGCCGACAACCACACCAGCCGCCGAACCCGTTGAGGCAAAGCAACCAATAGTTATCGATTGGATGGGGCTGCTGCAATGGGCGGTTCCGGCAATATCGCTGCTGCTGTTGCTGTTGGCGGTTTACCATATTGGCAAAGTGTTGGTTATCAAATCGCAAATGGATGTCGAAAACACCGCCGAGGGCTACAACTTGATTAGCTCGCCAAGTGTTGACACGCCTTTCTCGTTCGCCAAAACCATTTTCCTGCCCACGAGCCTTAACGAGCCGGGCAAGAGCCTGATTATCCGCCACGAGAAAGCGCATATCCGCCACCGCCACTATGCCGACGTGTGGTTTATGGAGCTGATAACCAGACTGTTGTGGTTCAATCCGTTTGTTTGGCTCTGCCGCAACGAGCTGCGCAACGTTCACGAGTTCCAGGCCGACCACGATGTGATTGCGTCCGACGTCAACATAAACGCTTATCAAACAACGCTTTTGGAGATGGTGATGAACGTGTCGAGTCCAGTGGTGAACGGCTTCAACCACTCGTTTATCCGCCGCCGCTTTGTCGAGATGAAAAAATCGACAGTGGGCACGCTCGGCCGCGTGGCGAAAATCGGCACATTGGTATGGATTGGCGCAATGTTCTGCGCGTTCACCTTCACCGAAAAGAAGCCCGAACCGGTATCGGATGCAACCGAAACAGCCGTGCAGGCAGCCGACTCGGTTAAAACGCTCGGCCCCGGCAAATTTGTGATTGAGGGTGCTGTTGACCCGGGCATTACCGACTCGTGCTACCTGATTTATTTCGCCGACGAGAACTTTGAGATTATTGAGAACCCCGTGGCTTGCGTGCCTGTGGTTGACAAGAAATTCCACTACGAGGTTGAACTCAACGACCTGACGGTGTGCCGAATCCGCTGCATTTTCCCGGGCGGCGAGATTTGCTCTGACTGGATTGAGACCTTTGCCGCGCCCGGCGTCACTTTCGAACTGACGGTTCACAACGGATTCTATTCGTCGTCAAGCCTTTACAACGGTTACTTGACAAAGATTCGCCGCTTGGCCGACACCTACTGCAAAAACCACCACCTGAACGACGGATTGCCCAAACCCGAAGGTTTGTATAAGACTTGGGAAAACGTGAAATACGGCAATTGGAACAATCAAAAGGTTAATAAAGTCGAATTTTGTGAGAAAAAGACCATTGTCACCCTTTCGATGTCGCGTTGGGATAGTCCCATTTCCATTTTGACTTCCGATGTCTGCTTGCGCGACACCGCGGGCAATCTTTACAAAATGCTGCACAACGAGAGCGGTGGCACACGTCGCTATCTCGACTATATCCGTGGCGCCCGCTACTCATTCGAGCCGCTGCCGAAAGGTGTAACCCAATTCGATTTAGTGCAGAAAGTCAACAAAAAGGCAACTTTCTACAATGTGAATGGTGAAAGTCAAGAGTTTGATATAAATGATTATAATATAAACGTAATTGTGGAGAAGATTACCGAAAACCTGGCAGTCAACCAAAAACCGAACTTCACAATCACCTTTAAAACCAAGCTTACCGACGAAGTTACAGGCTTCGAAATTGTGCAGACACTAACCGATGAACGTCGGTCGCAGGACATTCCAATTGGAGAAGTTGACCTTGACGCCAACGGCGAGGCCACTTTCAGCACCTATCTCGAAGAACCAATTTTTGCCTATATTTTTCCGGCATTTACCGATGCGCGAAAACCCAAAAGCTATTCGATGTTATTCCCGCTCATTCCGGGCGAAAAAGCGGAGTTTACTCTTACTTCTTCAGGAAGTTATGAAGATGACAGAGAAACAGGCGTTCTCAAAATCGAAATTCCAAAACACGAACTCACTGGCAAGGGCTTCTACAAGTATTGGAACGAAGCCGAAAAGGCATTATCGAAAATTTCTAACGAAAACGCCAATGATTTTGAAAAAATGGAATTGCTTCAGAAAGAATATATGAAGCGCCACAATGACAATTTGGGATGTGTGATGCAGTATATTCTTCATTGGAGAGCCGATTACAGCGTGCTGTCGAAAAAAATTCTACAGTACCCGTTGGTGAAACAAATGAAAGAAAACGACGATGTGTGGGCAAAAGAGAGGGAAGAAGCGCGGAAACGCCAAGAGGAAGCCCGCGCCAACACCGCACCGGGTAAAATGTTCGTCGATTTGAATTTGATGAATATGACCAACACCAAAAACTGCCCGAGTCTGTCGGATATTGTGGGCAAAGGCCGGTATGTGCTCGCTCATTTCAGCTATTCTAACGACGGTGCAATCAAAGACTCTGTCGAGGCACTGTGGAAGAAACATAAAGGAGGTCAGGTTGATGTGATTGGTATCAAATGCTCCAATGTTTCGTTCGATTTCTATGACAAAACTTATAAAGATATGGGTGTCAGCTACAAACTGTATTATGACAGCTCCCACGAAGCTTCCAAATATGGACTTGGCGGCAAAGATGAAGTAATGCTCTTCGGCCCCGATGGTACAATTCTGCGCCGCGACATTGCCGCCGAGGAACTCGAAAAAGTTGTGGAAGAGGTTTTACAATAAATTGAGTGTTAACGTTCTATTATAAGCCCTACTCAAACCCAATGAAAACAAACATTTTCCCATAAAATGTTTTATTCAGATTAACGACGGCCAACAGCCGTCGTTAATTATTTTTGGCCGTCGGCTAAACCATTCCCAACCTGCCAACTTCTAAACTTTTTCGTATTACCTTTGCCGCAAACAAAACCGAACCGCTATGCGTATCGACATTCTCACCGTTGTTCCCGAGCTTCTCGACGGGCCGTTCAGCCAGAGCATTATCGGGCGGGCCCAGAAGAAGGGCATTGCCGAGATTCACATTCACAACCTGCGCGACTACTCGACCGACAAGCACCGCCGCTGCGACGACTACGCCTTCAGCGGAAGCGCCGGAATGGTGATGACAATCCAGCCCATTGAGGCCTGCATTGAGCACCTCAAGAGCGAGCGCGATTACGATGAGATTATCTACACTTCGCCCGACGGCGAGATGTTCAACCAGCCGATGGCCAACCAGATGTCGCAGCTGCAGAACATTATCATCCTTTGCGGCCACTATAAGGGAATTGACCAGCGCGTGCGCGACCACCTGATTACCCGCGAGATATCAATCGGCGACTACGTGCTCACGGGCGGCGAGCTGGCTGCCGCAGTGATTGCCGACGCGGTTATCCGACTCATTCCGGGCGCCATTAGCGACGAGACTTCGGCCCTTTCCGATTCGTTTCAGGACAATCTGCTGTCGGCACCCGTCTACACCCGCCCCGCCGACTACAAAGGCTGGAAAGTGCCCGAGGTGCTGCTCTCTGGCAACGAGCGCCTGATTGAGGACTGGAAATACGACCAAGCCCTTGAACGCACACGGCGGTTGAGGCCGGATTTGTTGGGAGAATGAAAAGGAAATATCGTTTTTTTTCATTTTTAATAGTCAAATAATCAATTCTTTGCTTTTTTTGTATTCCAAATGACTTTTTTGTTGAACAACAAAACAATATGATTGTGAAAAAGATACTTTCTTTTTTGAGTTTGTGTCTGATAATGACACAGATGCAGGCGCAGGACAAAACCTACAAGCAATGGTTTCAAGAGGCTCAGGAGTATATGCTCTATGAGGATTATGACAAAGCGTTGAAAAAATATCAAAGCATTGAGAACCGTGGTTGGCTTAACGCAAACATATCGTTCGGCATCGGTGTGTGCTACATGAACATCAACAACCAAAACCAGCAAGCCATTCCGTACTTGCTGAAAGCCACGGCCAACACCAGCGCCACATACAAAGAGGGTAACTACAAGGAGCAAGCGGCGCCCGAGGAGGCTTGGTTCTATCTTGGAAAAGCCTATCGACTTAATGGTGAGTACGAAAACGCCATCAAAGCTTATTCCGAATTTAAGGTGCGCAGTAGTGCCGCCGACGTCTATTTCAACGATTTTCTTGATGTGCAGATTCAGTCGTGCAGCATAGCGCAAACGCAGATGGCCAATCCGCTGCCTATCGATTTTTCGAAAGCCGGTTTCGCTCTCACACGCGAGGAATGCTATTTTCCGGCGGTGGCTGGCGATGGCAAATCGGTTGTGTTCACATCGTATCAGGAGGTGCGCGACCCGTACACTGGCGAGAAAGACTTCTTTGAGCTGATTTATTACGCCACATGCGACGATGAAGGCAACTGGTCGAAGCCAAAGGAGATAACCTACGATATCGCTTCGGATGGAAACTACGAGACAGCCTCTCTCTCTTTCCATGGCGACATGATGATTCTCTATCGCGATGACTATGGTAACGGCAACCTCTACTACTCAATGAATAAAGGTGGAAAATGGGGTGAGATTCAGAAATTTCCGAAGGTGATTAACTCGAAATATAACGAGACACACGGCAGCTTGTCGCCCGATGGCAAATCGCTCTTTTTTGTGAGCGACCGTCCCGGTGGACAAGGCGGACGCGATGTCTATCGTTCGTATCTCGACATAAACGGCAACTGGACGCAGCCCGTCAATCTTGGTCCCGTCATCAACACTCCGTTTGACGAGGATGCCGCTTTCCTGACCACCGATAGCAAAACGCTGTTCTTTGTGTCGGAGGGCCACGCAAGCATGGGCGGATTCGACCTTTTCAAGTCGGTGGTGGAGCAAAACGGCTCGTGGACTGAGCCGCAAAACCTCGGCTTCCCAATCAACTCGCCTTACGACGATGTTTACTATTGTCCTGTAGGCGATGGTTCTACAGGCTATATGAACCGCTATCCTGACGATGGTGGCGCTAAGAAAGAGATGTTCCTGGTAAGGCCGCTTATGGCACAGCAACCGTATGCCGAAGAGCCGGTCTACACACCTGAGCCCGAACCCGAGCCGGAGCCGGTGGCCGAAGTTACCGAACCGACACCTGCACCGACCGACACCTACACTCCCGAGCCGGAGCCAGCACCCGTTTACACGCCGACGTATCCTTCGGAATATAATCTGAAAGGAAAAATCACGCTTCAGGACAACAAAGATTTGAACGAGACTTTCTATGTTCATGTGGCTGACAACAGCGGCAAAGTGGTGGCCGCACTCAGCCCTGATGTTACAAACGGCGAGTTCTTGACAAAACTGAAGTCGGGCAGCTATAAGATAATGGCTTACGGTGACGGTTATCAGCCTGCCGAGGCGCATATCTACATATCGCCTGAGGAGTTGAACCCCGATGTTACATCGTATATTACAATGATTCCGACGGCTGTGAGCACGGGCGAGTGCTATTCGATAAAGAGCATCTTGTTCGATGACAACAGCTCGCGCCTGAACCACGACGCGCAAGTTGAGGTTGAGCGCTTGTTCTTGCTGATGAAAAACAACCCCGGACTGACTCTTGAGGTTGACGGAAACACCGACGACCGTGGCACCGATGATTACAACCAGCGTCTGTCGGTTTTGCGCGCCCGTGAGGTAGTCAACTATCTGACACGCAAAGGAATAGCCGAAAGCCGATTTGTGATTAAAGGCTTGGGCAAGAGCAATTTTGTAGCCGTAAACGACAATCCGGAAGGCCGCGCGCTCAACCGCCGTGTTGATTTGAAAGTGCTGAACCCGAGCGGCGCCAATGTTGTGGTTGAAGGCATCTACGTTCCCGATGAGCTGAAATACCGCGACCAGATAACCTACACCATTTGGATTACCGAGTCGAGCAAGCCGCTGCCGCCGGCTAAGTTCCGTGATATCAACAATGTATGGATTTTCCCGTCGGACGACGGCAAGCACTATATGTACACCTTCGGTCTGTTCAAACATCAGGCTGAGGCCATTCAGATGACCGGCAAGATTGTTGACGCTGGATTCACCGACGCACACGTGATAAGCAGCATCGAGTATAACCAGATTGTGCAGAAGGGCAGCAGTGTCTATAAATCGAAAATGGCCGACCCCGACAAAAACACATACACAATACAGATTCTGGCTGTCACTCAGCCTGTTGCCAACTCGCGCTTCCGCGGACTGTTCGATGTTGAGATGCACAAGGGCACCGACGGTTACTATCGCTACACTTGGGGCGAGTTTATCGGTAAACCATCGGCACGGCAGGCGCTTGAGGACATCTTGGCCAAAGGCTTCACCGACGCCTTTATTGTAAATGTTGACAAATTCGAGTAGATGCTTGAAAACGATGTGATTAGGTTGCGTGCTGTTGAGCCGGAAGACCTTGAGTTTCTGTATCAATGCGAGAACAACACTGAGATATGGCGATGCGGCAGCACCACAGTGCCATACTCGCGTTTCGCGCTCAAGCAATACATCGCTGAAACGCAGAACGACATCTACACCGACAAGCAACTGCGGCTGATTATCTGTTTGAAAACCAACCCGAAAGAAGCTATTGGCGCTGTCGATTTATTCGATTTCGACCCGTATCATCAGCGCGCTGCGGTTGGCATTGTCATTCATCGGGCTGAAAACCAACGGCATGGATATGCGCAGCAAAGTCTCGATTTGATTATCGACTACAGTTTCAGCTTTCTGCATCTGCACCAGCTGCACTGCGTCATTGCCGCCGACAATCAGAAAAGCATCGACCTGTTTACGAAAGCCGGATTTGCGGAGTGCGGCAGGCGAGCCGAATGGCTGAAAACGGCTAACGGATACACCGACGAATTGGAGTTTCAGCTCATCAATCACAAATAAAACCGCTTCGGATGTCGGCTCTGAAGACAAATCTGTTTTTGTTTTTCCGTCTGTTGCGGACCTTGACAATACGCCGGTTGTGGAACAGCCTCGGCATTCGGGTTTGGCGTTTTATGAAGACAGGAGAGGTGAGGACAATGCCCGAGTCGCTGTCGGTGGAGCCGGCCTCGGTGTGCAACCTGCGCTGTCCGGAATGTAAGCTCGGCAACGGCGGACTTACGCGCCCCGCCAATATGATGACTGCCGAGACCTTTGTGAATGCCTTGGAGCCGCTTAGCCGCTGGCTTGTATGCTGTCAGTTCTATCTTCAAGGTGAACCGACAATGAGCTCGCAACTCTGCCAGATGATTGAACAGGCGCATCGCAAGCGCATCTTCACCATGACATCGACCAACGGCCAGACGCTTACGCCCGAGCTTTGCCGGAGCCTTGTGCAGTCAGGCCTCGACCAGATAATTGTCTCAGTTGACGGTACTACGCAGGAGGTGTATAATCAATACCGCGTGGGCGGAAGTCTGCAAAAAGCCATCGACGCCATCCGTAATCTGACGGCCGCCCGCAACGAGCTCCAAAAGCGCAATCCGGCAATAGTGGTGCAGTTCATAGTCTTCCGCCACAACGAGCACCAGATAGCCGATATTAAACGACTTGCAAAGGAGTGGGGAGCTGACAAGGTGGTGCTGAAATCGGCACAGATTGAGAACCTTGACAACGCTGCGCAGTTGCTGCCGCAGAACCAGCGATACAGCCGATATAAGAAAGATGCTGACGACAACTATTTCATACCCAAGCGTTTCCCCATTAATTGTTTCCGCTTACGTCAGACAATGGTTGTCGATTCGAGCGGCAATGTTCTGCCTTGTTGCTACGACAAAAACGGACAGTATGCCATAGAAAATGTGAACGAGCAATCGTCTGCCGATATTTGGAAAAGCCAGAAATTCAACTTTTTCCGCCAAGCGATATGGCGTGGCAAAATGCCACCTGACATTTGCCGGAATTGCATTGGGTAAAGAGCATTGAATCCGTTCAATCTGACAAAATTATTTGTTCCTTTGCGCCTCATTTATCAGCATTTCGAGTGAGGAGTATTGTCAGATTTGTGAAAGATTGGGCGCTGCCGATAATCATGTTGAGCGGCATTGTGTCGTACTTTGTTTTTGTGCGGCTGCCGCTGCCGGCATCGGTGCACCATGCTGCCAACCGTGTTGTCGCCATTGTGCAGCCAGCGTTGCTGTTCTGTATGCTTTTCATCTCGTTTTGCAAGATTGACCCGGCAAAAATCCGTCCGCGCCGCTGGCACCTGTGGCTGGCATTGATACAAGCCGGAGCATTCATCGCGCTGTCGTTGGTTTTCCGGTTTGTGGGCAATGCCGAAGCGCAGATTGTGATACAATGCGCCATGATTTGCCTCATCTGCCCCACGGCCACCGCCGCCGTTGTCATTACCGACAAGCTCGGCGGCAACACGCTCACACTTATCGCCTACACCATCATCAGCAACATGGTGACGGCAGTTGTTGTGCCGGCGTTCATCCCGTTTGTCAATCCGGCTATCGGCAACAGCTTCTGGCATTCGTTCTTTATCATTGTAAAACAGATTTTTCCGCTGTTGGTGTTCCCGTTCCTTCTGGCGTGGATTGTGCGGCTCTTGTTCCCCAAGTTGCTGCAACTGATTACCAGTGTCAAAGATTTGGCCTTCTACCTGTGGATGGTGGCTCTGGCGCTTGCTTTGGCCGTAACCACACGGGCGCTGGTGCATAGCGGAATATCGGTGTGGTGCTTTATGTTGATATTGGTTATCACGCTGATTTGCTGTGTTTTGCAATTCTTTATCGGCAAACGCATAGGTGGCCGCTACAACGACCGCATCAGCGGCGGACAGGCTCTTGGACAGAAAAACACCGTCTTCATCATCTGGACGGCCTACACCTTTATGAATCCCGTGACAGCCGTCGCTGGCGGATTTTACAGCATCTGGCACAACACTATCAATTCCTATCAGCTGTATAAGAAACGGAAAGCGAACACTGCCGCCAAATAGTGTGTTCGGCATCGAACTAAACGGTCTGTAATTCAATCTTTTATCAAGATTATTGCAATCTTTTTATCTTCTATTTGCATTTTTTGAAATAAAAAACGAATTTTGGAAAAAGTACGAAAGTCTCAAACGTTATTGATAATGAGAAATATACGATTCGTTTGCGTGATATTGTCGCTTTTGTTTGCGGCGGGTTGTGGCAACAAGCATAAAACCATAACCAAGACCGACAAAAACGGATTCAAATATCAGATTGTCACAAACGACCCATACAAACTGCGCGTCTATACGCTCGACAACGGGCTGAAAGTTTATCTGTCGGTGAACAGCAACGAGCCCCGCATACAGACATACGTTGCCGTAAAAGCCGGCTCAACCTACGACCCCACCGACAATACCGGTCTGGCGCATTACCTTGAGCATCTGATGTTTAAAGGTTCGAGTCGGATGGGCACCATAAATTGGGAGGCCGAGAAACCATTTCTCGATTCGATTGAAAGCCTTTACGAGAAACACAAATACGAACCTACCGAGAAAGGTCGAAAACTCATTTACCGCAGCATTGACAGTCTTTCGAACATTGCAGCGCGCTACGCCGCACCAAACGAGTACGATAAATTGCTGGCCAATATTGGTGCGGACGTGGTGAACGCCTACACCTCAACCGAGCGCACCCTTTACCATAGCGACATTCCGTCCAACGAGCTGGAGCGATGGCTGCAGATAGAGTCGGAGCGTATGTTCGACATGCAGATGCGTCTGTTCCATACAGAGCTTGAGTCGGTTTACGAGGAGTTTAACAAAAACCAGGACGATGATGAAATGAAAGCCTACGACGCTTTTCTTGCCAAGCTTTTCCCGACGCATCCCTACGGACAACAGACGGTTTTGGGCAAGGCCGAGCACCTGAAAAAGCCCTCGATGGTGAGCATTAAAAAATACTATCACAAATACTACGTGCCTAACAACATGGCCGTATGTCTGGCTGGCGACTTCAATCCTGACGAGGCAATCTGCCTGATAAACAGATATTTTGGCAACCGCCCAAGCAACCCTGTTGAGGGTGTTCAGTTTGCGCCCGAGCAACCGATGACCGCCAACGTTGACACCAGCGTTTATGGTCCGCAAGCCGAAATGCTGCTTATGGGTTACCGTTTTGGCGGCGTCAGCACCGATGACAACAAGATGATGACGCTCATAAGCTACATGCTGCAAAACGGCCGCGCCGGACTTATCGATGCAGATTTGATTCAGAAACAAAAAATACTTGACGCCCAAATATGGCTCGAAATCAACAACGACTATTCCGACATGATGATTGTGGCCCTTCCCGTTCAGGACCAGAAACTTGAAGACGTTCGCGATATGCTTTTGGCCGAAATCGAAAAATTGAAAAACGGCGAGTTCGACGAATGGCTGATTAAGGCGTGCATCAACAATCTGAAACTCGATGAGATAGATAATCAAATTGAACGTAGCGAATCTGCACACATTTTTGCGCAGACTTTCACTCAGAATGTCCGCTGGCAAAACTATCTGCAATTTAATGACGACCTTGCCAAAATAAGCAAGAGCGACATTGTGGAGTTCGCCAAGACACATTTCGACTACTATGCCGCCGCATATAAGCGCTCAGGTATCGACACCAACACCGTGAAGGTCGACAAGCCGCAGATAACACCGTTGCCGCCGCAAAGCGATACTATGTCGGCGTTTGCCAACCGCATCGTTAATATCAAAACCGAGAATATCAAACCGCAGTTCATCAATTTCAAAACGGCTGTCAAGACGCAACAGTTGGACAAAAACGTGGGGCTCGGTTACATCAAAAACACGCAGTCGCAGAAGTTTGAGCTGGAGTATATCTTCGAAATGGGCCGCGACAACAGCCTGCTGCTCGAATTGGCAGGCAGCTATCTGCCGCTCATCGGAACAGAAAAATATTCGGCGGAGCAACTTCAGCAGGAGTTGTTCAGCTTGGGCCTGAGTTTCGACATCAGCGTTCAAGACCGCCGCACTTTCATCGGGATATCGGGACTTGAAGACAACGTGGAGAAAGGCGTTGCGCTGCTTGAGGATATTCTTGCCAACGCCAAGCCTGACACTTCGGTTTATGCCGATTTTATAAGCCAGATTGAGCAAAACCGCGACATGGCCAAAAAGTCGCAAACGATAATAAAGCACGCAATGGGGAACTATGCCAAATACGGCCCAAAATCGGCTTTCACAAACGTGCTTAAGATAAGCGACATTGCCGCTATGCAGCCCGACTCGCTTACCAATTTGATACACTCGCTCGAGAGCTATCCGCACAGCATTTTCTACTACGGGCAGAAATCGGAGAGCGAGATTGCCCACATCTTGAAACGTCACCACAAGGCGTCGGCGGCGCATGAGGAGATACCCGCACCGGCAGTTTATGCCGAAAGAGATTTGAAGAACGAGGTCTATTTTGTCGATTTCGATATGGTTCAGGCCATGATAACGGTGTTGACGAAAACCGGAAAGTTCGAGCCGGATATTATTCCTTTCAACGAGTTCTTCAACGAATTTTACAGCGGCAACATGTCGTCGGTGTTCTTCCAAGACATTCGTGAGTTGAAAGGTCTTGCCTACAGCACCAGCTCAAACATTAACATCCCCAACTACAGCGGCGACTCGTTCTACAACTTGTCGAATGTGGCCACGCAGTTCGATAAGATGCAAAGCGCCACCGACGAGGTGCTATACCTACTCAACAACCGTTATAACTCCGATATGCAGTTCGAATCGGCTCGAAACGCCATTCAGAAGAAGATTGAAAGCGGAAGGATAATAGGCTCCGACATTTATGCCCACTTGTTGATTAACAACGATTTGAATATCGATTATGACATCCGCAAGAAGGTATATGATAAGATGCAGACACTCACTCAGGACGAATTCTTCGACTTCTTTGAGAAAAACATAAGCCGCCAGCCAAAGACGGTTTTGGTGCTTGGCAACCGCAATCTTATCGATATGAAAGCGCTTAGCAAATACGGAAAAGTAACTGAGCTGACGCTTGAGCAGGTGTTCGGCTACTAAATGTAGTTGGCCGGGTTGTTGGCTTGCGGCTCGTTGGCAAACGCTATCTCCTTGAACCAAAACAGTCTCTCGCCGTCGTTCTCGGTGGCTATGTGCAGCCGTCCGTTGGCTTCAACATTTGTTATTTTTCCGTTGATAACGGAGCCGTCGGCGGTACGGAAGCTGTAAACGCCGTTGGTGCGGTAGAGACGCGCAAAATAAGCCTCGTCAATCTGTTCCTCCCAGCCGTCGGCAAGCATCTGATACCACACGTCAATCTGGTTGAGCAGCTCGTGCAGTTCGGCCTGCACATCAAATTTCCGCCCGAAAATGTTGAACAGCGAGACAGGGTTGGGAGCGTCGCTGATGAACGTCTCCTGATTCACGTTCAGCCCAATGCCGACAATTGAATAGACGATGTTGCCGCCCATAAGCTGATTCTCAATCAGCACGCCGCAAATCTTCTTGTCGTTGTAATAGATGTCGTTTGGCCATTTTATCTTGAAGCCGTCGCCTTTTGCGCTTAAATAGTCGGCAATGCCCAGCGATACAGCTTTCGAAATCAGAAACATACGGTCGGCTTTCAGAAACTCGGGACGCAGCAGCAGGCTCATGGTGATGTTCTGTCCGGGCTGGCTCTCCCAAAAGGCGCCCATCTGTCCGCGGCCGCCCGTCTGCGCCACAGCCACAACCGTGTAACCCTCAGGCAGCGACTCCTTGTCGGCAAGCGTCTTCAGAAGCTCGTTTGTCGATATGGTCTCACTCACCTTGTCAATCTTGAAGTCAATCATGTTGTTAGTTATTAGTTACAAGTGATAAGGTACAAGTTACAAGTGATAAGTTATTAGGCATAAGGCATAAGGCAAAAGGCATAAGAAATTAGGAATTACGAGCAAACAACAAGTTGATAATCAAGCCATTAATCTTTAATCATTAAACATTAATCTCTAAACTTCTAATCCTCTAAACTTTAAACTTTTAAACTTTAAACTTTCAACTCAAATGCTTATCAGCTTGTTTTTTATGGCGTAGAGTATCAGGTTTGCGGTGTTTTTTGAGTTGGTTTTGCTCAGCAGATTTGAGCGGTGCTTGTCAACCGTGCGTTTACTGATGAATAGCGAGTCGGCAATTTCTTGGTTCGACAGACCTTTGCAAATCTCGTTCAGCACCTGCTGCTCGCGTTTCGACAGCGTTGCCATAACCTCCACTTGTTCCTTGTTGGCATGGAAGCTCTTGATGACGTTGCACAGCAGCTCCTGCGAGAAGTAGCTGTTGCCGCTCATCACCTGTTCAATGGCCTCTTTGACATCGCTTATCTCCGAATTCTTGAGCAGAAAACCTTTGGCTCCGGCGTTAATCATCCGGTAGTAGTAATCCTCCTCGCCAAACATCGACAGGGCAATGACGCGAATATCGGGCATCCGCTCAACGGCAAGGCGAGTGGCCTCAATGCCGTCCATATTGGGCATTCCGATGTCCATCAGCACAATGTCGGGATGTTTTTTAGCGCTCAGCTGCGACAGAAAGTCGGCGCCGTCCGAGGCTTCGATTATCACGCTCATGTTAGGCTCGTTGCTCAGCAGCAGCTTAAGGCCGTTGCGGAACAGCACATGGTCGTCGACAAGCGCTATTTTGATAATCTCGTTTTTCATCGGTCACACTTTAACTTTCAAAATGGCGTGGACACCGTCGCCGGGGGCGCTGTTAATCACAAACACGCCGTTGACCGAGTTGAGGCGCGACGATATGTTCGACAGCCCCATTCCGTTTTCCGACGGCCGCACCGTCTCTTGGTCGAAGCCTTTGCCGTTGTCGTCGTATTTGATGACAATGGTGCGCTGTATCTTCTCAAGACTGATGTCGATTTTTGTGGCTTCGGCGTGCTTTATGGTGTTGTTTATCAGCTCGCATGTGGCGCGGTAGAGCACCACTTCGAGGTTCGAGTCGAAGCGGTCGGCATCGGTCAGCTTAGTGTCGAAATTGATGTTGATTGATTTGGTCTGCCCCACGCGCTGGGCGAAGTTGCGGATGGCGCTTGCCAGACCGAAGTTGGTGAGCACGTGCGGGCTCAGGTTGTTCGATATCTCTTTGATGCTCTCCACCGCCTCGTTGATGACGGTGTTGGCGTTGTCGAGAACGGCTTTTGAGTGCTCGTCGCCTTTCAGCTGCGACAAGGCCGATATCGACATCCGTGCTGTCGAAAGCAGCGGGCCAAGGCCGTCGTGAAGGTCTTTGGCAAAGCGGCGGCGCTCGCGTTCCTCGGTCTGTATTATGGCGCGAGTCATACGGCGCTCGGCGCGCTTGCGCTCACGCTCGGCACGGCTCAGCGAGTAGAACATCTCGCCAATCAGAAACACACCCGCAGTGAACACAAACGAGATGATGACACCCAGCCAATCGTCGGCAGGCCGCAGATAGAACGAGAAGTCGTTGTTAATCAGCTGTATAAGTTTGATAACCTGTTTGAGCGCCATCAGCAGGAACCCTATCGAGATAAGAATCCACGACGCGCGGTATTTTGTGACACGCACAAGCCTTATTGCCAAAACAGCGGCAAACACCTGAAAGGCAATGGATATCAGAAGTGCTACTATTCGAACCATAATCTTCAATCAATAATGGCAAATATAATAATTGAGGTTTTTGTTGTGGCGGGTTGGGAGATTTTTATTTAAGGCCGGTGTCTTACAAAAAAATATTATTTTAGCAGATAGTTATGAAGGGCGAAACCTAAAACGACAGAACGATGCCGGAAATAGAGATTGACGCAATAAAACAGAGTTTCATAAACGAAATCAAGCCGTTACGCATTTATTTGTTTGGCTCGTATGCAGCAGGAACAGAAAAAGACGACAGCGATTTAGATTTCTACCTTGTTGTTGACGATGATGCGGAAAACCTTGCAAATCTGACAACAAGGGCATATAAGGCCATTCGCAATGTCAAGCGTCATCCGGTAGATATTGTTGTGGGAACCGCAAGCCGTTTCAATGAGCGGAAAGAAATACCATCCGTAGAAAACGAGGTTTACAAAAAAGGGGTAATTATTTATGGATGAGCATGTAAAAGAGTGGTTCGACCTTGCCGAAATGGATTATGGAGTAGCCAAACATCTATTCGATAACTACCATCCGAAACCATTGGAAATAATATGTTTCCATTGCCAGCAAGCCGCCGAAAAGGCAATTAAAGCAGTGATTGTTTCGCTTGGTGAACAAGGTGGAATGCCAAAACTGCACGATTTGTCGTTCCTTTTAGGTCAAGTACGGAATATGACCGAAATTGATGAGAAGTATTATGACTATGCCGACACTTTGACCCCATACGGTGTCTCGTTACGTTATCCGCATGAGCTGTTTTTAGAGGAATACCATGCCGAACAAGCGCTCAAGTATGCCAAAGAAATAATGAATTGGGCGCTTAGCGTTGTGAAAAACAACGGGTAACTCCAAATTGTTACGGCACAAGTTAGTTGAAAGCATCTTTTGCTACTTCCTCCCCCTCCCCAAATTTTTAGTTTTTGGTTTTCATTAACGTTTATTACCTTTGACCTATTGTTGGTTTTCTTAAACCTCTTATAAACCTGATTATCAATTAAAACCGAAAATAGCAATGAAACGCATTTTTGCCATTCTTTTTGCCGCCATGCTCGCCTCGCAGGTTTGGGCTTACGATTTCAAAAGTGGTGATTTATACTACAATATCACAGGAGACAACACCGTGGAAGTGACCCGTGAAAATTCTACTATGGAAAACTATAAAGGTCTTACAAGTGTTGAAATCCCCGAAACTGTAAGTTTTGACAATATAACTTACATCGTTATTCGCATCGGTGACGATGCGTTCATCTATTGCAACAGTTTGACATCCGTGACCATCCCCCATTCGGTTACAGAAATTGGCTATGCTGCGTTCTTCGAGTGCCGACACTTGACATCGGTAAACATTCCTAATTCGGTTACAACCATTGGCAATACTGCGTTTGGATGGTGCTTTTCTTTGACTTCGGTTAATATTCCAAACTCTGTTACCACTATTGAAGACAATGCATTTTATTGTTGCGATAAATTGTTGACACTAACGATTCCAAATTCCGTAACAAAAATTGGAGCATTTGCATTCCGCTATTGTAGAGAGGTCACTTCAATTACAATTCCGGAATCGGTTGCAAGCATTGGTGAGGGTGTTTTTGCTTCGTGTAGCAAATTAGAAAGTATTTCAGTCAATCCTAATAACTCTTATTATACATCTGAAGACGGAGTTTTGTACAACAAAGACAAAACGGTATTGATAAATTACCCAGCAGGAAAAGCGGGAACATATACTATTCCGGAATCGGTTACAAGCATCGGTTGTAACGCCGCCTAAAAACCAACACTTACCAATCCTCTCGTCCTGCTTACTAATATACTAACTATCAACCATTTGCAAGACATTTTCAATCTTATCAATCGTAAGCAAAAATCTGCAATTTTAAGCGTTTTTCGTGCAAAATTGTTTCTCGTTTTGTTTCTCGTTTCCGATTTTTTTTGCTATTTTTAAGTGTTGAAATCAAACACTTTTTAAAATGAAACAAATCGTAAAACTGCGAGTGAAAAAACTCGCCGACAACCAAGGTTCCTATTATTTGGACTGGTGCCAGAACGGCAAACGCAACTATGAGTATTTGAAACTCTACATCGACCTATCGCCAAACCCCTCGCGCGATGTTAAAAAGCAAAACGAGGCGGTCGAACAACTCGCGCAGACAATCCGCAACCAACGCGAAAACGAACTCATCAAAAGTCCGTGGGGCATTAAGAAGGTGAACCGATACGAAATGTTCACCGAAAGGCTATGCACGTTGGGCGTGAAGTGCTACGACCAACGCCGCCTGTGCACACTCTTTAAGGAGTGTTTCGGCGGTGATGTTCCGCTCGTTGAAATGGACCGCGAGAAAATTCTCACGTTCCTCAAATACATCGTCGATTATGGCTATTCGCAAGCGAGTATCAAAGGCTTTTGGAACCGCGTTAAATCCACAATCAAAAGCGGTGTGTTGGATGGTTCAGTCAATCCCGAATGCTTGCGAGACTTCCCGAATGTAAAACGGCCTAACAACCCCGTGACCTATCTCACCGCCGAGGAAGTCACAAAAATGAAAAACGTCAAGTGGATAAAGGACACAAGCCGCCGCGCGTTTTTGTTTGCCGTTTATACTGGCTTACGCTACTGCGATGTTAAAAAACTACGGTGGGGCGACATCACCTCTGACAAATTCATCGTGTTCGCACAGCAGAAAACCCAAATGGATGCCACTGGCAACGCCTACGCCTACACTCGTCTGCCGCTCAACCACCAGGCGGTCGAAATCATTGGCGAGCGCAAAGCCGACAACGAACTCGTTTTTAGAAAGTTGGTGCGTAACGAAACCATAAACAAGCACATCCACGCAGCCGCCAAGGATGCTGGAATTGAAAAGAATGTCCATTTCCATATGGCACGGCACACGCTTGGCGTGCAGTTGCTTTGCAACGGCGTTGAGATTTACACCGTCAGCAAGTTGTTAGGCCATAAGAGCGTGCAGACCACCGCTAAATTCTATTCCAACATCACGGAGGAAAAGGCACTCGACGCAATCAACAAGTTGCCCGAGTTTTAAGGCATCAAAAAAGCAGACTGCATTGGTCTGCTTTTGCCTTTTAAGTTATTGTGTATCAGTAAAATATAAATATTTGAATATCAACAAGTTATATAATTGTAATTCAATGTGTTAGCTGTTCAAATTCGCAAAATTCGCGCTGCGAATTTGCGAAAATGCGAATTTCATTGCCGCTTAATATACACGCCGTGTTGAACTCGCTCAATCAATCCACGCGCCACTAATTCAGTGATATAGCGTTTTGCGGTGTCTGGCGGCAAAGAAATCGCTTCCGCTGTTTTCACATACTCTTGTCGGGTAAACCTATTCGGCAAGGCTTGCAAATAGGTGTAGATGGCTGGCCGACAAGGAACCGACGCACCCAACGCCGCCGCTTTCGGCAGACCGACGTAAACGGCCGCTGCGTGTTCCAACAACACACCGACAATGGCTAACGCAGTGTTGAAATCCGCATCGCTGCACGTTAGTTGATTGACTTTCGGCTGAAGGTTAACAATGCGCAGCGCTGTCAGAACCATCGCCACCCGAAATGCTATCAGCCCGAGCCGACGCACCGACCCCAGGAACCCAATGCCGTACCGACCCGAATAGTCCGCAGTCGCGTCCGTGAAATATTGGTTGAAAGCCTTGCTCTGCTTGCCACTGAATTTGAACCGCATCGGCTGACACGTTTTCAAATAGTTGTAAACGTTGAGGAACCGCTGCGCATAGAAATCAAACTGCATGTCGAGCGTGCGGCTGCTTTTGGTGTCGAACACGTTCAGCCACTCTATTTTCACAGGCATACAGTAGAACATAAACCGACTGAAAAGGCCATTTTCAGCATCAGGAATGAGCGTGAACACCTGGCGAGGCGTGCCGCTGAAAACGGCAGACAGTTTCGGCTGCAATAGTTCAACGTGTTCGCAGTTCTTTCGGCGCACATAACTAATTGGCTCGTGGTGGAACGCCTTGCGGAAGCCGTCCGAATAATTGCCGTGCTCACTCTTGAACGACTGCGCCAACGTGTCGCCTTCGGTCTCAAAAATGAGACCTACGCCGTCGTTGTCGTTGAGGATTTGGAAAACGCTCGTTGCGCTCGCGTTGGCTGGAATTATGAGCATTCGCTGCGGAGGCTCTTGCAGCCGCTCTAATTCGCTTTTGTCGCGTGAATGCTCATAAACCTGCATAAGGCGGTTGTATTCGGTCCACGCCAGCCGTGAAGCCTCACACAGTTGCCTGTGTATCGGCACCACAAGGCGGCGGCAGAGCGACAAGCGCCCTTTGCCCGACGAGGCTTCGGCTGTCACAAACAGATAGAGGTTCGGGAACACCTCACGCTCACCATAAACGCCGTAGAGGTTGGGCAGACAGGCCGAGAGCGTGACAATCGACCCGAGAATCAGAATGTCGGCATCTTCGGGACTGTTGGCGCAGTGGGCAATGTCGCGCAGAAGTGGCGGCAGCTGCTCGACAACCTCTGGGCGAATGGTGGGAAGCGGCAGCGGTTCGGGTGCCGATTCGGGTTTTGATACCGTCGGGCGTGGTTGAGGTTCGGCCGAGATATTGACACCCGCATTTTTGGCAAGTGCGAAAAATGTGGCAATCGTCACGCCGTGGCCTTTGGCTTGAAGGCAAGCCGTAAACTGCTTGTCGGTTTCGGCTGCAGCGTAGCCGTTGTAAAAACGGCTCACGCGCTGGAAAAGGTCGCGCCCTGCCTCGCCGAAGGTGTCGGCAAGGGCAAAGCCTACGTTGCGCCATTCCTCGTAAGAGGGCGCAATATCAATGCCCTGCGCCTCGATTCGGGCGACCACTTGGCGCACCTGTGCGGCAATGTCGGTCGCTAACGCTTGCGGCTCGTTCTGCCACGCTGACGAGTTGAATTTCATATATTGGGGTTTTTGTATGCGTCGGGGTCGTAAGGCAGGAAGCAAGCGCGGCACACATCGCGGCCGCTGCGGTCAACCTCAACGCCATAGGTGAATTTGATATAGTTGGCTACAGCGGTGAAATACTCACTGTGCGACAGGCAGCATTTGTCGATACTGATTACCCATTTCAAGCCATCGCCTGACGGCGAGCGGAAAAGCAACTGCGTCTCGAACATCGTGTCACCGAGTAGGCGGCTTTTCAAGTCCTCGACATCGGCAATGTGGTCGAAGTCGAGGCACATCAGTCCCGAATGCTGAATGAGTGCGTCGGCACGGCGCGAGTTGAACGTGCCGCTAAACGTGCAATAATCGAAGTTGGTGGCTTTATATTCTCGTGCCTGTTTCTTGTCGGTTATTGCCCGAAGTCGCTCGGTAATCGCTTTGTAATAGCCGCCAATGATAACCTCATACACGTTTTTCAGCGTCACGTTCTTGTATGGTATCAACGAGTTGATAGGACGGCGGAAGAATGAAAAACGCACTGGTTCCTGGTCCCGATATTCGTCGCCAATGTGCAAATACAACTCGTTGTTCAACTTCCGCAGCAATTCATCGCCACCACATTTATAGTATAGTGCCGCAAAGTCGAAACAATCGCCATAGAAATCGGGCTTTGCAACGTCGAAATGGCGGGCGATTTTGCTGTTTACGGTGGGGTGAATTTTGATTTGCAACGTTGGCGAGTTCTCGTTGTAGGGGTTCTTCACCATCACCGCGCTGCCGTCGGTTTTCCACTGATAATTTTCGGGATAGAACAAACGCAAAACGTGTTTGTAAATATCTATCCCGTAGTGTGTTGCCATCAAAACTGCGTTTTTCATAACCCACGGCGTTTGCGGTTTATGATTGCGTTTGCTTGCGCTTCAAGTTCGCTCATCGACGCTGTGCGGTTGCGTGTCAGATAGTTGGTTAAGTCCTCGCGGCGGAAGTAGTATTTCTTTCCTGAAGGGCAGAAATACGGCAGTTCGCGCGTCTGTGTCAGGCGGTAAACGTGCGCTTTCGAGAGGTTCAGCAACCGCGCCGCTTCCTCGACACTCAAAATGTCTTTCCCATTCACATTTTGCTGCGATAGCAAATTGATAATCGCGGCAAGCATTTCTTTGATTTCGTCCATTTTACATCGTTTTTTAGTTAATAAAAAAGCCGTCGGTCATTCGACCAGCGGCTGCAAATAGAAATCAAAAAATGCCTTGTGTGGGGCACGTGTGTAGGCTCAAATTTTTATTAGCAACCTATCTTTGATGCCTACAGCAATTAGCAATGCCTGAGCGGTTTTTGCTTCCATATCATCTTCAGCAAAAGGCACTTCGTTCTTTAAATATTGCCTAATGTTGGTTTCAGAATATCCTGACACATAGCTGATTATTCTTGCAATTTTTGCTGCGTCAATATTGGCAAGCGTAACACCCGCATTCCGCAGTATTGCCATACACATTGAGGCTATCACCTTCATCCGCGCTTTCGCTGGCGGCTGTTGCTGCGTGTCTGGCGGCGATGCCACTGCCATTGTGTCCATTTCGGCAAGCAGCGATAGTTGTTCATTTATCACGCTCTCGTAATCATCGGCTTCGTAATAGGCAGCCTGCCGAATTTTGCACCGCAGTTTCATCAATTCTATTCTCATCTCTTTTCGGTCTTCCATCCTCAATATCCCATCGAGGCTTCTTTTCATCTGTTTAGTAGTCAACATATTTTTCCCAATTAAAGTTTTTAGAAATAACATTTCATTGATTTTGTTGTCAAATTGAGAAAAACATCCCGTAAGTGGTTAATAGTCTGTTGATAGGCGATAATGCTTTGATAAAATTGACGCTTCGTGTCATTTTCGCAAATTCGCAAATTCGCAGAGTGAATTTCTGCGAAAATCTGTTTTCTCTGCGCAAAACTCAAAAATTAGTTATGCGCAAAAACGTTAATATTCACCGTATAAGAGTAATATTTAACCAATTTCTTGTAGTATTTTGTTTTGTGTGAATATGTAGCCGAAATAGTTTTACACGGTTTGAAACAAAATGAGTAACAGCAAAATCATATTATCCGCACTTATCGCATTATGCGTATTTTCCTTTTTGGGATTTATCAGCACAACACTGATGGCTGTTTTTATGCTGCCAATTGTTTTTGCGTTTTGCGTATATGACGCGGCACATAATTCAACTTATCAGAAAGCGATTCGTTTTTCTGGGGCTGACTACTGCTTTATAATATTGTGCGTTGTTGAACTGATATGCTGTGCTAACTCAATATACAAGCCCAACAGCGAAAGTGTCGCGCTTAAAATACTGATAATTACCATTCTATACTTTTTCGTAAGGGCATTTGTAACGCACGCAATCCAAATACGCTATTTGTGCAGCGTAATAACCTGTTTCGCCGCCGTCTTGGCAGCAATAACACTGCTATTTTTCATATTCCACGCACAAAAATATTCCGAATTGGGCAGTTTGGAACAATACAAAGGTTTTTACCGTCCGTTTGGAATGCTGTCGAACGATTGGGCAACAGTGCTGCTATGCTTAATGCCATTTTCCGCAATAAGTATGTTGAACGCTAACGGCAAAAAAACGGTGCTTTTAGCAGCCGCTAATTGCTTGATTATTATTAGTATTCTTGTAAGTTTCTCACGCGGTGCATATCTGTCGCTTGCCTTGTTTGTTATCGCAAGCATATCTTTCTCAGCCTTATTGAAACAAGGATTATTCCGACGCACAATCTTTCTTTTCAGTGCGATAACAGTTTTGGCGTTTGCACTCACTCTGCCCGTTGCAGGTTCGGTTGCAACCACCATAAGAATGAACAAAACCGTGTCGCAGCAAAAAAGTGTTGAAGGCCGCTTGACGAAATACACCGAGGCATTGGAATTATTCAAGAGACAACCGCTGTTGGGTGTTGGCGGTGGCAATTACACCCTTGCCGTTGAGCGTTACTGCAATGCTGGGCAGAACGATATTTTCTCGCCACGCTGCACAAACACCTATCTGCAACTGCTTGCCGAACGTGGCATTGTCGGATTTTGTGTTTATGCGGCTTTGTTTGTTGCCGTATTGCTAATTGTTTTCAGACGGGCAAGGCGCGGTAACGTCGATGCTGGAATATTGCTGTCGGCCATTCTTGCTCTGATGTTTCGGGAAGTTACCTTCTCTTCGTTTTTCGAAGTGGATTCTATTCCGTTGTTGTTTACCCTTATGTGTCTGATAGCCACAAACGATTATAAAGATGGTGAATATGAAATCTTTAAGCATTAAGCCATTCCTGATTTGGGGTCTGTTTGCGGTAGCTGCGTTGTTGGCTGCCAAAACAATTGTGGGTTTTTATGCCGAAAAACTCAACACCAAAGCCATTGCAACCGACAGCGATTCATTGCGAACTGCCTATTTGCAACGAGCCATTGCCATAGAAAAACGCAACCCTATTTTCTATGAGAATATGGCATTTGCATACGTACTGCGCGACACCAACATAACATTAAACAATTTGCTGAATGGCAACATTTCCACGACTGATGATTTGAAAAAAGCTGTTGAATATGCTTCAACAGCCTGTGAAATTGACAGTTGCAATGTTCTGTTTCGCTTAAATGCCGCCATACTGCTCTATTTGAGTGGCAACACAGGCAAAGCCGTGCAACTACTGCAAAACATAACCGACAAATTAGCTCTTGTAGTATTGGGAATAATTGAAGAAAACAATGGACAAACGCAAGATGCAAGAAACCATTACGCCACAGCCATAGCCATTTCACCCGACATCACCGACAGCCGTTTCTTTGCCAACATTTGCCAACGCGACAGCCTGATGGCGGCACGTATTGTTGCCGATGCCAAAAAACAACTTGAAACAGAATTTGCCGAAACCAAAGCCATTGCCGTGCAAGCCCGCTTGGGCAAGATTATGATGGCTGAAGGCCGAACCAACGAAGCCCGTGCCATATTTAAAGATGTTATTACCCAACTGCCGAATATGAACCGCCCCTATCTCTATTTGGGTAGCATTGCCGAAATGCAGCGCGACACGGCCGCAGCTATAAATTATTATGAAACAGCCCAAAAACTCGACGAAGGCGATTTGTTGGCAATCGCTCGTTTGAACAAACTGAAAGGGAAAGAATATAAAGAATACACCAATTATGTAAGAGAACGAAAAACACCGCGAATGCGGTTCAGGGCTTCGTATATCTATGATGCCCAATTACTTGAATATATATGTGTTGATGGTTTGGACGAGTATGTTAGCCCTGCGGTTGAATAATTGCTACTCAACATTTTTCAGTTTACGGTTTTCTTCTTCCAACTCAACAATGCGCTGCTCATAAAAAGCCATTAGTTTCTCGCTCATTTGATAGATGACGCGCCCATTGTTGATGCCAACAGCATTGCCGTTGTTTTCTTGGCAGACACATATTTCTGGCAGCAAATCAACAACTTCTTTTTGGTACAGGCGTGCAATTTTCTCAAGCATATCAAGGCTTGGCGAACTGCGGTCTGTCTCATATTTGCGATAGGTTGATTCCGAAATGTTGAGCATCTCGGCCACCTGAACCGACGACAGATTATGCTCAATGCGCATAGCGCGTATCTTGCTTCCTATTTTCATATTGCTGTTTTTCACAAAAGGAACGAATAATGCGCTTTGCGCCACACTCATTTCTTACTAATTTTTTGTAGTATTTTACTGATTATTGGTAAGTTTTTGTGTGCCACAGAACAACCACTATTATAAATTTGACCAAAAACCAAACAACGTGGTTTGGTTAATCATTTTATTTTCTAACTTTAAAAACTTTTAGATTTATGGAAAAGTTGAATTTTGAACAGATGGAATGTGTGGAAGCTGGTGCTTCAGAGGGCGGGTGTGCATTTAAAATGATTGCGGGTATTACAAGTTGCTTTTTATGCGCCGTACCCGTTATTGGCTGGGGCGGGTTACTCTCGGCTGCTGGCTTTTTTTCGGCTGCTTACGATAGTGGCTGTTTTGAGAGTACGTACTAATCAGCACTTTTTTGTGTAAATTTGGCAGGCATTTGTTGCCTGCTTTTTTTATAAATTATGATAATACCATTATTTGCCATTGATTTTCGTAAAAGGCTGCGAACCCCGAATTTGAAGGGGAATATTATTGCTTCAATTATAATTTTAGCAAGCATTTCTTTTCTGCTATTCCTTAATAAATGGCATCTTCTACAATTTAAAGAATTTCTATATCAAATTCCAATTGAGCAATTTTCACTCTTAATAGTTTGTGTGTTCGCAGTAAGCGATATGCTGCTAAAGATATTATTTATGCACCCACCATTGTATAAGCCTGACTTCATACGCGCAAGGCCTATATCGGAGAATGTGTGGTGCAAATACGAATTATTGCACGATATCTTAAATGGATGGTGTTTGTATCAGTTTGTGTTGTTTATACCATTCTGTTTCACATATTTCAACGCACTCTATGCTACACTTGTCATACTTCTATCATATCTTGTATCGGTGTTCAACCGATTAACTATTAAACTGTTTGCCCGCAGTTCTGCAATATGGAAAACTATAACAGCAGTTTCATATATCGTAGTTTTATTTATCGAATTAATAGCGGCTTTTGCGTATGTTTTTCTCTATGCCAAATATAATGAAATGCTGTTAATCGGTTGCCTGTTATCTTATTTGTCTTTTTGCACATTAGCATTATACCTATACAGGCAAACAAATGATTATGCCGATTCTTCGATAACAGTCTGTCGCGAACGACAATCATTCGGTTTCTCTTTCTTAAAAATGGAATTTGTTACTTTATGGCGGTCAAAGCGAATGAGAAGTTGCTTGTTTTTATTGTTGCTTATGGAAGCAGAAATGTGTATATTCTTTGCTATTGGTGGAATAAATCATACATCTCTTTTTTCCCATATTGTCACGATATTTTACGCAATAAATTTACTTGCTATGGCGTTTCAAGTTAACTTCTTTCTTGGTGTCGAAGCCAATTATTTTTGTGGATTATTGAGCAAACCCATATCTTTTGTTGAACTATTGGAAAGAAAATTCACCTTTTGTTCAGTACTTACTCTTACAGGCGGATTGGTTCTGATTCCTTCAATGGCTTTAGGTACAATATCTTTATTAGAAGCGTTTGCTTTAATACTTTATAGTGTGGGCTTTATTAATCTTGCATATTTCACAACAATGTTTTCGACAGGTAGGCTTGAAATCAATAAATCAGCATTTATGAACTTTGACGGTTATAATAGTATGTATACCATTATAAGTTTAATAATTTATATAGTTGCAGCGGGGTTGATTTTCTTATTTTTAATTCTTTTTGATGAGAACTTCGCGTACTTATTACTATTGAGTATCGGTATTGCGGGAATCTTGTTGCGCAAACAATATTTCAGACTATTGCAAAAAATATTCAAAACCCAACGCTATAAAATGATGGAGCGTTTTAGAAACTGATAAATTATGGAAATTCAAATAAATAAATTAGTCAAGGCCTATCGTGGCGAGATAGTTGTCAATATTCCTTCGCTTACAATAAAATCGGGCGAAATAGTTGGCTTGGTTGGCAACAATGGTGCTGGCAAGACAACGCTTATGCGCCTTATGCTCGATTTGGTTAAAGCCGACCGCGGCTATGTTTGCAGTAATGGACTAAAAGTTTGCGATGACGAGCAATGGAAAGAATACACAGGCTCGTTTATCGACGGTCGGTTTCTAATCGATTTTTATACACCCGAGGAGTATTTCGGCTTTATAGCTGCTGTGTATAAAATAAGCGATGCCATTTTGCGTGAACGCCTTGAACAGTTCAGTAAATTTATGAACGACGAGATTCTTGGCGAACAAAAACTTATTCGCGATTTCTCGGCTGGCAATCGTCAGAAAATCGGCATTATAGGTGCAATGATTGTATCCCCTAAGGTTTTGATTCTTGACGAGCCTTTCAACTATTTGGACCCGTCATCGCAAATAATTATGGCCAACCTTCTACAAGCAATGAACAAACAACTCGGTACAACAATAGTAGTGTCGAGTCACAATTTGGAATTTGTCAATAATGTTTCAACTCGAATTTTGCTAATGGAGAAAGGATTGATAATTAACGATATATCAAATCTTAATAACGAAGCGGCAGCACAACTCAACAACTATTTTGTATCTGATAACACTACAATCAATTTTTCTAAAACAGAATAGGCTGAGTTAGTTGGGATTGGTGTGCATATTTTGCCAATTATTGGTAAATAATTACCGTTTTTTAGTATGATTTTATGGGAATTGTCCTATTCCCAACCAATAAATTTGTCAAAAATCAGTTCAAGATTTTTCTGACAATTTCGTACTAAAAACAACAATATGCTACACCTAAAAAAACTACCGTTTTTTCTTATACTCACAAGCATACTTCTGATTATAACCTACATACAGCAGGAATACGTATCAATTCCGCAGATAAGCAATCTCGATTTGCCTGAAGAAATGAAGGAAAAGTACCTTGAAAGTTTTTTCAAGTACAGATGGGTTGGGTTTGCGCTGGTTCCGTTAATTATCCTTCTGCGTGTTTCCTACACGGCTTTATGTCTGTTTCTGAAGGAGTTGTTTGCAAACGACATTGAGAGTGCAAACTACTCATCGTGTTTCAATGTGGCACTCAAGGCCGATATTATAATGTTCGGTGCTTCGATATTGAGTTGTGCTTATATTCTATTCACAGGTGAAAATACATTAGATTTTCAACAGTATATTTCGCTCACGTGCCTTGCCAATACCGAAACGGCAGAGCCGTGGCTGCTTATCCCGCTTGCCGCTGTCAATGTGTTTGAGATTGTGTATTGGTTCTTTATGGCTAAGTTATTTGCTGTGGAGAACAAATGCAGCTATTGGCAGGGATTCCGCTATGTGATGTCGGGCTATGGCGTGGGCTACCTGTTCTACATTGTGTTGGCAATGTTCCTTGTACTTTATCTCACCTGATTTGCAAAAAAATGAAACGTAAGACCATTAAAACCGTTGGCTTGTCAGCAGTGGCGGTTTGTGCCATAGTTTTATTCATATTGCTTGGTTTTCAAGTAAAAAGGCACTATGCCGAGAAGGCGCAGCGTGAGCAGCAAGAGTTGCAATTGCAGACCATTCCGCACATAGCTCTTTCAACAGCCGATAGTCTGCCCGTCAATTTGGGCGATTTATGCGCCACAGGGCAACCAATGGTTATATTCTATTATCATCCTGGGTGTGAGTTATGTCAATCGGAATTTGGCGAATTGCTGCGACTGAAAGAGTTGCCACGCAACGCGCTACCCGTGTTTGTAACTTTCGCTTCACAAAGCGAGGTGGCTGTATTGGAAAAGACATATCCCATAAGCACTATCGACAGCGCAGTGCTTCTGTTCGACCACAAGTTTGTCTTTCCGTCTCAATTAGGTATTCTCACAACACCCGAGACATTTGTTTACAACGGCGATGGACAGCTTGCAAAGCATTTCCGTGGCTTTGTAATGATTAACGACTTATTGCAAGTCCTACAGGAATTATGAACCGAAAACAGATAGAAAAAGCGTTTGTCAAACAGCACGATGCTACTGATTGCGGGGCGGCGTGTCTGCTTGCACTCATCAGATATTATGGCGGTGATTCAACTATTCAGCATCTGCGTGAACTGAGCGGCACAACAGTCCGCGGCACAACTCTTTTAGGTTTGTATCAGGCAGCGCAAGCAGCAGGTTTTGAAGCCGAAGGCTGCAAGGCTGACACAAACGCGCTAATTGAACACGGCAAGCCTGTTATTCTGCATCTTACGCTCGAAAACAAGTATGAGCATTATGTTGTATGCTACGGTTTTCAGAACGGCCAATTCATAATAGGCGACCCTGCCAAAGGCATTGTAAGTTATGGGGCTGAAGAACTTAATGCGCTATGGTTGTCAAAAATGTGCCTTACACTTGAGCCAAACAAAGGGTTCAAGATGCAGAAAGACATCTCGACACAAAAAAAACAATGGATTAAGAAACTGATAACCGACGACATTGGCATCTTATCGGCAAGTGCTGTGATTGGCATTGCCATTGCCGTGTTGGGAATGGTAATGTCGGTTTTCTCGCAGAAACTTGTCGATGAGGTTCTACCCGAGAAGAACGTGCGCAAACTTGTTTTGGGTTTGGTGCTGGTCGGTGTTCTGCTGATGATAAGGATTTTTGTTACAGCTATCCGTCAAAAGCTGATGATTACCCAAAGCCGTAATTTCAACAACCGCATAATCGATTTCTTTTACGAGCGGCTGTTGAGCCTGCCCAAACCTTTTTTCGATACGCGAAAGATAGGCGATATGGTTGCCCGCCTGAACGATACACGCCGCATACAGAGTGTGATAAGCTCGTTGGCTGGCAACACGGTAATAGATGTTTTGGTGGCTCTCACTTCCATTGTCTTTATGTTCTACTATTCGTGGCAGGTGGGTATTATAGCTGTTGTTTGTATGCCTTTGTTTTTCTATATCATCTATCGGTACAACAAACAAATAATAGCGCAGCAAAAGGCTGTTATGGTGGGTTATGCCCAAACCGAGAGCAACTTTATCAATACCATCAACGGAGTGGCAACAATAAAGAATTTCAACAGGCAGAACGTTTTTCAAAAAATCAACACGTTCGTTTACAATGCCTTTCAGAACAAAGTGTACGATTTGGGCACAACACAGATTCGGATTGGCGTGGCTTCAGGAATGGCTGGAAACGCAATTCTTATTGGCATAATCGCTTACAGCGCGTTCCGCGTCATTGGCGGCGGCATCAGCATAGGCGAGATGATGGCAATAATAGGCATTTCGGGCACACTGTTTCCGTCCATCGCCAACTTAGCACTTGTGGCAATTCCAATAAACGAGGCTAAGGTAGCCTTCAACCGTATGTTTGAAATAGCAGGGAATGAAACAGAGAATGATGTTTCTGCGGAAGAAAAAGCCGTTGACACTGTTGCCGAACTGTCAGTTTCAAACATCAATTTCCGATTCGTCGGCCATAAGCTGCTGCTCAACAATGTCAGTTTGGTGTTCAAACGAGGAACAATAACGTCAATCACTGGCGAAAGCGGCTGCGGCAAAAGCACTTTATGTCAGATAATCGAGCGTTTCTATGCGCCCGAGAGCGGTTGCGTTAGCATCAACGGCACTAATATCAACGATTATCCGCTTGGTCAGTATCGCAACTTAATATCGGTGGTGCCGCAAGATGTTTACATTTTTAATGGAACAGTTGCCGACAACATTTGCTTTGGTGCTGCGCCAACCGATTTGAATGAGGTTTGGGGCTTTTGCACAAAATATGGTTTCGACAAGTTCATCGCCACCTTGCCACAGGGCTTAATGACCATTGTTGGCGAAGAAGGTATAAATCTTTCGGGCGGACAGAAACAGCTTTTAGCCTTTGCCCGTGCGTTATACAATCCGTCGCAAATCCTGATTTTGGATGAAATGACAGCCGCAATGGACCGCATTACCGAAAATTTTATATGCAATCTGCTTCAGACGCTGAAACACGACAAAATCATTATTTTTGTTACGCACAGGCTGCACACTGCCAAGCTCATAAGCGACAATATTGTTGTTATGGGTAATGGCAAGGTTGAGTGTCAGGGCACACACAGCCAACTAATGGAAACCGACAATTTTTACAGCCAATTTTGGCACGCAATAGAGTATTAAATTTAACTTAAAACTTAAAGATTATGAACATCTTAAAATCATCAATTGTGGTGGCCGCGCTTTTTGCTGCCACTATGTCAAGCGCGCAAGAAGCACGTTACGAACTGAAATCGGCCATCATCAAATGCGAGATGACAACGCAGGGCATCAAGATGACAGGCACACAGTATTTCGACAACTACGGGCAAAAGGAAGCCGCCTTGATGGTGGCCGAAACGCCTATGGGCAAAACCGAAATCAAATCGCTGCAGTTCAGCGACACCACCTATTCCATCAATATGGCGCAAAAAGTCGGACAGAAAATCATTGCGCCTGAAAAACCAATCAACTATCTGAACCTAACGCCCGAAACAATCGAGAAATACAGCATTAAAGAGTTGGGTGAGGAAAACATTGCGGGCAAGCCTTGCAAAAAATATTCGGTACAAATGACACAGGCTGGGCAGACTGTGAACGGTGAAGTGTCGGTTTGGAAAGGTATTGTGCTGAAATCAACAATGAGTTTGGGAATGGTTGAAATACTTAACCAAACAGCTGTTGAGATTCAAGAAAATGTCGAAATCGCCCCTTCCACTTTCGAAGTTCCCGAAGGTGTTGTGATTATGTAAGCACCCTTACACTTTATAGCAAAATAATGCCGAAAAATGGTAAGATTTTACCGCTTTTCGGCATTTCTTTTTTGCCGCGTGTGTATGTAACACAATACTTTTGGCTGAAATCAATGTGCTTTCTGTCAATTATTTGTAAATGCCATCCGCCGAAACATTATCCGAAATCATCAATTCAATTCGCCAAAACAAAGTGCGCACTGTGCTTGCGGGTTTTGGTGTGGCGTGGGGCATCTTCATTTTGGTTGTGCTGTTGGGTGCGGGCGAAGGTTTCCGCAAGGGCGTTATGCTGATGTTCAGCTCGTTCGCGCAAAAAAGTATGTATGTCTATGGCGGAACCACATCGCAAGCCTACAAAAATATTGGCGAGGGTGTGCCAATAACATTCGACGACCGTTATTTGGCCGAATTGCAGATGCGGTACAGCGATGAGATTCGAGCCATATCGCCGCAAATATCAACATACTCAACAGTCAAAAATGCCGAACGGGTTGAGACATTTAACATTTCGGGTGTCAGCAGCGCGTTTTTCAGAGTGCGGCTTTTGGAAGCGAAGCGTGGCGGCAGAATTTTCAACCTGTTTGACACCCAACGGAAGCGGAATGTGGCTGTAATTGGCGAGAATGTTGCAAACTCGCTGTTTGGCAAAAAACAGGCTCTGAACAAAAATGTTGAGATTGCTGGCGAGTATTTTCAGATTGTCGGCATAATAAAGAACGACAATATTTTCAGCGTTTCCGATGTCAATTCGGTTTACATCCACTACGACAATTATCTGCGTTGCTTTGGCTACAGCCTTACATTCAACTCGTTCTGCCTTTTGTTGAATAACGATGTGAACACCACAGACTTTGAGCAGGAACTAAAGAATTACATCGCCTACAAATCAAACTTTGACAAAGAAGACAGTCAGGCTCTGTATGTTTCAAACATCGAGGCGCAGACTTCATCGTTCGAGAGCCTTTTCAACAGCATCAATGTGGTTATATGGATTGTCGGACTTTGCTTTCTTTTGAGCGGCATTGTAGGCATTTGCAATGTTATGCTGATAATTGTCAAAGAACGCACCAACGAGATTGGAATACGACAAGCTGTAGGTGCCGAGCCGCACTCAATAGTCAGCCTGATAATGGCCGAATCGGTGGTGATAACGCTGTCGGCAGGGCTTGTCGGCATCTTGCTTGGCTATGGCGCGTTGCAGATTATCGATTTGCTGATTGGTGCGTTGGTGTCGGAACAGTCCATTATGTCGCAAACCGAGTTGAATATCCCTATGGTGATTTTCGCATTATGGGTGCTTGTGCTGTCGGGCATTGCGGCTGGTTTGTTCCCCGCCATCAAGGCATCGCGCATTATGCCTGTCGATGCCATCAGGTTCGAAAACAGAGGTTAACAGAATATGAAAGTTTTTAATGTGATTTCTACAGCCGTTTTTCTATCAGTTGCTGGCACAATAGCCTACAAACTGATTTCGGCTGATAATGAATATTATGCGACAGTCAATCCGCAGATTCGCACCATTGAGGAAAAAACACGCATTCCTGGCAATGTGTATCCCATAAAAGAGATAGAAGTCAAATCGCAGATTTCTGGAATTTTGGAAGAAATAAAAGTGAAGGTGGGCGATTTTGTTGTTACAAACCAACCTGTGGCCACCATCAAACTTGTGCCAAACTCGTCCGACATCGAGAATCTGCGCAGCAATGTCGAACTCACAAGAATATCGTATGAGAACAGAAAAGCCGATTATGAACGGGCCAAAATACTTTTCGCCAAAAAAGTTATTGCAAAAGCCGAGTTTGAAAGCGTTGAAAAAGAGTTTTCGCAAGTGTCGGAACAGTACCGCACGGCGCAGAATCTGTATAACATTTCGAGCCGTGGATATACCGATGGCAGCGATATGGCAAATGTTGTGAAATCGAGCACCAACGGCACAATTATCGACATTCCCATCGAAGAAGGCGCGTCGGTGATAGAGCGTAACAACTACAATCAAGGCACAACGGTGGCCATTTTGGCGGCAATGAACCGTTTTGTTTTCCGTGCTCAGGTAGCCGAGCAATATTTGCAGTATATCAAATTCGGAACAAATGTTACACTGACATTCAATGCCTACGATTCGCTGCAAGTGGTGGCACAGGTAACCAAAGTGTCGGCCAAAGGTGTGCAGGTGAACGGTATGATGCGGTACACAATCGATGCCGAATTTGAGATAACCGACTCTATGCCGACAATACGCTCGGGGTATTCGGCAACGGCAGAAATTGTACTAAACCGCCGCGATAGTGTTGTGGCCATCGAGGAACGTTTCATCCGCTTTTCGGGCGATACCGCATACGTCAACACCAAAGACACCAACACAAACAAACCTTATCGGGTTTACATAAACACAGGCATTTCCGATGGCGTTTTCTGTGAAGTGACCGACGGCCTGAATGTCCGCGACAATGTTATTACACGCGATATTGACAAAGACAATGATTGAGCTGCGCAATATATGCAAATCGTACACCACGGCTTTCAACAAACTCGATGTGCTGAAAGGCATTAATCTGCATATCGGGCAGGGCGAGATGGTTTCGATAATGGGTGCGTCGGGTTCTGGCAAATCAACACTGCTTAACATTTTGGGGCTGCTTGACAAATACGACTCGGGCGAATACCTGATAAAAGGAACTTTGATGCAGAACCTTTCGTTTGCCGAGGCCGCCCGCTACCGCAACCGCATATTGGGTTTCGTGTTTCAGTCGGCAAGCCTTATCAACTATAAGAACATTGTTGAGAATGTCGCCTTGCCGCTGTTTTATAGGGGTGTCGGGCAAAAAGAGCGTAACCGTCAGGCTCTCGATTGTCTCGACAAATTTGGTCTGCGCAATTGGGCCACTCATTTTCCAAACGAACTCAGCGGCGGTCAGAAGCAGCGTGTCGCCATTGCCCGAGCCATAATCGGCAATCCCGATATTATCTTGGCCGACGAACCAACTGGCCAACTTGACTCAACTACAACATCAGAGGTGTTGCAGATTTTGCAAGACATCAACAGTCAAGGTAAAACCGTTGTCATTGTTACGCACGAGGAATTTATAGCTCAACACACAAGTCGGGTAATCAGAATAAAAGATGGAATGGTTGATGGTTGCTGATGGAAGATAACATAAAATCCCGTGTTACAATGAATTTAATAGATAAAACAATTAAAATGGCACACGTAATGAAATGCTCAACTTATTTGTTGGTTGCAGTATTGCTTTTCGCATCCTGTAATCGCGGCGGTGGTGACTTTGAAAATGTTTTGGCATCTTATCGAGATGAACCGAAAAAATTGAATGCGGCTAAATTCTTACTTGATAATGCCAAGCATTACTATACAACCGACAATCGCGACTTGCTTGATTTTTACCTGTTTCTCGATTCTCTGTCGCTGAGCGATGTTACTTATCACGAAGAGAAAAAACTGCTCAACAACTATTTTCAGAATCATCATTCAGCACGCTCGCGTCATATTCCTGATAGCAAGCAACTAACAGCCGAATATCTGAGCAGGAACATAAACAATGCGTTCCAATTCTATGGGCAAAGTTGGAACAAGCATCTCTCTGATTCCGCCTTTTTCGAATATGTTTTGCCATACCGCGTGGGTGATGAGTATCTTGAAGACTGGCGTCAGTTCTTTTTGGATAAATATGGGTACATATTAGACAGCCTTAGAGTTACTGGTCAGGAAATTACCACTCGGTTGCTTGCCAACGAGATACTGAAAGTGCTGAAACAACGCGAAATACACAACCTTCAAACCAACATTTACAGCAGCACACTTCGCCCGTCAACATTAGATAAAATTAAAGTTGGTCAGTGTATAGACTTCACTGATTATGTTGACTTTGTAATGCGCTCGTTTGGCATACCTTGCGTTAAAGACGGAATCTTCGACTGGCACTGTTGGAACGCGGTTTTAACCCCCGATTCAACTCTTGATTGTTACGTTGAGTGTACTTTTGAGGATAAACATCTTGACAATTGGCTATTCTATGTGGGTTGGAAAAACTTGCCCAAAATATGGCGTGAGACTTTTTCCGAGAATCCGAAATCGTTGGCCAAGATTTGTGGCAAAGAACCTATTCCGCCATTTTTCCGAAATGCTTGTATGATTGATGTCTCAAAAGAGTATTTCAAAGGCTACGATGTTGATTTTGAGATACAAAGCAATCCCAATAGCAATAAATTCGCCTACCTGAAAGTCTGGAACAATGGTTTTGTTTTTGTTGATTGGGCGGCCATTAAGGATGGCAAGTGTAAGTTTTTGAATGTCAGCGATTCGGTGGTGTATTTCCCGTCATTTTACGATGGTCGGAAAAACTTGCCTTTGTCATACCCGTTTGTGGTTACAGCCGAAGGCCGCCGCAACTTTGTGCCAAACAACGCCAAAACTCAACAAATGGTGCTTTACCGAAAATACTTTATCAAGCGGGCGCACAACGTATTCCTAAAGCGTATGCTCGATGGGGTCTTTGTCGGTGCTAACAATCCCGATTTCAGCGATTCGACACTTATATGCACCATAAGCGAAATGCCCAAAATGTATTGGAACGAGATAGAACTCACATCGGCAAAGAAGTTCAAATACATTAAATACGTTTCGCCCATTTGGTCGTGGCTCAATGTAGGCGAAATGGAATTCTACAACGCACAGGGCGAACTGCTTTCGGGTGAAATTATCGGTGCACAAAATTTTAGCTCTGAAGAATTTTCAACCAAGAATGCTTTCGACGGCGACGTGCTCACATACGTTGATGCCATTCAGCCTCATCACGCTTGGTTGGGTCTGGTGTTCGACAGTCCGCAGCAGATTGCCAAAATCCGTTACATTCCACGTAACGATGATAATTTCGTTCAGGCAGGACAGTTGTACGAGCTTCTTTATGCCGACTCAACGGGCTGGCAATCAATGGGAAAGCAATACGCTGCGGCAGACTCTCTAATATATGACAATGTACCTTCTGGAGCAATATATCTGCTAAAGAACCTTACTAAAGGCCACGAAGAACGCATTTTTGAATATAAAAACGGCAAGCAGGTATTTTGGTAAATAAGGTATCACAAGTCCGCCCGTGTTAAAATTTGAGATTTTTTCTCATATCTCAACACAAGTTTGTCTCATATTTATATCTTTGCAGATAGTTTTTTGTATGAATCATTAAAGCATATAGCTATGTTACTGGATTTTACAGTTGGAAACTATCGTTCTTTTTACGAGAAGAAAACATTTTCAATGCAAGCACAAAAGTTGAGTGAGGGTGCAAAAGAGAACGTATTTTCCACAAAATCATACGATATTCTTAAAACGTTGGCGGTTTATGGTGCCAATTCGAGTGGAAAATCAAATTTGGTTAAAGCCCTGCAAACTATGAAGTTGTGTGTGCTGACTTCGGTAAAACTGAATCCTAACGAAGTTCTTTTATATGAACCGTTTTTGCTGCTGAAAGATAATACGACACCAACATTGTTTGAAGTGTCTTTCTTGCAAGACGATTACTGCTATCGCTACGGTTTTTCTTATACGCAAACTAAAATTGTCGATGAATGGCTGTTCCGCAAAACAACGGTACGTTCGAAAGAGCAGACACTTTTCATCCGAACCAAAGAAGGCATTGCTTTTGAAGATAAAATGTTCCCTGAAGGCACAGGATTGGAATCGAAAGTGAACGACAACCGTCTATTCCTTTCTCTTTGCGCTCAATTGGGGGGCGAAATCTCAAACAAAGTCATTTCGTGGTTTGAGTCCGATTTCAATGCTGTTTCGGGTCTTAATAACCAAGAATATCGCGGTTTCTCAAAATCGCTTTTCCACCAAAAGAAAGAAGCAAGTCGGGAAGCTATGAACTTGTTCAAAAAACTAAAATTGGGGTTCGGCGAGATTTCAACACACGAAGAGGAAATAACAATTCCTAATGACGCCCCAAAAGAATTAATGGCTCTGCTTACTAAAGTCGCAGGCCAGAAGAAAATCGAAATCGAATCTGTGCATAACTTATATAACAAGAAAGGGGCATCTTGTGGTTCTGTCAGATTCCCGTTCGATGAAAAAGAATCTTCGGGTACTCGTAAGTTGTTTGATATGTCGGGTCCAATTTTCGACACATTGGAGAAGGGGGCCGTTTTGGTTATTGACGAATTAGATGCGAAAATGCACCCGCTTATTTCGCAGGAAATCATTCGTTTGTTCAATAATAAAGAGAAAAATCCAAAAAACGCCCAATTAATTTTCACCACTCACGACACTCATTTGTTGTCAACTAAAATGCTTAGGCGTGACCAGATTTGGTTTACCGAGAAAAACGATGCTGAACAAACCGATTTATACAGTTTGACAGATATTGTGTTGCCCGACGGCTCAAAGCCTCGCAACGATGCCAACTATGAGAAAAATTACATTGCTGGCCGTTACGGGGCTATTCCATACATTACCAACGATTAAAATGATAAGCGTATGCCAGCAAATAGAATAAAATTAGAGCCAGCACTCGTACGACGATACGCAAAACAGGCACAAAAGCACGAGCCTCTTAAAGTTAGGTGTCATATTCTCATTGTGTGTGAAGGTAAGAAAACCGAGCCTAATTATTTCAAGGCTTTCAAATCCTTTAACCGTGGCACATACGTGTATGACATTGATGTGCTTGGGTTGGGTGAAAATACGCTTAATGTTGTCAATAAGGCCATAGAACTCAGAGACAATGGCAATTACGACCGTGTTTGGGCTGTGTTTGACAAAGACTCATTCCCTGATGCTAAGTTCAACAGTGCCATAACTAAAGCCGCAGAAAAAGGTATATGCTGCGCGTGGAGCAATGAAGCGTTTGAGTTGTGGTATCTTTATCATTTTGTCAACCGCACAACAGCAATGCACCGCGACGAGTATCAAGCAGCCATTTCTGCCGAAGTGAACAAATCACCAAAATATAAGTCAAAGAAAAAGTATGTGTATGCAAAGAACGATGCCGAAAACTATCGAATTATGACTACATACGGTTCTATGGACAATGCCTTAAAGTTTGCAGAGGCAAAAAGCAAAGAATATACCGATTGTCGCTACGCCAAGCACAATCCGTGCACAATGGTATTTAAATTGGTTCGTCAGTTGATTGGGAAAGACGAAGTTTTGAATGAAGAATTGACACACAAAGTTGAGAACCCATAACACAAGCTATCCTCAATTTTACAGAAAATAGTAAGTAGCGGCCGTCGAAAGATGGTCGTTTCTGTTTTTATAAAATGATGCAATAATAATCACACAAATATTTTACTGCGGAAGGAGGCAATAGCCGTTGCCGACGGACAACATAGCCGCAGTTTTCAAGTTGCGAGCGTTGCTCGCCAATCCATTTTGTCATCGTTCGCCGACTTACCTCAGCGTGTTTGGCAAGTTGGTAAGGGAACAGCGAGGGGTAACGTACTTGTTTAGGAACTGTTTCCATAGCAATTTTGTTGTAAGTGGCTCAAAAATACGTTTTTGTGTTAATGCGAATGCGCAATAATTTTTTTCAAGTGAAAGTTTGCTTTTTCTATTTCGCTTTCGCGGAATTTTCGCACCAAGCCGTTTGCAAGTTCCGAGCGTTCGCGGTTCGTCCCTCACCGCACTACCACCCAAGCCACTTGCAAAACTTTGCGTCCGTATTCCGTTTAGCGTAAGGCATTTACGCCGTCCTCTTTGTCCTATCCGTCGTCTGCGTTCCGTTTCTTCCTTTTGCATTCTATGCAAAAAAGAAAGGCAAGCCTCTGCGCTTGCCCTTCTCATTCAATCCTTCTCTCATTCAATTCCTCAATCGCCTCGCCACCCACATTCCAACCGCCACCACCACACCCAAATTGAAAAGCCAGTCATTCCGTCGTTGTATCTCTCTGTTGAGTTGCTGTTGTTGTCGGTCTGTTGTTGATGTTGCTTTGTTTGTCCTCGTTATTTTCACCACACCGCCGCCGTTCTCAATAAGGTCGGCAACAATATCGTCCGTGTCAGTCGTTTGTTTTTCGCTTGTTGCCTTTCCGTTTCGTGTGGTGGGATTCAGCCCGCCATTTTCCCGTGTTCTGTTCTTTTTGTTTGCAATCCTTGCAAACAGTCCGTTGTTTGCTGTCGTGTTTGTTCGGTGTGCGGCGTACTCGCCGCACTGTCCGTCAAGCGTGGTGAGCTTTAGCTCGCCGTGTGTCCTGTCCGTTTTGTTTGCAATCCTTGCAAACGTTCCGTTGTCTGTGGTTTGTTGTCCGTAGCCCTTCCGTGCCGCCACCACCTCAATAATTGTAGTTTCCTCGCTCTGTGCCGTGCTATCCACAACCAAATTGTTTTGGCTCACCATTTTGCCGCACTTACAACCCCAAAGCAACCATATTGCCGCCAATGCCAACAGCCAAATAGTCTGCACCTTAATGTTCATTTTTGTGTGTCTGTCAATCATAGTTTTGTTTGTTTAGTGTCGGTGGCTTTAGCCGCCGCTCTTTTTCGTGTTTTTGTTTGTTGTGTTCGCGGCGTACTCGCCGCGCTTTCGTGTTTTCCGTTCTTTTCGTAGTTTGTCCGTTCCGTGTCGCTTGCTTTAGCAAGCCCTTTCCGTGTTTTTAGTGTGTTCCGTGGTTAAAGTTTAGGTGGCTTTAGCCGCCGCTCTGTCGTTATTGCCTATCCCGTTAAACCGTTAATCCGTCCTCTGTGTCCTATATTGTCCTCTGCGCCCTCTGCGTTCCATTCCCAAATTCCGCTGCCACGTTGAAACAAGGACAAGCCTTGTTTGCAAATTCGTTGTGTCCGTGCACAGGCACGTCACCGAAAACGTCTCGCAGCACTCGCACCGCCACCTTCAGCGCGTCGCGCTGTGCAGGTGTTCGTGTGTCGGCAGGCTTGCCGCAAGCGTCAAGACCGCCAACGTAGGCAATGCCAATCGAGTTGGCATTGTGGCCTTTGCAATGTGCGCCGCACATTGTTATCGGCCGACCGTTCACAATATCGCCGTCGAGCGTTACAACATAGTGGTAACCAATATCTTGGAATCCACATTGTTTGTGCCAGGCACGCAGCTCGTCAACTGTCACGTTACGCCCTTCGGCCGTAGCCGTGCAGTGTATTATAATTTCATTTATCGTTCTCATTGTCAGTAGATTTTAGTTCGTTGAGGTTAATGTCAAAGTGCCGTTCGGTTTTGTCTATCAATATGCGCCGTGCTATTCGTGCCCATTTGCTGTCATTGCAGGAAGCCTCGTTTTCGAGAATTGAGCATAGTTGCCAAAAGCAGACCGCACCAGCTGCGATGTTTGGCAGGTGCATATTCATTCCCTCAAAAACGACGTTCTCAACCAAATAGGCCAATAGGATAAGCCCGTAAACCTTTGCCAGCGTAACCGTCACTTTGCCCAATGCACTCGATTTGAATTTGCCACTCGCTTTGTTCGGCTGCGCCGTACTCGCTCGACGCGCCAACCGCCACGCACTCACCACGTCGTACAAAACGGCAACTGTGCAGACACCCATAAACGGCAAAGTCGGTTCAAGGTAGGCCAGCAGACCGCAAGCGGCTGCGCCTAAATATTTCAGTATCGTTTCCATAGTATTTGTCTTATTGCGTCCTATCATTGTCCTATTTCACTTTGCTTCGTCGCAAAACTGAAAGAGCGGCTCTCGCCGCCCTTTCGTTTGCCTTCTCGCTTCTTTTAGAGCGTTCCGTAGTAGTGCGACATAGCCGCACCGTAAGCGGTTGAATACTTGGCCGATGATTGAGCCACGGCTTCCCATTCGGCTTTCTTCGTTGCGTCCTTCAAGTCGGCTCGTGCTTGCGCTGCGGCAAGTTTGAACTTCTCTTGAACTTCCAACTGTGCGTCGCTCAACTCGCCCGAGCGAATACCCAAGCGGTAGAGGATAGTTTTGCCGTTTTTGTTGCGGAAGCAGTAACGGCCACCGATTTTTCCTGATAAACCCTCGGTTACCAGATTGTCTTTCACTTTACTCATAGTGGTACAATTATTTGGTTGAACAATAAATTAGTTGCGGCAAAACTATTGTCGGCCACCAGCCGATGTGCTCAATACTGCCGCCTAATCGTATCTCGTTATCGCCTTATCCCGATAATCCGATGAAAAAATGCCTGTTCGGTGAGCGGCATATTTGCCGCGCCTTCCGTTCTGTGCCGCTTGCTTTAGCAAGCCCTTTCCGTGTGTTTAGTGTGTTCCGTGGTTATTTGCCGCAGCAGTATCAGTCCTATTGTTGTCCTATCTGTCCTGTCAGTTTAGTGTCGGTGGCTTTAGCCGCCGATAATTGAAATGGTGGCTGCGCCGACGTATGCCCGCCCGCCACACCCATAGTAGAAAACAAGGTGCTTCGCAGACGAGTTTTTTCGCAAAGCGAGGGCAGACGCAAGGCTTAAACATAATGTAAACTATCAGAACAGCTCGTTCCGTCGGTGCTCCTACACTTGCGCTGTCAGTGATAGTTTGCATTATGTTAAACTGCGCTGCCACCCTTCAGTTAAAAAAAATCCGCGTGGGGACCTCTTTAATTCCCCACCGCGTGCGTCTTTTTTTCCGCCTTCAGGAGAGCGGTAAGGGGAGTGCAGTGCAAGCCGTTCCACCATTGCCCAAGCACCAACCAAATACACCGAACCACACCTGTATTGCCATAATGGCAAGCCCTTCAACGGGCGGTCGCGCTCTTTCCACAGCCAAATTTGCACCGAAACCAGCCGCACTGACAGAGGTCTTGCCGTGTTCAAGTCACTCTGCGGCTCGTACCTCACTGCAGGGTGGTTTCACACCGCAAGCAGTTTGTTTATAATCCAAGAGCCGCCGCGTCTGTTCCATTCCGAAGGCTTCCTACCCACAGCACAGTATCAGGAATTTTTCCACCCTTCGCGTTGGCAGACCGTATCTCGACCTTCGGTCTCGATATGGCGTACCAACGCCCAACCCACATTCCCGATGCCGTGCCCTTTGCTCTCGCCAAGCCTTCTGCATTCCGCAGACCGTCGGCACTTGCCAGCCCACAATTCGGTGCAAGTTTCCTGACGCGCCGCACTGACCGCCCTCGCACGCTGCCCGCAAACTTCACGCTATCGCACATTCAGTCCTTGTCAAGTTTTCTTTCTCGCGCACCCAGCCGCCACGCACACAATCGGTCGGCTCGCGCTTTTCCCTTCGCCGCTTGCTACACGTCGGAACGCCGTAAGCGGTTTTTGCCGTGCTCAAGTCACTCTGCGGCTCGTGCCTCGCTGCAGGGTGGTCTCGCACCGCAAAGGATTTGTTCATTTTCTTTCCCAAGCGCAGCGCGTCCGCTTCATTCCGAAGGCTTCCAACCCAAGCGCGGCGACGGACTTTCCCCACGCACCACGTTGCCGACCATATCCAACCGCACAGGCTCACCCAATATGGTCTGCAATGTTCGCACCCCACAGTCCGACACCGTGCCGCCACGCCAAGCCTTCTACATTCCGCTACCTCGCAGCCCTTGTCGGCGTCCCGACAATCCGCAAGCCACAGCCCACAAAAGCACGTCGCCGCCCTCGCACATTCAACGCGCCCCACGCCGCTTGCCACTTTGCCCTCGCCAGCCCCCAACCACCCACCCGTAGAGGAAGTTGGCGCGCTTCGCGCATAAGTGGTTTTTTCGGCTGTCGCGGGCTAAAATTTCGACAGGCTGTTTCCTTTAGGTTTCCTTAATGTTTGCTTTATGTTCCCTTTATGTTACGATGTAAGTTTTGAATGGAAAACTGCCTTGCAAAAAGACCAAAGCCAAAAAGGAATAGCAAAGGTGGCTTCACGCCGCGCCCCTGCAAGGTCAAGCCCTTCGGGTTTTTGAGGAAAATCTTCCTTTCCTCGCTGCGCTCGAAAAGAGTATTTTCCCCAAAAAACCTTGCGTGTCGCTCTGTTCACGCCCTCTGTTTTGCATTCCTTTTTTCTTTTTTTCGGTTTTTCTTTTTTCCAGGCCAGTTTGTTCGTCGCGCTGCGTTCAGTGCCGTGCAGCGAGTTGGCACCCGACCGACCCGCCCATTCCGTGCGCCCTGTCGGTTCCTGCGCTCGGTTTCGCTCGGTAGTTGGTCGGCATTCGCCGCGGACCCCTCGGCGGTGGTTCCGCTCGATGTCGGCCGAATGGTCGGCACTCGGTTCGAGTCTCGAATGGGGAATGCAACCGCAGAACCAAGACGAGAAACAAAAAGTGTTTCTCGTTGGCAGTCAATAAAAAAGCCGACAACCTTTCGGCCATCGGCTCACATTGTTGAAATCAAACACTTCGTAAAGTGTTCGGTCAAATATAGCGTTTTTTGCGTCTCTAAAACGATTTTCGTTACATTTGTGAGTGAATTATGGCATTTTGCAGTTATGCTTACCAAAGCGAATAAAAACACATAACACGCTGACAATTACATAAATGGTTCTAAACTGTTTCTTGCGAAACGTAAATGATTGGTTGTCAACAGACAACGTTACTTGCATCGGCAAAAGTGCTTTTGAAGGTTGCTGTAATTTGCCCTCAATTGATATTACAAACAATGTTGTAAGCATTGGAGAATATGCATTCAGCGATTGTATTAACCTGTCATCTGTAACAATCGGAAACTCGGTAGAATGCATTGAACCACGCTCGTTCATATGCAAGGACTTGCAGTCTATTACTGTCAGTATTGACAACCCCAATTATTCTTCTGAAAATGGTGTTTTGTTCAATAAAGACAAAACTGAATTGATATGTTGTCCTGGAGGGAAAACAGGTGATTATACTATACCCGGAACTGTAAAAAACATTGGCTATGGTTCGTTCGATGGTTGTGGTGTCCTGACATCTGTTTCAATACCAGAATCCGTTACAAATATATACGGCTATGCATTCAGAGACTGCAGGAGTCTAACAACAATTGTGATTCCTGAATCGATTGAAACAATTAGCGTAGCAACATTTGAGGGGTGCACCGGATTGAAATCTATAATAATTCCCAAATCAGTTAAGAGCATCAGTTCTTATGCTTTTTATAATTGCAGTAGTATAGAAAATTTAACTATTCCGCCTACAGTTGAAGTTATTTACAACGATGCGTTCCAAGGAGTTCCAAATGTCACATACAAAGGGTACGCGGCTGGCGCACCATGGGGAGCGAACCAAGTAACCACCAATGCCGCCGATTTCACTTATGCTGATGATGAAATGACAATCCTTACAGGATACAAAGGCACTGACGGTGTGGCGTTCATTCCCAGCACAGTCACAACAATTAGTGCCGGTGCATTTAATAATAATGGCAGCACAATCACATCATTAGGTATTCCAAGTTCTGTTACTTCTTTTGAAGCTAACGCCTTCAGCGGTTGCAACAACCTGGAATCAATTACAATCAACAACGAAGCCGATTTTTCAAATGCCGGGCTCTATTTCACACAAGACGGCATCAAATACCATGTGCTGAACAAGGATGAGATAGAGGTGGTTGCTGTATATTACGAAGAGCTTGATGATGAAAGTATCAGGTTTAATTCAAATACATATTCGGGAGATTTGGTGATACCTGATACAATAACAATGGGCAGAAACTATGCTGTCAAAAGCATCGGCCCGTATGCGTTCTGCGGCTCCAACCTTACTTCAGTTACAATTCCTAATTCGGTAAAAAGCATCGGCGCAAATGCTTTCTCGAGTTGCAATAATCTAAAATCAGTAACTATAGGTGATTCTGTTGAAACCATTGGCAATTCTGCCTTTAACGGAAGTCGAAATCTGGAAACAGTCTCCTTTGGCAGTTCTGTAACCAACATAGGAAACGATGCTTTCAGGTGGACAAGTCTGAAAGAAATTGACATTCCAAGTTCTGTAACCACCATTGGAGGATATGCGTTTGCAGAGTGTAACAGTTTGGAAACAATAGACATCCCTTCTTCGGTAGATACTGTTGGAGATTATGCATTTTCGTCATGCAGCAACATTAAAAACTTGTCTTATAACACCGATGCTTTCAACCCAAGCAGCATAAACCAGTCAAACCTGGAGTCCGTTGTTATCGGCGATGCCGTTACAATTATTCCGGATTACGCGTTCCAATATAGTAGCAATTTGAACTCGGTAACTATCGGCAATTCTGTTGAAAGCATTGGTAATGATGCATTCTATTATTGCAGAGGTTTAAAATCGATAACCATCGGCAGTTCGGTCGATAGCATTGGCAACGCCGCTTTCTACAATTGCGACAGCTTGAAATCAATAGAAATCCCTAATTCAGTTAAAACCATTGGCACGTCTGCTTTCTACAATTGTGATGGTTTGAATTCTGTCACTATAGGCAATTCGGTTAAAACCATTGGTAACTATGCATTCTATGACTGCGACAGCTTGAAATCAATAGAAATCCCAACTTCAGTTGATAGTATAGGCTACTACGCATTTTACTCTTGTAGCGGATTGACATCATTAGAAATACCAGAATCAGTCAAACACATTAATGATTATGCCTTTGAATCATGCTACAACATTAAAACCCTGACTTACAACACCGACGCTTTCAATCCAAGCAAAATAAACAAGTCAAATTTGGAAACAGTCGTAATTGGCGATGCAGTAACATCTATTCCAGATTATGCGTTCTACAATTGCAACAATCTAAAATCGGTAACTATCGGCAATTCTGTTGAAAGCATTGGTGACTATGCGTTTTGTTATTGCAACAATCTTGCAGATGTAAAATATAATTCTGAAACAACAACCATTGGCCAAAATGCGTTTTACGGAACCCAATTTGTGCCATTTGAATTGACATTCTCGTTCAGTAGCGGAACGGGAACGGCTGTATTAACAGGAGTCAAAGGCACAACCATTCCAGAATCAATAACCATTCCTGAAACAATAAATGTCAACGGTGTTGATTATACAATAACAGGCATTGGAGCGGACGCGTTCTATGAATGTGGCGGTTTGAAATCGATAGAGTTGCCAGAAACAATTAAAAGCATTGGCGCTCAGGCTTTCCGTGGTTGCGGCAACTTAACATCAATAAATATTCCTAATTCAGTGACAACAATAGGATTTGCCGCCTTTTCCGATTGCAGTAGCTTAACGTCGATAAATATCCCTGATAATCTTACAAGCATTGGAGGTCAAGTGTTCCATAATTGCGGATTCACATCTGTAACTATTCCAAATTCAGTAAAAAGCATCGATGATTACGCTTTTAGCTGGTGTACGAAATTGGAATCGGTCGAAATTGGCAATTCAGTTAAAACAATAGGCACCGAAGCATTCGCTCATTGCACAAGTTTGAATTCTTTAACCTTAGGAGAATCAGTAAAAACAATTGGCACGTTGGCTTTCTACGATTGCAGCAGTCTGGCTTCAATTGACCTTCCCGAATCGGTTACATATATAGCTTCTAATGCATTCACTGGCACCAATGTGCCAGAAGAAGACCTGAAACTGGGGAACCAAGAGGGCAACCAAAACCAGCAAAACAATCAGACTCAGGTGGTTTTAAACGGAGTGATATACAAACTTGTTGGAAATACAGTAACTGTAACAGGCTACAACAAAGATGCCAATATCACAGAAGTGTTCATTCCGGCAAAAATGACTATTGGCGCAGTTTCCTATCCGGTTACGAGCATCGCGTCCAAGGCGTTTGCAAACAATATGAATATCAAGTCGGTAACCATCGGCAGCAATGTTACTACTATAGGCGAGAGCGCCTTCTCAAACTGCCGCCGTATTGAGTCGATAGACATTAAATCGTTGAATGTCGCCATTGGCGATAAGGCCTTCCGCGGATGCCATGCGGCGCAGACAGTTTATGTGCCAAGCACGGCAAAAAGCATTGGCACAGAGGCGTTTATGTTTGTCAAAAATGTTTACTACTACGGTTCTCTTGACCAGGAGCCGTGGCGTGCGCTCACTGTCAACGGCTATGTTGAGGGTGATTATGTATATGCCGACGAGAGCAAGACCAACCTTACCGGCTACTTTGGCAGCGGCGGCGACATCGAGATACCCGAAGGTGTTGAGACTATTGGTCAGTATTCGTTCTTCGAGTCGCTGGGCCTCACATCGGTCAACATCCCGTCGTCGGTCATCAGCATAGGCAAGGGAGCCTTCAGCAACTGCCACGATTTGGAGAGCGTCTTTATCCCCAACTCGGTTGTCATGGTTTCGGCCGATGCCTTCTGCGCCTGCGAGGGCTCAACCATCTATTGCCAGTTCCCCGAGAAGCCCGTCCAGTGGAGCAACAAGTGGAACTATCAGCAGGGCGGCAGCGTGGTCTGGAACAGCATCACCGATATCGATGAGTCGGCCGCCAACACAGTCACCATCTACGCCGAAGGCCGCACCATAGTTGTCGAAAACGCCACCGATGAAATCAGCGTTTATGATGCAATGGGGCGCATTGTGGGTAGAGACGTTGCGCGCAACGTTTGTACAATAGCAATCAATAAACCCGGCGTTTTCATCGTAAAAACCGGCGCCACCGTTCAGCGTGTTGTTGTAAATTATTGATAATATGTTGTAGAGACGCGATTAATCGCGTCTGTACCGAGATAAATATAAATGCCACACGCGTCTGCATCGCAATAACCGGCATCGCCGTTCAGCGCGTTATTGTAAATTATTGATAATATGTTGTAGAGACGCGATTAATCGCGTCTGTACCGAGATAAATATAAAAATGCCACACGCGTCCGCATCGCAATAACCAATAGAGCCGTTCAGCGTGATAGTAAAATAGGGGGTAAAGATTTCTGAGTTAGAGTCCGGCGCAAAAAAAAGACCTCAAACTTGGTTTGAAGCCTTCTGTTTCTTGTACCCGGAGCCGGTCTCGAACCGGCACGTCCATTACTGGACACAGGATTTTAAGTCCGGCGCGTCTACCAATTCCGCCATCTGGGCAACATTGATGAGAACTCAAAAAAAAAGAGCGAGAAACGGGACTCGAACCCGCGACCCCGACCTTGGCAAGGTCGTGCTCTACCAACTGAGCTATTCTCGCGTTTGCGGTTGCAAATGTATGTCAATTTTCAATACCTGCAATAGGGTGAACGAAAAATTTTTGTTCGCCTTTTTCAAAAAATAGTCGCTTAAAAACCAAACAAATACATTTTAAATTCGTAGAACGTTAATTGTTATTTTTGTTTAAAAAACGGGTGGGTGATGTCTAAAAGGCTGATTTGCAGAATGTTGATTGCCGCGGCAATGCTGGCGGCACCATTGTCGGGTTTGCGCGCGCAGGATAAACTCGACAGCATTCGTCGCGCTGTGGCCTTTATGCCCGACGACACAGCCAAGCTGTCGCGCTACGATTACATCTGCAACTACATCTACAATGTCGATTCGGCGGGCAAGTACAGCAGGCTGATGATAGAGTTGGCGCAGAAATTCAACGAGCAGCGTTATCTTGCGTTAGGCTATCGCTACCTTTCGCGCTACTACCTGTGGAGCAACAATTACAGCGACGCTCTCGACGCCAGTGTTGAGTCGCTTAACATCTGGGACCGCCTCGACGACAAATACAACGTCGCTCTGACAAACATGGGCTTGGCCATAATTCTGACAGCCCAGGGGCAGTTTGAGTCGGCCTCAAAATACTATCATATCAGTCTCGATGTTTTCGAAGAAATAGGCGATTCGGCACACATAACGCAAGTGCTTCAGAATCTGGGTAATATGAACACTCATGTGCGTTTCTATCAGAACGCCATCAATTATTACCAAAAGGCGCTGACCATCGACTCGCTCACAAACAACGCCTATGGCCTTATTGCCGACCATTCCGGTCTGGCGCGTGTTTATGTGAACAAATACAAACGCCGCCGCCGCGACTCGGTGGCCGAAGAATACTTGCAACTGGCTAAAATGCATCTCGACACAGCCTACTATCTGGCTCTGCCATTGCCAAACATAGTTGAGATGCAGCAGCTGCACATCTATATGGGTATGGTTTATATGGAGATGGCCGACAAACTCACCGGCAAGGAGCAAAAAGCCGCACTCGACTCGTGCGAGAGTCACTGCGAACAGCTTCTCAAGCTTCGCCGCGACTACAATCTGAAATCGAACCAGTCGGGGGTTATAACCATACTTGGACGCGCGCAGATGCGCCGAGGAAACATGGCAAAGGCATTGGAACTTTTGAACCGAGCCGACGAGCTTGAAAAAAATGAACATCCGCGCAAAGAGATTAAAAAAGAGATACTTATGGCCTACAAGCAATACTATGAGTTGCAGGGGAACTACCACAAGGCCAACCAGTATCTTGAAGAGCTGACATATTTGCTTGTCGAAAGCAGCATCGACGAGGCGGCAGCGCGTGTGGCGCAGTCGAAGTCGAAAATGGAGTTTGAGCAGAAAATGCGTCAGCGCACACTTGAGGAGTACGACCGCGAGCAGCAATATAAGGCGCAGGCTGAAAGACAGAGGCTTTTGCTTATTTTCATAATATCGAGCCTCACCGTCATCACCATTATAATAACCATGTCGGCTATGCGGCGCAAGAAACTCAATCTGCAGCTTAAGCGCCAGAATGTGATGCTCGACGAGAAGAACTACCAGCTCAGCGCCGCCAAAGAGGAGCTGCAGTCGCAGAACGAGCAGCTCGACCGTGCCAACAAGAGCATTACCGACAGCATTGTCTATGCCAAGCACATACAGGAGGCCGTGATACCTACTCCCGAACTTTTGCAGCTTATTTTCGGCGATTGCCTTGTACTGTACCGTCCGTGCAGTATTGTCAGCGGCGATTTCTTCTGGGCGGTGTGTGTGGGCCGATACAAGGCGCTTGCTGTCGCCGACTGCACCGGACACGGCGTTCCGGGCGCGCTTATGAGCATGCTGGGCGCATCGATGCTGAACGACATAATATCCAACTCCGATATGAACTCGCCCGAGCTGCAGGCCAGCGATGTGCTCAACAAGCTGCGCATAAAACTGATTAGGGCTCTGCGTCAGGATTTGGAGCAGAATGAAAGCGGCACGTTCGATGGAATGGACATGGCTTTTGTGCTTATCGACACCGAAAGCAAGCGTCTGCAATACTCCGGAGCGTTCCGTCCGCTTGTCATAATCCGAAACGACGAGCTGTCGGTTTTGGAGCCTAACCGTATGCCGATAGGCACTTATTTGGGTAAGCAGACGCAGTTCACCAACCACACTGTCGATATTGAGCCGGGCGACACCATCTATGCCTACAGCGACGGCTTCACCGACCAGTTCTGCAACATCGAGAGTTTTGATAAATTCGGTCGCCGCCGGTTCTACGCTATGCTGTTAGACAATTACAAGAAACCGTTCGATGAGCAGCAAACCATCTTCAACGACACATTTGAGCAATGGCGGCGCAACAATCAGGAAGGCACCGTAACCGAGCAGACTGATGATGTGCTTGTTGTTGGAATAAGGGTGTAGTTGAGAACGAAAACACTAACTATAACCAAAACGATAACTATAACCAAACGATAACGATAACGAAGACGATAACACCAATCAATACAAACTAAAAAAGCCACCCTTTCGGATGGCTTTATTTATTAGCGTGCCTTTAAAGCATTAGTCTTTCAAAGCGTAACGTTTGAAACCGGTGCATGTCAGGCCTTTCGATGCGGCCGTCATCATTTGCTCAACAGTTATCTTGTTGTCTTTGATAAAAATCTGGTTGAGCAGTGTGCTCTCTTTGAAGAACTTGTTCAAACGTCCTTGAGCAATATTCTGAATCATTTGCTCCTTAAGGTTTGCGGCGGCCTCAACAGCCACTTTAGCCTTGATGTCGCGGGCTTGCTGTGCTTGCTCGGGAGTGAGCCAGCCTTTGGCAGTGTTCGATTCAATATGCTCGTCAGAGTCAACGTGAGCGGGGTTGATGCCGGCTTTCTTAAGTGCGGCCTCAACAGCTTTCTCAATTTGTTCTTCTTTGGTTTTCTCCAGAGCCACGGTCATCTCGTTCTCAATAACCGATGCAGGAACATCTTCTTTGGTGAGCGCTACCGGGTTCATGGCTGCAACTTGCATTGCAACGTCTTTGTAAACCTGTTTGTCGACGCCGGCTTGGTTGAAGCTGACCAAAGTGGCCAGTTTGTTGCCCATGTGGATGTAGGGGCAAACAACTTCGCCTTGGAGCGTCTCGCAGCATGCCAGCTCAAGCTTCTCGCCAATGATACCGATTTGCTCGGTGATGATGCCCTCAACAGTTTTTCCGTTTTTGAACGGAGTGTTTTTCAGGGCGTCGAGGTTGGCGGGTTTTGTTGCCAGAGCCAGGTCGCAGATTTCGTGAGCAAGTTTCACAAAATCCTCGTTTTTAGCTACAAAGTCGGTCTCGCAGTTGAGTGCGATGAGTGCGCCGAATTTGCCGTCGGCCGATACTTTTGCAATGACATCGCCTTCCGAAGCCTCACGGTCGGCGCGTTTGTTTGCGACGGCCTGGCCTTTCTCGCGGATAATCTGGATTGCGCGGTCGAAATCACCGTCCGACTCAACAAGAGCCTTCTTGCAGTCCATCATGCCGGCACCGGTTAGTTTGCGCAGTTTTGCTACGTCTGATGCTGATATTGCCATAATTTTCAGTTTTTAATTGATTATTCAGCCGATTCCTCGGTTTCTTCATTCTTTGCTTCTTCGCTTTCAGCTTCTACATCAACTTTAGCGGCCGATTTTTTGCCGCCTTTCTTTGGCTTTTCCTCCTCGCCTTCGGCAGGTTCTTTGTCTTTCTCGGCTTTGCGCTCCGACAGACCTTCCTGGATGGCGTCGCATATTGCGCCTAAAACCAAAGAGATGGCTTTTGCCGCATCGTCGTTGCAAGGAATGGCGTAATCAACAGAGTTAGGGTCAGAGTTTGTGTCAACCATAGCGAAGACCGGAATCTGAAGGCGGTGTGCTTCGGCTACGGCTATTTTTTCTTTTTGAACATCGATGACGAACAGAGCTGCCGGCAGACGTGTCAGGTCGGCGATGCTGCCAAGGTTCTTGGTCAGCTTGCTGCGTTGACGGTCAACTTGCAGTCTCTCGCGTTTCGACAGGTGGTCAAGAGTTCCGTCTTGTTCCATTTTGTCGAATGTTCCCATTTTCTTAACTGCCTTGCGGATTGTGGGGAAGTTTGTCAGCATACCGCCCGACCAGCGCTCTGATACGTAGGGCATGTTGATTTTTTTGACTTGCTCGGCGAGTATTTCTTTTGCTTGTTTTTTTGTTCCTACAAAGAGGATACGGCGGCCTGATTTGGCTATTTGCTTCAAAGCGGCAGCGGCCTCGTCAATTTTTGCCACTGTCTTGTTCAGGTCGATGATGTGGATTCCGTTTTTCTCCATAAAGATGTAAGGAGCCATTGCCGGATTCCATTTTCTCTTCAGGTGACCGAAGTGTGCACCTGCGTCCAATAATTCTTGAAAACTAACTTTAGACATTTTTAATTGTTTTTCGTTTACATTCTTGTTGTAAAAGCAATCGTCAAGTAGTTCTGTACCAGAAGTCTTGACAATTTAGATACTAAACGATATTCTCGTGCAGCATCATTAACGCTTACTGAACTGGAATCTCTTACGAGCCTTCTTCTGACCAGGTTTCTTGCGTTCAACCTCACGTGGGTCGCGGGTGACAAAGCCTGCAGCCTTCAGAGGCTTGCGGTTCTCGGCGTCGACTTCTATCAGTGCGCGGGTGATTCCCAAACGTACGGCCTCAGCCTGACCTTTGATACCACCTCCGTCGATAGTTGCCTTAACGTCGTATTTGCCGTTCAGCGACAACACGCCAAAAGGTTGCATAACAATGTATTGCAGGGTGTCAATAGGGAAATACTCCTTGAAATCCTTGCCGTTCACTGTCACATTACCTGTTCCTTGGCTCAAGTAAACGCGTGCGATAGCGGACTTTCTGCGTCCAACTGCATTAATTACTTCCATTTTACTTGATTGAATTTAAGTTAATCAATTCAGGTTTCTGAGCCTCATGAGGATGGCTCTCGCCTGCATAAACATAAAGATTACGGTACAAAGCGCTTCCCAGACGGTTTTTCGGGAGCATTCCTTTGATTGCCGTTTCTACCATAGCTATTGGCTTTTTGGCCATAAGCTTCTCTGCTACTATTGAGCGTTGTCCGCCGGGATAACCGGTGTGGTGCGTGTACACTTTACCTGCCCATTTGTTGCCTGTAAGCTGCACTTTGTCGGCATTGATAATGATGACATTGTCGCCGCAGTCAACGTGAGGAGTAAAGTTGGTTTTGTGCTTTCCTCTCAGCAGAAAGGCAGCACCTGAGGCAAGACGGCCCAAGACCTGGTCTTTGGCGTCGATGACAACCCATTTCTTCTCAACGGTTGTCTTGTTTGCCGAGATTGTCTTAAAACTAAGTGTGTCCACTCTAATCCTAACTTTTTAATTAATAAATAAATACTATCCACATTTCCCCAAATGTGGTCTGCAAAAATACAATTTAATATCATTTGCGCAATTATTATTAACAACATTTTGTTGATATGCCGATAACGCTGAAAATCAGCTAAAAATGACATTCGGCGCGGTTTATTCAACAGGCGGTTTGGCGGGTTGCTTTCCAAACCGATGTCATTTTTCTGTCGGTGATGTGTGAAAATTTTCGGTTTTTATGGTCGTTTTTCCTAAAAGGCGCAATGTGTGTTTCTGTTGAGTTTTCACACAATATAATAATGCTGACCGTTGGTTTCCGCAATATTTACCCCGCCCGTCCGTTTTTTTATCGCGCAAATTTGTGGGCGGTTCTGAAAAATCAGTATTCGATTTTCATAACACGCCTAAAAAACTATTTTTGCACCATAAAGAAATAAAGAATCTTTTGTGTCGAATTTCAGCAGAATCATTTTGAGTGTAAGCGCGGCGGCGGTAGCTGCCGTAATGGTTTGCTGTGCGCCCACTAAAAACACTCCGCTGCGGCGCGCCTATCACAACACCACATCGAAATACAATGTCTATTTCAATGGTAACGAGGCGTTTAAGTCGGGCATGGAGAACATCTACTCGGCTCACGACGAAAACTTTGCGCTCATTCTGCCAATGTTTGTGTACAGCGACAAAGAGGCCGCGCTGACATCGTACGGCGACATGAACCGAGTGATTGAGAAGAGCGAGAAATGCGTCCGCAAGCACTCCATAACCGTCAAACCAAATCAGAAGAAAGGGAAAAAACTGTCGGACAAGCAGAAGGCGTTCATGAACAAAAACGAATATGTGAAGTGGATTGACGACGCCGAGATGCTGAACGGCAAGGCGCTGACGATAAAGCAGGACTACTACGCCGCTGTTGAGCAGTTCACATCCATTGTCCGCCAGTACGACGACCAAGACACCAAGACCGAAGCCTACATTTGGCTGGCGCGGTGCTACACCGAAATGGAGAAATACGACCAGGCGCAGGATTTTCTGAACACCATAACCAGCGACATGAGCAAGGTGTCGAAAAAGATGATGTCGCCGCTCAACGCCACACAGGCCGACATCATGATTCGTCAGGAGCGCTACACCGACGCCATTCCTTATCTTGAAGACGCCGTTAAAACCATTCGCCGCAACAAGCGCGACAAGGTGCGTATGATGTATATTCTGGCACAGCTCTACCAGCTGAACGAGGAGAGCCGCAAGGCCAGCGAGTGGTATCAGAAGGTTATCGACAAAAACCCCGACTACAAATATACCTTCAACGCAAGCATCAACAAGGCCAGCATCTACAACAGCGAGACGGGCAACAGCGACCAGCTGCAGCGTGTGCTCAACAAGATGCTGAAAGACGAAAAAAACACCGAATATCTCGACCAGATTTACTACGCCTTGGGCAACATCGCCTACAACGAGATGCGCGACGATGACGCTCTGTGGTACTACAAGCAGTCGATTGCCACAAGCACCGTCAACACCAATCAGAAGAGCGTGTCGTATCTAGCTGTGGCCGACATCTATTTCGACAAGCCCGATTACCGCAAAGCCCAGCTCTACTACGACAGCGCCATGGTGAATCTGCCGCGCGAGTATCCCAACTACAAGCTCATTAAGCGCAAAACCGACAATCTGACCGACCTTGTCCGCTGTCTTGAGACTATCAGTCGCGAGGATAGTCTGCAGCGGTTGGCCAAAATGTCGGAAGCTGAGCGTAACCGCATAATCGACAAGAAGATAAACGAAGTGAAAGCCGCCGAGGAGGCTGAAAAAAGCCGCGAGGCTCAACAAAAAAACGAGATAGCGCAGGCTCAACAGATGTCGAGGCAGAACGCCAACACCGGCGGCAAATGGTATTTCTACAACCAATCGTCGCTGAGCCTGGGACAGTCGGAGTTCAGCAAGAAATGGGGCGGGCGCAAGCTGGAGGACAACTGGCGGCGCAGCAACAAAACAGTGCTCGACTTTGATGATTACGACGCCTACGGAAACGAGGAGCCAGAGGAGGACAAGAAGAAAGATTTGGACAACAAAACGCGCGAGTACTATTTGGTTGACATTCCGTTGACCGACTCGGCCTATCAGGCTTCGGAGGCCAAAGAGGAAGCCGCCTATTTCGATTTGGGCGTTATCTATAAAGACAAGTTCGCCGACCTTCCGTTGTCAATCAGCGCGTTTGAGGATTATCTGAAGAAATATCCCGATTCGGAGCAAACCGTGTCGGCCTTGTTCAATATGTACAAGGTGTATCTTCTGCAAAAAGACTATCCGAACGCCGAGGCTTGCAAGAACCGCATCATCAACGATTATCCGGACACCGATTATGCTAAAATCCTGAATAATCCGGACTATTACAAAGAACTTGAACGTGCTGACAATCAGCTCAATTTTATGTATCAGGCCACATACAAGTTCTTTATCACCGGCAACTGCGACCAGGTGGCCAACACCTACCGCTATGTCGATTCGGCCTATCCCGAGAGCCGGCTTATTCCGAAATTTGCGTTGCTCAACACACTCTGTTCGGGTAAAAACACCGACACCGCCACTTTTGAGCAGGCGCTGAAGGCCTTTATCGCCAAATACCCGAAAAACGAGGAGAGCACTTACGCCCGCGAGGTTATTGCCGCCTTGAACCGCAAGCCGCACGTCTATGAGGAGAAAACCGAGGAGGAGCTCCTGCGTGAGCAGCTGGCAGCCGAGCAACTGGCCTACGACACGCTCGACATCTCGCTTTTCAACTACAACGCCGCCGAGACCTATTATTATATGGTGGCGTGCGCCAACAGCAAGCTCGACGACAACAAAATCAAATTTAACCTTATCGACTTTAACGATGAATACTTTGATTTTCTGAACTTTGACGTCAGCAATCAGCGGCTCAACGAAGATTACAATGTTGTGATAGTTACCAAGTTCAAAAACGCCAAAATGGCGCAGAACTACATTGAGTCGGTGATAATTGCCGGCGAGGTGTTCGACGACATCACGCCCGACAGCTATCGGCACTACATAATATCGAAATCGAACTACGACAAACTGTTGGAAGACAAAAATATAGACCGATACAACAAATTCTTTGAACAGAATTTCCGCCTTAATCCTTAGTAAAGGCGGAAAACGATATAAACGTATGATTATGAAGAAAATATTAATTTTTGGAGCATTTGCGGCATTTGGTTTGACAGCCACATCGTGCTGCCGGCAACCTGAGGCCGACAACCAGAACCAGCTGTTGCTTGCCACCGCTTGGTATCAGCAATCGGCTGAGATGCGCGCATGCTACTATCAGGCCTATCGCATGGCACAAATGGCTCTCGACAACAATCTGAGCAATTACAAAGGCGACAAACGTCCGGCTGTGGTGCTCGACATCGACGAGACGGTGCTCGACAACAGCCCGTTTGAGGCCGGACTGATAGCCGCCAACCAATCATACAGCGACAGTCTGTGGCGTGTGTGGACCGACCGCGCCGAGGCCGCACCGCTGCCCGGAGCCGCTGAGTTCATCAGTTATGCCCGTCAGAAAGGCGTTGATGTGTTCTTCATATCGAACCGCAGAGACGAGGAACGCGCCACCACGCTGCAAAACCTTGCGGCGGCTGGTATGCCAACCGATTCGGCTTTCTTGCTGACTATTGCGCCGGGCGAATCGTCGTGCAAGGACTCGCGCCGCGAAAAAGTGTCGGAAACACACGAGATTCTGTTGTTTGTGGGCGACAATATGGGTGACTACTCATCGCTGTTCGACCGCCGCAACGCCTCATTGGCGCTTGGTTTGACCGACTCGCTGCAAGCCGACTTCGGCACACGCTTTATTGTGCTTCCCAACCCGATGTACGGCGAGTGGGAAAACGCCATTTACCGCGCAAAAGGAGCCAAAAGCCGGAGTGAGAAGAATAAGACAATATTGGAGAGGTTGAAGTTATAAGTTACAAGGCATAAGACATAAGGCAAAAGGCATAAGGGTTGATAATCAAACTATTAATCACTAATCATTACACATTAATCATTAAGTAAATTATGGATAATCTTTTTCTACTGATTTTCATCGTTTTCATTATGGCCGTACTGTTGTTCGACCTGTTGTTTGTCGGCAAAAACCACCATATAGTAAGCATTAAAGAGTCGGGCATTTGGACGGCCGTCTGGGTTTCGTTTGCGCTGTGTTTCTTTGTTTTTCTGCGCTATGGCGGACATTTGGTGCACGGTATCGACTCGTTTGAGAGCCTGCAGCACGTTACGCAAAAATACTCGCTCAACTTTAAATACGACGGTCTGCCGCTCGACAAGGCCATTGAGAACGGAATAACACTCGATTCGGCCATTGAGCAATACCAAAAAAGCTCGTCAATCGATTTTTTGTCGGGCTACCTGATTGAGGAGACGCTTTCGATTGATAATCTGTTTGTTATGCTGATGTTGCTGACTGGTTTCGGCGTCCGCAAGAAAGATTACAAATCGGTGTTGTTTTGGGGCATACTCGGTGCCATTGTCCTGCGTATGGCGTTCATCTTCCTGGGCTCGTCGCTTATTCAGAAGTTCAACTGGATATTGCTTGTTTTCGGCGTCTATCTGGCTTACATGGGTGTGAAAATGTTCTTCAAGAAAGATGACGAGGAGGCGCCCACCAATCCGCACGACAAGCCTATCGTTCGTTTTCTGTCGAAGCATTTCAGCGTTTATCCGCGCTACGTGAACGGCCGCTTTTTCATGCGCGACCACAAGGGCAAACTGTTCATTACGCCGTTGCTTATTGTTGTGGCCACCATTGAGTTCAGCGATGTCATTTTCGCTTTCGACAGCATTCCGGCAATCTTCTCGGTAACTTGCGACCCGTATATTGTTTTCTTCTCTAACATATTCGCAATCATTGGGTTACGGTCGATGTTCTTTATGCTGGCCGGCGCAGTCGACAAGTTCTGTTACCTGAAACAGGGCGTGGCATTCTTGCTACTTTTTGTCGGCGTCAAATTGCTGGCGCACCATTGGCTCGACGAAATAGGGTTCAGCTCGCTGCACTCGCTCTATGTCATCTTGACAATAATAGTGCTCAGCATTGTGCTGTCGCTGTTGTTCCCGAAGAAACAAGCCGAAGCGTAACTCCTTACTTAAGACAGTATGGCGGCGCGTGCTCTTTTTGCCCAAGTGATTGTGCCTGTACCTGTTAAAGGAACTTTCACCTACGAGATTCCCATTTCGATGACTGAGAGTGCCGCTGTGGGGCAGAGCGTTGTGGTTGAGTTTGGCGCCAAAAAACTCTACACGGGCATCATTCACAGCATCACGCCCACACCGCCCGAAGGCTTCAAAATAAAATCGATACAGAGCATCGCCAGTCTGCAACCCGTTGTCACTCAAGAGCAAATCGATTTCTGGCAATGGGTGTCGAACTATTATATGTGTCCGATAGGCGATGTCTATAAAGCTGCCGTTCCGGTCGGTCTGCGTCCCGACAGCGACACCAAAATTCTGCCCGCCGACAACGCACAAGCCGACACATCGGTGCTTACACCGGCGGAGCAATCGGTTTATTCGGCCTTGATTAAAGAGGAGGAGACCGACATTGGCCGACTGGCAAAAATAACAGGCGAGAAATCAATTCTTTCGATAGTCAAAAGCTTGTCGGATAAAGGCTTAGCCATAATAACCGAAGAGATTCACGGGCGCACCACACCGCGTCGGCAGAAAGTGCTGCGCATGTCGCCGCTGATAACCGACGCCGAGATGCTGAACCGCAAACTGGCGTTGCTGGCGCGCGGTGTCGACAAGCAACGGCAAGTGCTGATGTGGATTACCAACTTTCTTGGCGACGACGCTTTTCGCGGAAAGTCGGTGCTGCAAAAAGTGGTTATTGAGAAAGTGCCAACAACGGCAACAGTTGTCAAGACATTAGTCAGAAACGGCTTCTTGATTGAAGATTTTGAGGACGCGCTGCAACCGTCGCAACCGACTGATTGCCAATCAAAACACGAACTGAACCAATATCAGCAAGCGGCCATTGAGCAAATCAGAACCGAGTTCGAAAGCAAACAGACGGTGCTTCTGCACGGAATAACCGGCAGCGGCAAAACCGAAATCTATATCCACCTTATCGACGAGGTGCTGAAAAGCGGAAAGCGAGTGCTGTATATGCTGCCCGAGATTGCGCTTACATCGCAGATTGTTAACCGTTTGAAACAGTTTTTCGGCGACAAGGTGGGCGTCTATCACTCGAAACACACATCGACAGAGCGCACAAGGCTGTGGGAGAGCTTGCTCAGCGACGATTCGCCTTATCAGATAATCTTGGGCGTTCGCTCGTCGATATTTCTGCCGCACAAGAATCTGGGGCTGATAATTGTTGACGAGGAGCACGAGAGTAGCTTCAAGCAATACGACCCGTCGCCGCGCTACAATGCCCGCGACCTGGCTGTAGTGCTTGGCTTGCAGCATAGCGCCAAAGTGCTTATGGGCTCGGCCACGCCGTCGCTCGAGAGTTACTTTAACGCGCTGCATGGACGCTACGGCCTTGTAACGCTGAACCACCGCCACGGACCGGCTGTTCTGCCCGACATTGTGGTTGTCGACACCCAGCGCGAGCGGCACAAAAAACTCATGCAGCAATGCTTCAGCCAGACGTTGCTCAGCTACATCGACACGGCCCTCAATGCCGGCAAGCAAGTCATTTTGTTTCAGAACCGACGCGGCTACAGTCCGTTTTTGGAATGTAAGCAATGTGGCTACGTCCCCAAATGCGTGCATTGCGATGTTAGCCTCACTTATCACAAGTCAATCAATAAGTTAGTGTGTCATTATTGCGGTTACACTATCAACTTGCCAGGCAGTTGTCCGCACTGCGGTAACCCGATGCAGACAGCCGGTTTCGGCACCGAGCGCATCGAAGACGAGCTGAAAGCGATTTTTCCGCAAGCCGCAATAGCCCGACTAGACACCGACACCACGCGCAGCAAAATGGGCGCCGCCAACATCATCCGCGATTTTCAGGAACAGAAAACCAACATTCTCATTGGCACGCAAATGGTGTCGAAAGGACTTGATTTTGAGCACGTAAGCGTTGTCGGGATAATCAATGCCGACAATATGCTGAGTTTCCCCGATTTCCGCGCCTACGAGCGCAGCTTCCAGCTTATGGCGCAGGTAAGTGGCCGCGCCGGTCGGAAAGACAAAAAAGGCACTGTCATCATTCAGACGGCCAACCCCGAGAACAGCGTTGTGCAACAAGTTGTCAAAAACGATTATCAGGCTATGTATCAGGCACAAACCGAAGAACGACAGATGTTTTTCTACCCGCCGTTCAGCCGCTTGATTTCGATAACGCTAAAACACCGCGACCGCACTGTTGTTGAGAAAGGAGCGCGTGAACTTTTCGACCAGATTCAGAAAATCGAAGGTCTTACGGCTCTCGGTCCCACCGTGCCGGCCATAAACCGCGTGCAGAACTTCTACCTGATGGACATTCTCATCAAGCTGTCGAAAACCGATGGCATGGCGGCAAAAAGGCAGATGCTCGAAGCCATTGACCAATTCTTGGAACAGCCTGAATACAAGAACGTTGTGATTGTCCCCGATGTCGACCCAATGTAAAACCGGAGCTGTAACTTGTTGGTTCACAGCGATTGTATAAAATCATTCGACATCAATCATCCGCAACATCATAAGTTTTTTTAACTTCGAAAGCTTTTAGGAAAGAAACCGAAAGGCGACTAAAATGGCTTTTTATATGAAAATCAGTTTTAAAGCGACATTGTTGCTACTACTTTCCCCGTTTGCAACTTTAGCGCAGGAGCCGGAGCCGAAAACCAACGACATTGAGCCTTCGGGCCTCGATTCGTACGACATTTTTCTGTCGGAGGCCGAACTCGACGAGAGCGGTGCCACAGTTGGCTCAATATCAGGGATTCTGAGCTCGTCGCAAGATTTGTATCAGAACACGGCGGGCTATCTGTTTGGCTCCACGCGCTATCGAGTTAAAGGATTCGCCTCGAACCAGGAGAGCGTGACAATCAACGGAATACCAATGAGCGACCCGTCGACAGGGCGCACCTCGTTTGCTCTCTGGGGCGGCTTGAACGATGTTACGCGCTATCCGTCGGTGGTGCCGGGTATTGGTTTTTCAGAATATTCGTACGGCGATGTCGGCGGCATTGTCAACTACTCGATGATTGCGTCGGAGAAGCGGAAGGGCTTCCGCACAACATATTCCTACGGCAACAACGCTTACCGCCACCGCGCTATGATAACCTACAACTCGGGCTTGCTGCCAAGCGGCTGGGCGTTCTCGGTTTCGGGCTCGCGCCGATTTGCAGAGGAAGGCTACGTTGAGGGCTGCAGCTACGACGCTTGGGGCTATTTTCTGGCTGTCGAAAAACAGATAAACGACCGCCACAGCTTGAACTTCGCCGGATTTGGCGCACCACGTACCAACGGCCGCGCATCGGCTTCGACACAAGAGGCCTACGACCTTGCCGGCAGCAACTACTACAACCCCAACTGGGGCTGGCAGAACGGGCGCAAGCGCAACGCCAGCATGGCCAAATCGCACCAGCCCGTGCTGATGCTCACTCACAAATGGAAAATATCTGACGCGGCTGAGCTCACAACCTCGGCGGCCTACGGGTTCGGACGCTACGGCACATCGTCGATAAGCTGGGTTTCGGGTAACGACCCGCGCCCCGACTATTACAAAAATTTGCCGAGCTACTATCTGACAACCAAGCTGAACCTTGATGAATACGAGGCGCAGAAGCTCGACTGGGAGACGAACGAGAACCGCCGCCAACTAAACTGGGAAGGATTCTACACAGCCAACCGCAACCGCGTCGACCAGATTTTTGACGCCAACGGAACGATGATTGCCGCCGGTTTCCGCGCCAACTATCTTGTGCAGGAGCGCCGCAGCGACAAGCGGCAGTTCAACTTGTCGTCAATCTACAACTACAGCCACGACAACCTGTCGTGGAACGTTGGCGTTAATGCGGTGATTTTCAAAGGTTATAACTTTATGACGATTGTCGATTTGCTTGGAGCCGACTATTATCTCGACGTCGATAAATATGTTATGCGCGACAGCATTCCGACACCAGGCCAGCGCATACCTGACGCCGCCAACAGCGACCTCAACAATCCAAACCGCATCTGCCATGTGGGCGACAAATGCGGCTACTACTACATTGCCAACCACAACAACGCCGAGCTTTTCGGACAGGTGGTTTACAGCCTTCAGCAACTTGAGTTTATGGGCGGCGCAAAAGTTCGTTACACCAATTTCTGGCGCACGGGTAAATGGCGCAACGGCATCCACGCCGACAACTCATACGGCGACAGCAAGCATCAGACATTTGTCGATTTCAGCCTGAAAGCCGGCGCTACTTACAAAATCAACGGTCGCAATCATGTCATTCTTAACGCTTTGTATCAGACCGACGCGCCATCGTTCCAAAACTCGTTTGAGACAGTGCGAACAAGCAACGCCACTGTCGATAATCTGAAAAGCCGCAAAGTGGCCGCCACCGACCTCTCGTATAACGTGCGTCTGCCAAAGCTGAAAACGCGCGCATCGGTCTATTACTCATTCAACGCCGACGATATGTCGGTTCGTAATGTCTACATCGAAGGCCGCGACGAACAGACAAGCAACGGCGGAGTTTACGGAAGCTACATCTGGCGCGATATGGACCGCATACACTACGGAGCCGAGCTTGGCTTGGAGTGGGATGTGACGCCGTCGCTGCAATACCAGCTGGCTGGCGGCATCGGGCGCTTCGCCTACTCAAACCGTCCGACAATCCAAATCATCTCCGATGACGGAATGACCAATCAGACCGACATCGCCTACTTGAAAAACTACCGCCTGGGCGGATTCCCGCAGAGCGCCTTTGCCACGGGCCTTCGCTACAGCATCAACTACTGGAACATAGGCGCAACGGTCAGCTATTATGCCGACATCTACACCGACATGTTCCCCGAGCGCCTCACCAAGTATGCGCTCGAAGGCTATACTCCTGAGCATGAGAACTATCGGAAGATAACCCATCAGGAAAAACTCGACAACAGTTTCATTGTCGATTTGTATGTGAGCAAAAGTTGGCGCATTGCTGACAGCTATTATTTAGGGTTCAATTTGAGTGTCGATAACTTGCTGAATAATACCGACTTTGCTTATTCGGCCTATCAGCAATTCCGTCTCGACAAAAGAAACCCCGACCGTTTCCAATCGAAATACAACTACATGTGGGGACGGCAATTATTTGTTAATTTAAATTTCAGATTCTAAACAACTTACCAATATGAGAACTTCGTTTTTAAATAGTATAACGGCCTTGTCGGCGGCATTGGTTTTGAGCGCTTGCATCGATAACGATTTCGATGCACCGGATTATGTTGCACTACCTAACGGAGCAACCGTCACTGTATCTGATATTTACGATATGCATGCGAAGAAACAGGCTTCGTTTGTCATAACCGACACAGCCTATCTCTACGCCACCGTGATAGGCGACGAGAGTAGCGGCAACCTCTACAAGCAGCTTTACGTTCAGGACGAGACGGGCGGCATCAACCTGCAGCTTGAGGCAAGTGCGGCGAATGTCCGTATTGGCGATTATGTCAAGATTGTGCTCAACGGACTTTCGGTGTCGAAATACAACGAGCTGATGCAGCTTGGCGGCATTGACCCGGCCTACGACATCATTGTTCAACGCAACGAGTGCTACATTGAGCCTGAGGTGGTTACCATAAAACAGCTTAACAATTCCGATTTTGCCTATACCTGCAAACTTGTGCGACTCGAAAACGTGCAGTTTGCAGCATCTGACACTGCCGGAACATACGCCGACGGCTACGCACAAACATCTAAGAATCTGACGCTTACCGACAGCCTTGGCAACGAGGTTATTGTCCGTAACAGCGGCTACGCCAACTTTGCCAACAAGAAAGTGATTGGCGGTCGCGGCAATGCGATATTCATAGTCAGCCGCTACTCCTCGACAGTACAGTTGCTTATCCGAAACGTTAACGAGCTTGAACTGACAGGCGCGCGTTTTGTATCGGGACAAGAGAAAGATGCAGTGTTCAGTCAGACTTTCGACAGCAATTTCGGCAGCTTCACCACATTCAGCGTGTCAGGTGAGCAAACGTGGGCTATAAGCTACAGCACCGCCACAATGACGGGATATGCCAACTCTACCAACTACGACAACGAAGACTGGCTCATATCGCCCGAAATCGATTTGACAAACGAGACAGCCGCAGGCTTCAGCATGAGCTATATTGCCCGCTATTTCAGCGACATCAACAGCGACATAACTTTGCAAGTGTCAACCGATTACAAAGCCGGCAAGTCGCCGACAAACGCAACGTGGACAACCGTTCAGGCAACTTGGACCGAAGGCTCCGACTGGAACACCTTTGCCACAACAAACCTTGACATAAGCGCGTACGCTGGCAAAAAGATAACCGTTGCCATAAAATACATATCGACATCGAAAAAGGCTGGTACACTTGAGATTAAGTCGATAAGCATAACCAACAAAGTTGAAAGTAATACCACCCCTGGCAACAACACAAGTGCCGGAACATTCGAGGCTCCGCTCAGCGTGTCGGATGCCGCAACCGCAACTGGCACAAAATGGGTAAAAGCTTATATTGTAGGTGTTTATGAGACAAAAGACGCAAGCGGCGCCACTTTAGAAAAATACGCCATGAGCACTAAAGCGCCGTTCTACACCGCCACCAATCTTCTTATAGCCGCATCGGCAACCGAAACAGACCTAAGCAAATGCCTGACAGTGCAACTCCCGACTGGCGACATCCGCGCAGCGCTCAACCTTGTCGACAATGCGTCGAATTTGGGCAAGGAGGTGATGATTTACGGCTCGCTCGAGAAATACTTCAACATGCCCGGTGTGAAGTCGCTCACCGGTTATTGGCTCGATGGCAACGGCATCAAACCTGACAACGGCGGCGGCACAAACAACGGTAACACAAACGCCATTTTTGCCGAAGCGTTCGATAAGAGCCAAGGGCAGTTCGTCATCCACGATGTGGATAAAGGTGAACTCAGCTATGTATGGATTTTTGACAAGAAATACACTTGCATGAAAGCAAGCGCATACTACAACAGCAAACAAAACGAATCGGATAGTTGGCTTGTGTCGCCTGCCATAACGCTGGGCTCCGGCACAAACAAACTGTCGTTCCAACAGGCCGCAAACTATGTGGCACAGCCGAAAGATGCGCTTCATGTGATGATTTCAACCGACTTTGACGGTGATGTTGCAAGTGCCGATTGGACCGAACTCAACGATGATATTTCGACATGGCCGACCGGAAGCGATTTCAAATTTGTTACCTCAACCGCCGACCTTAGCGCCTTTGCCGGAAAGACAATCTATGTGGCTTTCCAATACACCAGCACCGACAGCGAGGCGGCGACATGGGAGATAAAAGATTTTAAGATAGAGTAAAAGGTAGAGTGTAAAGTGTAGAGTTGAAAAGGCATAAGGCACAAGTCATAAGTAGTTATAAATTGTGAACTTATAATCATGTATTAATCATTAAACTTTAAACATTTATCATTACTCAAAAACATGCGAGTTGTAATTCAACGTGTTAAGCAATCGAGTGTAACCATCGGAGGTGAGATGGTGGCAAAGATTGGTGCTGGCCTAATGGTTTTGTTAGGAATTGAGCCAGCCGACACCAGCGCCGATGTCGATTACTTGTGCGGCAAAATCGCGCGCCTGCGCATCTTCGACGACGAGAACGGCGTTATGAACCGCTCGGTTTGCGATGTGGGCGGCCAGCTGTTGGTGGTGTCGCAGTTCACGCTGTTTGCGCAAACAAGCCACGGCAACCGCCCGTCGTACATCCGCGCCGCCCGACCCGAGCAAGCCATCCCACTCTACGAAGAGTTTGTGAGCAAGTTGGAAACCGCATCGGGCATCCGTCCGCAAACCGGCCGCTTTGGCGCAATGATGGACGTTGAACTCATCAACGACGGGCCTGTGACCATCATCATCGACAGCCACGAGAAGGATTTTTAATGCTTGATTATCAGCTATCTGATTTGCTCTAATTTCGACACCAGCGACTCAACAAACTCGGTCAGCGGTTTCTTCACCATAACCGACATCAGCGGATTGACATCGGCATCGAAAGTTACCCGAACCTTCGATTCGGTTGTGTTATAAGGCACAAGCTGAATCCACATTTTGAACTGCAGTGGGCCTTCGCAGTTCTCCATTTTCAAGAGTTTCGGCTCCTGCCGCTCTACAATGCGCATACCTACGCGACCAGCATTGGCAATGGTGAAAGTGCACGAGTCGGGAGTTGCCTCAACATCGGTTATCTTGTCGTTAGCCGGCAGCATTGTGGTGTTTATGCGGCTGAAGTCGGAAATCAAAGAGTAGACGCGCTCAGGCGTTGCGTAGATGTGGCCAATTCGGCTTTCGATTCTCATAACGGACTTTTTTTGGCAAAATAAATCAAGATTTGCGAATTATTGGCCGACAAAAAACGGACGGCTCTGCCGAACCGCCCGTGCAACTAATTATAAAACGTATGATGTATGTCATCTGTATCAAAGACGGGTTGAAGAGGCGATAAGTTGCGCCATTTATTGTATTTTTTCATCAAAAAATAATGTACTTTCGTCACAAAAATCACCAGTTTCGTCATAGGCTTAAATTTGTCACCAAAAAATATGACGGTTTTAGTATAATTTTATATGGATAATTATAATTTTGTCTGCAAACACAACTTTATTATGAAAAAGTTTAATTCTTTATTAGCCATATCATTAAGCGCAGCGGTGCTTATAGCTTGCAATGGCAACAATTCAGGGAAGAAGGACAAAAACGTCAACGAAATCACTGAAGTTTCAGTTGACCAGATAATTGAGGATTTGGAGAATATTCCGACGCCTACAGCTTTCGAGTTGATGACAACCATAAACAAAATGGGCATTCCATACGTTATGGACGCCACCAACAGCCTTGCCAACCAGCAAAATTACCTGAGCTCGTGGCAGAAATCGCTCAACCTTGGCGTCTATGCTGCCGACTTGTGCTACAATGTGGCGTTTGGCAAGAAAGCCGAATCGGAAGAATATATGAAATGCCTGTTGCTTCTGGCAAGCGACCTCAACATCAGCGTTGATGCCGACAAAATTTCGAGCGAGTTCCAAGGCAACATCAACAATGTCGATTCGTTGGCCGTTCTTGTAAAAGACTTGCTCAGCGATTCGCAATACATTCTGAATCAGACAAGTCAGACCGAAACAGCCTTGTTGTTCCTTATCGGAAGTTGGATTGAGAGCGCTCACATCTGCACATCGGCAACTGAGACAAGCCACAACGTTGACGAAATGATTGAGGTTGGAATGAAGCATTTTGAGTATGTCGACACCATCATGAAATATTTGGAAAGCCGCAAAGACAATTCCGATTTCAGCGACATCTACACTCAGCTGCAATCAATCAAAACATCGCTTGAGAACTTGAAGGAGGACAGAACCAATTCCGACAAGTTTGAGGATTTGAGCATTGCAATAAACTCTCTGCGTAATAGCATAGTCTAATGTTTCTCATAATCACAATGTGACCTAAGGCGTCCCAAAAGGACGCCTTAGTTGTTTTTATGAATGCCCGTTAAGTGGTTTTACTCCACCGCCGCGCAATAAAACTGGTTGCATTGGTCGGCGCTGATGTGGTGTTCGGTTATGATGCCGGTCTGCAGGTCGCATACCGATAGTTTGTTGATTTGCGAAATGTAGAGTTGCGAGTATCGGATTTTGTTTTTGCGCTGCAAATCAGTTGTGTAATCAACGGCCAGGCGGATTTCGAGCTCGTTCAGATTGTCTTTTGAGAAAATGTAAAGCCCAAACTCGTTGAAAGAACCATAAAAGCCGTCGGCAACCTTCTGCACCTTGTTTTTGATAATGCGCTTGAGCGGCAACGCCAGCGACCAATAGCGCCGTTCCAGCTCGCCCATGAACTGCCCGTCGGTAAGGCCGTAGGAGTAACCATATTGCAGGGTGCGATGTTTATCGTTTTCGGTTAGATTGAAGATTTCGGCGCCAGCCATTTCGTTTACCAGCCATTCGGCCTCAATCTTGTTCTCTTTTATGGCACGTGTAACCTCAATACCGATGCTGCGCTCCAGGTCTTGCAAATCGGGACGGTCGGCGTTTTGCAGATGCGCAAAATGCTCGCCCAATATGCTGCGAAGCGTTATCATGGCGTAACGCTCAAAAAAGCACGTGTCGAATTTCGGTTTATCCATACCGATAAAATTAAAAAGAAATCGTTGTCGCAAGCAACGCTTTTCCCGAAATTTTAGCGTACAACGGGCTAAAAGGCCGATGTGGCGGAGGACTATTCTATGCGAGTAGGGCTACAACACCGCCAACAGCCATATAGGCGTATATTATTTTCCGCAATATGGGCAGCGGCAGTTTGTTGAACAGCAACCGGCCTATCTGCGTCCCGACAATGATGCCGGCAAAGGCGTAAAGACAGCACCAACCAACCGTAGGCGTCATAAAACCGCTGTGAGCGCGATAGCCTGTCATAACCACATTGCCAATGAAGAAATATGCTTGTGTTGCAGCCAGATAGCGCACTTTGTCGGTTTCGGAAGCCACAAAATAGAGTACTGCCGGAGGCCCCTGCATGGCGAACAAACCGCCCATAAGTCCGCTCAAAGTTCCCATCGACAGCTGTATGGGCAGAGTTGGTTTTAGGTGAATTTTCTCACTGATTACCAAAAAGTAACAACTCATCACTATAAGTATTACTCCAAGCAAATGCTTAAGGTGAGTGTCGGCGGCCATTGATACATACTGAACGGCAAAGAATGATACCACGATGAATGTCAGCAATATAGGCAAGACGTGCCGCCAGTTGATTTGCCGATAGACGGTTGTAAGCACATAGAGCGACTGCAATGCCGACAGAATGCCGGAAAGCATTGTCGCCTCGCCATACGACGGCATAATGTGCGGCAACACCGTCATAATGAAAATGCCGAACCCGAACCCGCTAACACGCTGAACCACACTGGCTCCCGTGCAAAAAAGTACCAAAAGGATTATCGCCGTTGTTGTCATGGACGTTCTTTTCGGCACAAAATTAAATCCGTTTCGGATTTAAGAGAGGCGAGAAGGTGTTTTTTTTGAGTTAAAACGAGATGCCATTAATCCTTAACCATAATAACCTCAACACCATCGTCAGACATCTTTCCGCCCTCGAAAAACTCCTCCTCTTTCAGTTTGTCGAGACGATAGTCGACATACTCGAAGATGCTACGGTTAGCCTTAGTGCGAGGCAAGTCGGAATCTTTGATTTTTTGCAGCCAAAGGCGCTCGTTGTCGCGGTCGTACATACGGCGGTAGGCAGTGGCTATGTAGTACTGGCGGGTGAGCGTTGGCTCGTACTGAAGTGCCGATTGTATCATTTTGATACTATTGTGAATACAAGTGTTATACTTCAGTTTGTCGCTGTCATAATATTGGTGTGCGTATTCATCGTAGAACTGAGCTCGTATATCGAAAATCTCCGCCATCGAAGCCGAATCAGCTTGGCAGAGTTCGAAGCCTATCTGCGTGTAGATTAGCACATTGTTGCGGTCTTTTGTATAGTTCGACACGCGCGCCAACGCCTTCACAATGGGCAGACTCGCAAACATCGATTTTTCGGCGGCCATCAGTATAAAGTCGTGGGCGCGCTCGGGAATGCTGCAGCACTCGTAGGTGCGGCCAATGTAGAAGAGCAAGGCCGGATTCTCGTCGCCATTTTTGTAGGCATCAAGGAAAAGGTCGAGAGCGGGGTAGTAGTCTTTCTTGATAAAAAGCGCCCGCCCCATCTGTTTGTTAACCAACTGGTTGGTCGAATCGAGTTTGTAATATGCCTGGCAGACGGCCAATGCGGTGTCGGCCATTTGTTCGCCGTTGTAGTAGGTGGCAATGTCGGTCACCACGGCGGCGTCCATCGGGTTGACGGCCAAAATCTGCCGCCCGCAATCAATTCGCAGCGAGTCGTCGGCGCCCATCTTCTGAAGACAGTTGTAACGCAGTTTAATATGCTGATACACAACCGTATCAGCCATAAGCGTATCGGTAAGCGCAAGGCATTTGACATACTGCCCACGCTTGAAGTAACACTGTGCCAGTTTGTACATCACCGTGTCGCTGCTGCCCAAAAGAAGCGCTTGCTCGTAACAGAGCATCGAGTTGTAGGTGTCATTCATCCGCATACACGAATCGCCGCGGGCCACAAGTGAAGCCGCCTCGCGCGACATTGTCTGCCCGGAAGCCGTCAACGTTGCCGACAAGAATGCAAGTGTCAGAAGTAGGTTTTTCATAATGGTTAATTGTCGGGTTTAATGATTAGTTTTTTGTTATCAAAAACGAAAGCCCGCCGAAGCGAGCCTTCGTGTGCGTCAGGCAAAACAATTGGTTTTCAGTCGAGTTTAAAGTTGATTGGAATATCAAATGAAGTGCGGACCTTTGTATTGTGGTATAATGCCGGACTCCATTTCGGCATTGATTTAATAACTTCAATAGCCGCATTGTCAAGCGACTCGTGTACACTTTTTACAATTCCAACTCCACTAACATTACCTTTGTGGTCAACATCAAAACTTACAATAACTGTTCCTTCAATTCTATTCTTTTTGGCATATTCCGGATATACAATGTGATTTGCAATATACTTTCTCATTTCAAGTTCACCACCTGGAAATTCCGGCTTAACATCGGGTTCAAAGACGAATGCCCCCTCCACAACTTGGCCGTCATCAGGCACCGTCATAGCCTCAAGTTCTTCTTGAGATACAGGTCTGACTGTTCCGTCGGACATCACCATAGAAAGAGATAAATGACTTTCTTCACCAGTTTCGTCATCTACCCTATCAACAGCTAATAGTATACCTTCATTTGGAATATTACCACCCGTCAATTCAAGAATCTGATTGTATTGGTCGGCGGGCATTTTTTCCAAATTCTGCGAATCAGGATTTTTTGTAATTTCGCCTTCGGTTTTTGAGCAATTCGCGAAAGCAATGGCTGCGAAAGCCGCAATCGGTAGGACATAGAGTGCCTTGACCAATGTCCAACCTGACGATTTTTTACGTGACATCATAGTTATTCGATATTTAAGTTTACTGTGATTAAGGCTGTTGGCGATTGAATACCACTTCCCGCCGGCAGCCTTCTTAATTAATAGAATTTGATATTGTTTTGCATTGACGCCTGAATCAAGAACGGCCTTGTCGGCCTCGTACTCGTGGATTGCGCACAACTCCTGGCGCAGTAGCCACATTGCCGGATTGAACCACTGAAGGCAGCAAAGCACGTCGCACACCAAAAGGTCGATTGAGTGGCGGTAGCGGATATGCGCCTGCTCGTGGGTGAGCACCTGCTGAAGGTTCTCATCGTGGTCTTTACGGCTGATAATGATATATTTAACCCAACTGAACGGCGCCTGCTCGCCATCGACAACCACCAACACCGAACCATCGTCGAGCTGTTGGCGCTGGCCGCGACGCACAATCCGCAGCACACCTATTATAGAGACAATCATCCGCACAAAGCACGCCACAATGCCCGCGTAGAAGGCCATCACGGCCACTGTCCGCCAATCGATTGCGCGGGCTGCACCGCCGCCCACAATCACCTCCTCGAGCATCACCACCGACTGCGACACGCTGCGGCTCACCACGGCGGGGCTGTCGGCGCTAACCGTCAGGTGGCAGAATGGCAGCGCGAACGAGAGCACCATTGTGCCCAAAATCAGGAAACGGTTGGCGCGGTGAAGAGTCTCGCGGCTCATCAACGACTTGAACATCAAATAGAAAGCTATCAGAAACACCGACACTTTCAAACTGTAAACAATTGCCTCCATAGTTCTATTGTTTTTCGATTTGACTGATTAGTTCCTTAAGCTCATCGACCGAAATGTCCTCCTCGCTCACCAATGCCGACACGGCGCTGCGGTACGAGTTCTGGAAATATTTGCCAATGATTCCACGCAAGGTCTGCTTGCCGAACTCGTCGCGGCTGACGGCTGCAAAATACTGATACGTAGGCCCGTATGCCTTGTGACCGACGTAGCCCTTGGCCTCCAACGTGCGCACCATTGTCGAAATGGTGTTGAAGTGCGGTTTGGGGTCGGGGTAGAGCTCCACAAGGTCGCGGACAAACATCGGCCCCCGCTCCCAAAAGAAGTTCATCACTTCTTCTTCTTTTTTGGTAATCTTTTCCATTGTTTCCTGTTTCGTTTAATCGGTGAACTGGTGAATCGGTGAATCGAAAAGGTGAGAGGTAAGGGTTTAGGGTTTAGAGGGTTTAGCGCTTCGCTGTTTAGAAGGTTTAGTCTCTAAACCATCTCAACATTCTCGACTATCTCAACCATTATCATTCTCTCCACCAACACGTTTCACCACCATTCACACAATTTTCAAATAACTTATAGTGCAAATATAACTATAAAAATGTTTCGTGCAACTATTTTTTATAGTTATATGAAATATTTTTTTAGTGAGGAAGCGTGTGATGGTAGGAAAAACTCAAAACCTACAAGTTGCCGAAAGACTAAACGATTGATTTTTAATCGTGTTGTCGCTATTGCCAGAAGGTTGGATGTTTAGCAGACCGGCGTCATATCCGAAGCGCAGACCGAAATTCTTTATTATCTCATAGCCTATAGCCAAGCCCACACCGGCATCAGCACGGTGGAAATGGTCTCCTTCTTGGTTGCGCAAAAGGTCTCTTTCTTCGTCACCAAAACGGAGGTCGTCTTTGGTTTTGGTGACTTCGCCATTAATATCGGTCTTTACTTTGTATTTTCCTGCAGCGGCTATGCCAAAATATGGTCCGGCTAGGAAATAAAGACGACCGAAGTTCAAACGTATATCAACCGGAACTGTAACATAGAGCAGATTGATTTTTTTGCGGGTTTTTATCACAAATTTTGGAGTCGGATACTCATCATAATTGATAGAAAAACCCTTCATCTCAACGTTTGCGCCGGCTTCGATTGAAACATTATTATTAAGCACATAATCGGCAAAAAGACCGACATTGAAGCCTGGCTTAGCCACTTTGTCGTCTATTCCTGGAAATTGTTTTCCGCCATTGCCCGTAGTGTTGATGTTTGTGGCGTTAAATCCGGCCTTTGCGCCAACTGATATTTGTGCCGACACATTATTGGCCACAATTAACAACAATGCCGCAGCAATAATTCCAATCTTTTTCATCTTGCTGATAATAAGAATATTAAAATGAATGCCGCATAGGCGGCATTCATTATTAAAGCAATGCGTCGATTTTCTGCGCCAGCATCGGTTTAGGAGCGGCACCAACTTGCTTGTCGACCACCTCGCCGCCTTTGAAGAACAGCAGAGTGGGGATGTTGCGGATGCCGTACTGTGCCGGAATGTTCTCGGCCTCGTCGACGTTCATTTTGAGAATCTTAACGCGGCCTTCGTAATCGGCGGCAAGCTCCTCAACTATCGGAAGAAGCATCTTGCAAGGGCCGCACCACTCCGCCCAAAAATCAACTACCACGGGAATTGCCGATTTCAGCACTTCGGCCTCAAAATCGGCGTCGGTTATTCTTTGTGCCATAATTATGTTTTTTAAGTGTTACAAATTTTCCAAAGTTACATTTTCCTGAATACAATCAAGCTTTTTTCTATGCGTTTACATCGGGTTCGTCCTGCATAATGGTATTTTCTTTTTCCTCCTCCTCGGTGGCGTTCTCCAGCTCGATACGATGGCGCGTGTATTGGCCGTCGTTTATCGCGTATGAGAATACGTCGCTTGAATTTTCGAGAAAATCGACAACATTATCGGTTATCTTTATCGCCTTTTTGCTTGCCAAAAGATTGACTGTCAGATTTTTTTCTTCGTCATAGATTTTGAAATTGAGCGTCACATTTCCTTTCTCTTTGAAGGCTTTGTCGAACGTGTCGACCAAGTTTTTGCTGATGTTGTTGACGTTTATCACAATGCAGAGTTTGCGCACAAAATCCTCGCGGATGTTGGTGAGCAGCCTGATGGTTGTTATGTGGATGTCGAGCGGACGTTTTCCCTCTTTGTCGGGGAATTGGCGCTCCTCGATTCTCGCCTTGACATATATCGACTGGTCTTTCTTCACATTCTTTCCGAACGCCTCGTAATCTTTGCCGAACAACCATATTTTACGGCCGCCGATATAGTCTTCGACGGTGAAGTTCATACACGGTTTGCCGGTTTTGGTTGTCGTCTCGTTCACCTCGGTTACAAGTCCGCCAAACGACACCTCGCGACCTTTATATTGCTCAAGCTGTTCCAAATCGACAGGCGAGATGTTGCAGAAATGCTCAAGCTCGAATTTCACGTTGTCGAGCGGGTGTCCCGACAGGAAGATGCCCACATGCTCCTTTTCCAAGTTGAGTTTCTCGAGCAGCGGCATGTCGGGCAAATCGGGGATGTGTGGGTGCGGAATGGCTATGGAGTCGCTCATTGAGCCGAACAGCGTGTTGGTGTTGTTCTGCTTGTCGGCCTGGCAGTTGTTGCCGTAACGCATCAGCGCGTCGAGGAAGCGGTCTTCGTTCGACTCACCCATGAATATTTCGCGTTTGACTCCAAGATTGTCGAAAGCGCCCGCAAAAGCAAGGCTCTGAATGGTTTTCGAGTTGCAGGCCGTCAGGTTGATGCGCTCCACAAAGTCGAAGATGTCTTTGAACTTGCCGTTTTTCTGGCGCTCGTTCACAATTGACTCGACAGCCGCGGTGCCCACGCCTTTGATGCCGCCCAAGCCGAACCTGATATCGCCTTTCTTGTTGGCAATGAAGTTCAACTCCGACTCATTGACATCGGGACCCATAACGTTGATTTTCATCACCTTGCACTCCTCCATAAACTTCTTGACATCGGAGATGGAGTCTTTGCTCTGGGTAAGGAGGGCCGCCATATACTCAGCCGGATAGTGCGCTTTAAGATAGCCGGTCTGATAGGCCACCCACGCATAGCAGGCGGCGTGCGACTTGTTGAACGCGTAGGAAGCGAATTTTTCCCAGTCGGCCCAGATTTTCAGCAGAATTGTCTCGTCGTGGCCGTTCTTTTTTCCGCCCTCGATGAATTTCGGCTTCAGCATGGCCAACATTGCGGCAATCTTTTTACCCATGGCCTTACGCAGCGTATCGGCTTCGCCACGGGTGAAGTTGGCAAGCAAGCGGCTCAGCAGCATCACCTGTTCCTGATAAACTGTAACTCCGTATGTATCTTTCAGATACGTCTCCATCACAGGAATGTCGTAGGTGATAGGCTCGCGGCCTTGTTTGCGGGCAATGAACTGTGGAATGTAGTCCATCGGGCCCGGGCGGTAGAGTGCGTTCATGGCTATCAGGTCGGTGATTTGCGTGGGTTGAAGCTCACACAAATATTTCCTCATGCCGGGGCTTTCAAATTGGAACGTACCAATGGTGCGGCCCTCGCTGTATAGTTTGTAGGTCAGTTTGTCATCAATTGGGATGTGGTCGATATCAACATCAATGCCGTGCGTTTTCTTCACATTTCTTATGGCCTCTTTGATTAGCGACAATGTGCTCAATCCCAGAAAGTCCATTTTTATTAAACCAACACTTTCAACAACGTGCCCATCGTATTGTGTTACAACCACGTCTTGGTTTGTTTTGCGGTCTTTGACGGTGCACACAGGCGCAAAGTTGGTCAGGTCGTCGGCACCGATGATGACACCGCAGGCATGGATGCCAATCTGGCGATTGGTGTCTTCAAGCTCCTCGGCATATTTGAGGACGGACGGGATTTCCTCGGCAAACTCGCCGAGCTTGATTTTCTCGGTGTCGTTGCCTTTCATAAGTTGCTCCCTAAACTCCTGCACATATTTGTAGGTGTTTTTCAGGTTTACTTTCGGCATTTTTTTCGGGAGCTCTTTCTCGACTGCTTTCACCTGACCTTCAGTAAATTCGCGCTCAGGAATCAGTTTTTTGATTTCGTTCGAGATGTTGAGCGGAATCTTCTGCACACGGCACACGTCGGCAATCGACGATTTGGCGGCCATTGTTCCGTAGGTGATGATGTGCGCGACTTTTTCGGCACCATATTTCTGTGTAACCCAGTCCAATACCTTGCCGCGGCCCTCATCGTCGAAGTCAACGTCGATATCGGGTAGCGATATACGGTCGGGGTTGAGGAAACGCTCGAACAGCAAGTCGTACTTGAGCGGGTCGAGGTCGGTGATACGTAGGCAGTAGGCCACCACCGAGCCCGCCGCCGAACCACGACCCGGACCGACGCTTACGCCCAACTCCTCGCGTGCGGCACGTATATAATCCTGAACTATAAGGAAATAGCCCGGGAAACCCATGGTCTTCATAATATGAAGCTCGAAGGTTATGCGGTCGGTCTGCTCCTTGGTAAGCGTATCGCCATAGCGTTTGTGAGCGCCGTCCCATGTGAGTTTTGCCAAATAATCGGCTTCAAGTTTTATTCTATATAACTTATCGTAATCGCCTAATTTCTTGATTTTTTTCTCGGCTTCCTCAGGTGACATTTGTTTTTTGTTGCCTTGGTCGTCGAGTATGGAGGTGAACTCGTCGTAGAGCTCCTGCTCGCTGATTTTCTTTCGGTATTCCTCTTCGGTGCCAAAATCTTCAGGGATAGGGAATTTAGGCATTATCGGGTCGGAATCGATGCTGTAAACCTCAACCTTGTCGGCAATCTCCTGCGTGTTGGCCAGCACTTCCGGAATGTCGGCAAAGATAGCGGCCATCTCCTCGGGTGTTTTCAGCCACTCTTGCTTGGTGTAGTGCATGCGGTCGGGGTCGTTGAAATCTTTGCCGGTGCTGAGGCAGATAAGGCGGTCGTGCGCCTCGCCGTGGTCTTCCTCGACAAAGTGCACGTCGTTGGTGGCTATCAGCTTGATGTTGTGCTTGCGCGCCAGCTCAATCAGCACCTTGTTCACCTCCTGCTGCTTTACAAATGTTGTTTGGTCGGCATTGGGTTTGTTGGTCTGATGGCGTTGCATCTCAAGGTAATAGTCATCGCCAAACAGGATTTTGAACCACAAAACAGATTTTTCAGCGCTTTCCAAGTTGCCGCTCATTATTTTTTGCGGCACCTCGCCACCGAGGCAGGCCGAGCAACAGATTATTCCTTCGTGATATTGTTCCAGCAACTCGTGGTCGATGCGGGCGTTGTAGTAGTAGCCCTCGGTGAAGGCCTTAGAGCTGAGTTTGCACAGATTTTGGTAGCCTTTCTTGTTCTTTGCCAGCAAGATAAGGTGCCAACCGCGAGTGTCTTTCACAAAACGCGACTCGTGGGCGCAGTAGGCCTCGATGCCGATAATCGGCTTGAACGGCACAAAGGCGTCGGCTTTGGCTTTCAGCTCGGCAAGTTCCTTTTCCAGCTCGGCTTTCTTGGCCTCGTCGGTCTCCTTGTCAATCTTCTCCTGACACTCCTTAACTTTCTTTTTTGGCGCTCCGTTCACCTTGCCCGATGTATCAATCAAATCTTTGATACCGAACATGTTGCCGTGGTCGGTAAGGGCCATGGCGTGCATGTTGTTGCGCATGCACTTGTCAATCAGGTCGGGCACTTTCGACATTCCGTCGAGAATAGAGTAGTGAGAGTGGACGTGCAGGTGAGTGAAGGTAATATTTTTTAAATCAACAGGTTGTGGCGCGGAAGTTGGCTCTTCAGCCGGTTTGTCGGGTTCCGGCTCAAGAGGAGGGAACGGTTCAAACTCAACCTTCTCCGGCTCAAAAGGCGCCGGGTTGCAGCGTTTAAACTCCTCAAGTTCGGCCTCGCTGATATTCAGTTGGTCGGCTTTGATGGCGCCAACACGCACCAATTCAAGGAAACAGCGAGAGGTTGCTACAACATCGCCGGCGGCGTTATGGGCGTCTTCAAACGGCATGCCGAAGAGTTTTTGGTGCAACTCGGTTAGATTTGGCCATTTGATTCGGCCTTTTTCAATAATACCGCAGAAATCGGTCGAGCTCTCCTTGGTGCACAGTTTTTTAGCCGACTCCAACACGTTTTCCATTCCGCAACGCAGAAACTCGCAGCCGACAATGCTCAGGTCGAACGAAATGTTATGACCGACCACAAGAGTCGCTTTTTGCACATCGTCGGCAAACTCGCGCAGCACTGTCTTCAAATCTTCGCCTATCTCAAGCGCTTTTTCGGTGGTTATGTGATGCACCTTGCGGGCGACATGCTCGGGTATGACGAATCCTTCAGGCTTGATAACGTGGTTTTTAGCAAACAAAAACTTCCCGTTCAAGTCGTGGCATTGCCAGGCCAGTTGCACAAGCCGAGGCCAGTTTTCGAAGTTGGTCAATGGCGCCTTATAATCGACAGGCAGCCCAGTTGTCTCAGTGTCAAAGATTAAGAACATAGCGGAATCTGTTTTTTTGAGTTTCTAAATATAGAGGTTTGACAATTGGAAAAAACCGATGTTGATAAGTTTTAAGTTGAACGCAATAATAACGGCAACCTATGCGAGATTGCAGCAGAGGTTTGAAAAATTTTTCAGAAAAAATGAAAAAAAGTGAAAAATGAGCCGTTTTACTCCGTTCCGCGGCGGTTGAACAGCAGAAATCCCAGATTGATTTGAACGCGCAGCGGTTCTTCCTCTTTGTAGTAATAGCTGCCTGTCAAGGCAAGCGGACCAATGGGAGTGTGCCAGACAAAAGCCTCCTGGGCCATGAAGCGCGGCTGCGGCAACATCTCGCTGTAGGTGGTCAGGTAGTTGGTTGTCAGTATGTATTCGTATGGTTGGAAGACGTGGAACTCCGACCTCAGCTGGACTTTTTCGCCTATGTTGAATATCGGCATTACACCAACGCCTATCCATTTGTTGGCGCGGTATTTCTCAAGTATTTGCGACTGGCTCTGCGGGAACGGGTTGAACACCTCGGCCGCCAGCAGAGTGGCTATACTGTTGGCAAACTGCGGCTTGTTGTTGTAGTTGAACATTATCTGATAGCCAAGCGAGAACGATTTGGCAAAAGTCAGATACTGCGTGTGCTGCAGCTTGAGATTCACCCATTGATGACTGAACGAGCCATCTTCGGCGTTGAACGGCATTGCCGTTGTGCCGGGCGTGTAGTATTCGGTTCCGGTGATGTAGCTGGCCTGGGCGCCAAAATGCATTCCCTTGTTGGCGTATTGCCGGTAGTTCAGCGTGTTATACTCCAGATTCAGTTTGGTGTCGAAATAGCGCATCTCTGTAGCGTCGGCGTTGTCGCTCTTGGTTATTGACACCACGTGGAAATACTCGTAATAGTCGGAGCCGTAGGCGATGCCCAGCGTGGCGATGCCGCGGTTACCCATGGCGGTGCCAATGTCGAGGCCAACATACTTGTCGGAGTTGTAAACCTGCGACAAATCTTCGTTGTCGAAGAAAATCTCGTTGGTCGATTTGAAGTAGTTCCAACGGTTATAGGCCGTGCGGAAATCGACAAACAGTGCCGGAAGCGATGTCAGTATTGTCTGTGGCGACATATCGACGCGGAACTGTGCGTTGGCCGAGCTGTAGAACTGCCCCGCCGTGATGCTTGCCGACGCCGTGTAGATGTAGCGGTGCATAAAATGGTAATCGACGCCAATCTGTCCGAAGCTGCGGTTGCCCGAAGCCAGGTTGCCGCCGAATTTCATTGTCAGCAGATTCTTCGCCTTAGCCGTCAGAAAAATCTTGAAATGGTGCGATGTGGTGTCGTAGAAAGCTTGCGGATACATTGATGTCAGCACTTTGTCCGATGTCAGGCCGAAATAGCCTTTCTCAAGGTCGCTGAAGCTGAAGGTGTCGCGGTTGTGGTTGATGCTGCGCTTGATGTATTTCGACGCGTACATATCGACACCATCGACCACCACATCGTCGAAAACCATACGGCCGCTATTCTTTTTGAACTCATTGCGACGGGCTGACATCTCATCTGGAGCAACGCGCCGCTGAACCAACGTTTTTATAGTGTCCATCTTGGCCATTGTCGCCTCATAGCCAATGGGTTGAATCTCGCCAATCTTGTCGAAATCCATCATTCCGAAGTGGCTCACCTTTGGCGACACCAAAACACCGTTGCCCGACACTTTCAGGTTCGACTGTTTCATAAAAACGTTCATCAGCATCAGATAGACATCGTCGGAATTTGGCGTTTTCGGGTTCTCGGCCACATTACAGCCGATGATGACATCGGGGTGGTAGAGGCTGTCGAGAATGTCGGTGGGGAAGTTGTTCTGCATTCCGCCGTCGAAGAGTAGCACGCTGTCGTCGACCATCACCGGCTTGAAGTAGCCCGGGAAAGTCATCGAGGCGCGGACGGCCTGCCCCAGATTGCCTTTGGTGAAGACATACGGCCGGTTGTTGTGCACGTCGGACGCCACGCAGAAGAACGGCACAAAAAGCTTGTTGAAGTCGTATTGCGCGTGCGCGGCGCCGTTGGAGTATATCTGCATAAAGCGGAAATCCATCTGCATTGGCGATATGAGGCTTGTTGGCAGAAGGGCGCTCAGCGAATTCTCCTTGTTTTCGAAATCGATGCTGATAAGGTCGGCGTCGAATGAGCGCGTCTTGTAATATACCTGGTCCTCAATCGGTATCTGCCCGCTTGACCAGTAGAGAAAATCCTCGGAGCTGAGCAACGCGGCCATCTCGTCGGGCGAATAGCCAATGGCATAGAGCGAGCCTACAATGGCGCCCATCGATGTTCCGCAGATGTAGTCGATTGGTATATTGTTGTCTTCCAATGCTTTGAGCAAGCCTATATGAGCCAATCCTTTAGCCCCGCCGCCGCTAAGCACAACGCCAACCGACTGAGCTTCGGCTCTGCCAAAAAGCAATGCGAGTATCAAACAAAACACCAACCGTTTCATATTGGCAAATATCAAAAATTATTCGGTCATGCGGCTTCACCTGTCGGCTTTAGTGCGCAGCGCCTGGCCTATCTTGAAGATAGTGTCGCAGAAGACGATTTTTCCGCTGGCGTTGCGCGATATGTGATAGTAGGCCTTGTCGAGCTCCTTGGCTATTGTGAGCGCACTCTGCGGATGAATGAACGGCGAGAATTTCTGCGCAAACTCGCCTTCCTCGGCCGTGAAGCGCGCCATATCGGGCAGATGGCGGTTCATTATCAGATTCTCGCGCACCATGCGCTCGCTGTAGGTCAGGAACGATTTCTGTTGCTCGCGGTTGATTTTGCCCAACTCATCGGCCAGACGAACCATATCCTGAATCTTAAACGAGTAGCTTGTCCGCATCAGTTTTTTGAACAGCTCGAAGTTCTGCAGCAAATCGGCCGACGAGCTGCCGTACTGCATGGCGCGGTTGAAGTCGCCCTCACTTATGCGTGCCAGCGACTCGGCGTCGGTGCGGCTGATGTTGAGGGCGCGTTGCAGGCCGTCGGTAAGCTCGCTGTCGCCAATGCGCGACACCTTGACAAGCTGCGTGCGCGACAGTATGGTTGGCAGAATGAACTCCGTGCTCTCGGCAACCAGAAGGAATAGCGTCTTTGGGTACGGCTCCTCGATGAGCTTGAGCAACCGGTTGGCCGCGTCGCCGTTCATCTTCTCGGGCTGCCAGATAATCATTATCTTGTATTCGGCATTAAACGACTTCATCGACATCTGGCGGATAATCTCGGAACTCTCCTCAACTCTTATCACGCCTTGCGAGTTTTTGCCATCGTTCACAAAATCAATCCATTGCTGATAGCTGCCATACGGGTTCTGCAACAGAAACTCGGTCCATTTGTCCATATATGTGGCGCTTATCGGCTTAATGCTTGTGCTGCCTGTGGGCGGAACGGGAAAGACGAAATGCACATCGGGGAACGACAGTTTTGAAATCTGTCGGCAGCTGGGGCACTCGCCGCACGAGTCGGTGTCGGTGCGGTGCTGGCAGTTGATGTACTGCGCATAGGCCAGCGCCAGAGGCAACGTGCCATATCCCGACCGCCCCAAAATGAGCTGAGCGTGGCTTATGCGGTTCTCCTTGACGCTGTTTATCAGGTGTTGCTTGACGTTTTCCTGTCCTATGATGTCGGCAAATCTCATAATGCTTTTGTTGTATGACAAAGAAAAAACAATATTGTCCAAAAAACAAAAAATTGATGTGGGAGTTGGGCGATTTGAACGATGCAATGTTTGCACAAAAAAACCACCCTCCGCGGTTTGTGTTGCGCGGAGGGTGGTTAACGATATTTTTGCAGATTAACTATTTCACTTCATACACAAGGCGGACTGACGCACCATAATTTTTAAACCAAGCATTACAATCTGAAGAAATCGCATCAATTTGAAGCATATATGCATTATCAGTGTCACTATTAGTATTTGACCAATAATAGCCAAAATGGTCCACACTGCTCGGTCCGTCACCTAAATTGCGCACACTTGCCGCAGGAATAAACACAGCTCCTGCTTGTTCCATTTTTTCCCAATCTGAGACTGAATAATTAATTTTTCCTGTGGAATAATCTGCATAGTTATTCGGTGCAGAAATTTGTTGCCTTCCAGGAATAAAATCAACATCATCGGGTTTAACCCAATTGTCGGGCAGAAGAATCCAACCATTAACATCATTTACCTTGGCAATGCCTGATTTTGACTCCCTGCAAAACAGATAACACCATTCAGATGATGAGAGCGTTCTCCATTGGTTACCAGTGTTACCTCCGTTGATTATGGGGTTGGTTCCCCAATCGGTGAATGTTTGATAATAACTATTATCTGTGCTGCTTTCTGTTGGATTGTTGCCCGTGCCCCAGCCAAATAAATCTATCCAACCATTATAAGTTGGACTGATGTTGCTATTATTAGCACCGATTATTTCATATTGTTGTGAGGCAAATTGCCATTGGTTGTTGACCGCATGATACTGCAAATTACCCTTTGAGAAGTAGATTTGCTTGTCGGCACTTATGCTGAATTTGGCGTTAATTGCGCCGATTACAGAAACCAAGTAGCCTGTAGAACCTATTACCCAAACCTTTTCATTGTTTTCCTGCTTTACCTCAAACTTGCCGTACTGCGAAGAAACAAAATCACCGTTGAGCACTTGTGTTGTTTCGGTATAACTTGGAGGCGTAATAGTTGCCGCACAGGTAATGTTGCTGTCGAAGGCGCTGGTGATGGTGATTGTCTTATTTGCATCAAGTTTCACATCGTTATCAGCAGAAATCTGTGCGCTGCCGCCCATGTTGAAAGTGCCATCATTTTCTTTATTACAATGATAAATAGCGTTTCCAACTCCAGTAGCGGTATTTCCACTTATTGTGCCGCCTGTAATAGTAATAGTATTGTAATTGTTTATGGCTCCACCATTACCATTAGTTGCCTTATTGCCGCTCAAAGTGCCGCCCAGCATGGTAAATGTATCATCGTTATGGATTGCGCCACCAGTGTTGCCTGCGGTGTTGTTTATTATATCGCCTCCTTTAAGGATAAATTCACCCTGTGTAATATAAACACAACCGCCAAAGCCATCAGTACCAGAAGTAGCTGTAACCTTATTATCACTTATAGTGCCAGACTCCATAGTGAATACAGACCTTCCTGTTCCATTACAAAACATAATTGCACCTCCATACCTGTAAGCAGTATTGCTCTTTATCTCTCCGCCATTGAGAGTGACACTTGCATCGTTAATAAGAGCAAGTCCGCCTCCTCTTTCGTTTGCAGTATTACTTGATATTACAGCACCGCTATTGATAGTTACACTTCCGCCATTTGTAAAAAGTCCGGCTCCTCCTTGATTGGCCCCCGCGTCATTTGAGCTGTTTCCTGTTATCAATGTCCCATAATCAAGCGTTAAAGTGCCTCCATTGTTGCGGATACCGCCGCCTTGCGAAGAGCGACCTCCAGTAATCTGCAATTTTTCAATCACAATAGGTGTTGTTGTATTGTTGATTGTAAGCACTACGCCGTTATTACTACCCTTGAGCTTATCTTGCGGAACACCGTTTTGCAAATCATTTTTTCCTTTCAGAGTCAGCTTTTGAGCCACCACCGACGAGCCGACTTCCTGCAAGCCGGTAAGTTCTCCGTCAATAACAATGGTGTATTCAAAGTTGCTTTTTGTCACTTGCTCTAAGGCTTTGCTAAGTGTGGCATACGGCTTATCGGCTGAGCCTGTGCCGGTTTCATCGTTGCCAGATGTGCTATTTACGTAGAGCGAAGGATGCCACTTGGCATATAGATAAATATTGGTTTTCGTTACAGGCTGGCTGCAATCGAACGGATTTTCAAAATTACTATCGGTGTACCAACCACCAAAGTTATAGCCTTCTTTGGTTGGAGTGTATGGCTGCAAATAGTAGCCTTTCCACACCGATTGAGTTGATGATATCGCATTTACCGAATTTGCCAAATATTTGACATAGCATATATCGCTTGAAATAGCTGTGCGGACTACGCGGAAACCGTAACGGTCGAGATGACTCTGATTATCATCTGAAAAATACACACTACATTCGGCATCGTGGTCGTCGTTTGCAAACGAGCCACCACGCAGAACGCGTACTGAGTCGGGGGTTGGCATTGGACCGGTTGCGCCAGTCAAAGTATCAATTATTCCAAACCAATCCCAGCACCACTCCCAAACGTTGCCGCTCATATCGTAGATGCCAAGGATGTTGGCCTTAGGTCTTGTTTTTACTTCGTGTGTTGTTCCACTACTGTTGCCATCATGCCAAGCAACATCGTCCAGTTTGTCGCTGCCGCTGAATTTGAAAGTTGAAAAATTGCTACCTTCACGGGCAATGTACTCCCATTCGGCCTCGGTGGGCAGACGGTAGCCGTTGGCTTCAAAGTCACATTCAACAGTGGCATTTTTGGATGGTGTCCAGTCGGTTGGGTTTTTACTGCCATTAACCTTGTAGCACTGAGTTAGTCCTTCGGCATTGCTCCGGGTGTTGCAATATGCAAGAGCATCGAACCAACTTACATTTTCCACAGGATAGTTACCCGTTTCGTCAGATTTGTTCTGGCTTGGATTTACACCCATAACCGCCACATACTCATTTTGTGTAACCTCATGGTCGCTGACAAGCAGATTTTGAATGGCAATTTTGCGTTGGCCAATGAACACTTTTGAGTTTTCGACAGTGTCGGGGCTGTTGAAATATGCTCCCTGAACTTCTACAAAGCCGTCAGGGTGAATGAAGCCGTCTTCACCGATAGTCCATGTTGTTGTGGATTGTTGCGTCAAATCAAACTTCTGATATACATCGGCAAGCGACACGTTGTTTTCAACAGCAAGCACAGGTTTGTTGGTTCCGTAATTCTGCGGTGTGATTTTTGCCACCGTGCCAGTGTGTGTCAGCGGACCGGCAATGATTATTTGGGCTTGAGATACAGCAAATTCATCATTTCTTGTCATATCGTCATAGCCCAAAAGAACCTCGTTGTTTTGGTCAACAACAGCATTGCCGCTCATTTTGAAAATGCCTGCTCCCGGATGCAGTTTATAATCACCATTGCAACCATAAACCACACCAGCAAACGGGTACACACCGTATGAAGCAGAAGAACCAGTCTCGTCCTTGTTATCACTAATTGTGCCGCCACGCATATCAAATTCACCAAAACTTGAGCAAGAAGAGCCATAAATGTAAACACCGCCGCCCTTGTTGTTCGATATGCTACCTGCGTTCATTATGAATTTTGAACCTTCTTTCATATAAACGCCACCACCATTATAACCGTTTCCGACTTTTATGGCATTATGGCTAATCTCTCCACCATTCATTGTGAATGTGGCATTTTGAACATACACGCCACCACCGCCATTAGAGCCGCCTTGACAATAGGAGATTGAGCTATTACCATTCATTTCAAAGCTGCCACCTTCCATATATACACCACCGCTGTAGAAGCTTGCCGAACAATTGTTAATCTTTGCGTTCTCGTTCATGGTTATATTTCCGTCGGATTCTACACAAATACCGCTGGATACAGAACAGTTCTCTATTGACGATGAGCCATTCATTATAAGTGTTCCAGAAACATAGGCACCTCCAACTTTCCAATTGTTGATTTTTGAATCATTCATTGTAAGTGTTCCGTAGACACAAACAGCACCTTTATAGGAGGTTCCTGATTTAGAAACATTTGTTCCATCTATTGTCACATTTGAAAGTGTTACATTAGCGCTATAGCCAACTTTTAAAGCCATACCTTCACTCCCGTATACATCGTATGTTGGACGAATTGTAAAGTCTTTTAGCTCCATAGGAATATTTGTGTTTATATCAAGCAACGATATAACATAAGAGGCACTTCCTATACCATTTTCGCCTTCTTCAGCCCCTTGCAATGTCAAAGAATATGCAGGGAAAGGATTTTCCACATATGTTTCATTTTCATAATCATAATAAGATTCATCGTCAATAGAAATAGCCTCATTCGGCATTCCTTTAACAATAATTGTGTATCTTAAAGAGTTGTTATTCAGTTCTTTAATCTTGTCGATAGCATGGCCAATTGTTGCAAATGGTTTTTCTTCAGAGCCATCGGTTTGGTCTGTTTCAGTTGCTTCGGTATCAACATAGATGTTAGTATGCGAGCCAAAAATGGCTTTATAGGTTAAATTGTCAGTAACGCGTACAATGTGTTCTTGTTCGATGTTGCCGTCGCTCCAACTGATAAAGAATTGTCCTTCGGTTGGTGTGGCTTTTAGTGTTATGCTGTCGCCATATTTGTATCCGGCTTTTGCATTAACCACTTCGGCCGTGCCCCACTCTGGCTTGTTTGCTTCAACGCTTACAGTAAGATTGTTGAAGTTGTCAAACATTGCATCAATCTCGGCAAGTGTGCGCTTGCGGAACTCGCCGGTGTAATAGAAGGCTTCCTTTTCGGTTTTCACCGTATCGTATATTTCATAATATTCACCGTTATCGTCATAGTCATAATCCACATAGAACCCATATTCTCCATTTTCTTTTGCCAAAATGTTTGCTTCATTCACGCAAGTGTCGAGCAAGATGTAGCCTTCTTCTTCGCCCATCCATTCCATCTCATTCAAATTCTTGGCAATGCTGAGGCCGTTACTTGAAACGCCATAAGTTGAATCAATCAAACTGTTGAATGTGGCAAGGCGGCTTTTGAAAATGTCGTTGTCATATATTGCGGTTACCACATTCTGTTGGCTCTGCATAACATCCCAGGTTTCGTTTTCTTCCTCTTGATAATAAGTGTTCACACCATTTTCGAAGTTCACTTTATAACCAGCCTGTCGCAGTTCGCTTTCCAGAATCACAAGCAGGTCCTTGCCGTCCCATTTTTGTGGCGTGTAGTCTTCTTTATAATCGGAATCCCATTGGTAAATTGTCTGCAACGATGCATCATAGTAATCTCTCTTAATGTATGTTGAATCGCTGTAGATATAGCCATCGACCAACCAATAGGTGCGGTACTCATAGTAGTCCCAGTCAAAATAGTTTTTTAAATAGAGATACTCGTTGTTGCCACGATGATAATATGTATACGATATATCTACACTGTAATCATCTCCTTCTTCGTCAAGAAAAGACAACCCGATTCTTCCCTTTGCATAAACCTTGTCGGCCTTAGTGTCGTCGGGCAATTTCTCAACCACGCCGGAGGTAGTCTGCACTTGCTCCTCAACGTAGGTGTTCATCTTAACGATGGTGCTGTCGCGGTTAACCACAAGCAAATCAGTGTTTTGTTTCTTGCCTACAACAGCGAAGGCCGAAGCAAGTGTCGGTGTTGTAACCTCGCCTGAAACAGTGTCAACCGTAGGCACATCGTTCACATAGATGCGGGTGCTGTCTTTTGTGATTACAAAGAAGTTGCTATTGGTCTTCTGAGCCGTGCGGCCAGCCACGGCAAAGGTGCTTTTGGCGGCTTTTGAGTCGTCCCACTCGTCAATATAGATGAGTGTTCCGCTACCGTCAACTACAAAGGCTGTCTGCACATCTTTGGCGCTGCGTCCGGCCACGGCAAAACGGCTCTTGGCGGCTTTATCGTTTTGGTTATAGTCATCGTTTTTGTTATCGTTATCTATATCAATGTAGAATGTTGCCTGGTCGCCGTCGATGGTCAGAGCATCCTCGGCACCTTTAGCGCTGCGCCCTGCCACGGCAAAGCGGCTCTTGGCGGCCTTGTCAGTGTTAAAGTCAACATATACGGTTGAGCCGTCACCATCGATAGTGAACAGATTCTCAGACTTTTTGGCGCTGCGCCCGGCCACGGCGAATTTGCTTTTAGCCGCTTTAGTGTTAGCGTTTTCGTTATAGTTATCGTCAACATAGATAGTCGAACCCGAGCCATCGATTGCGATTATGTTTTTGTCGCCTTTAGCCGAACGGCCCGCTACAGCAAAACGGCTTTTAGCCGCCTTAGTGTCAGCTTTAGTGTTATCGTTTTCGTTATAGTTATCGTCAACATATACAGTTGCGCCAGCGTTGTCAACGGTAAGAAGGTTGTTGCCTTTGGCTGAGCGTCCGGCCACCGCGAATTTGCTTTTAGCCGCTTTAGCATCAGCGTCAGTGTTAGTGTTATCGTTGACATATATTGTCGAGCCCGAGCCGTCGATAGTGATTAAATTGTTGTCGCCTTTAGCTGAACGGCCCGCAACGGCGAATTTGCTCTTAGCAGCTTTAGCGCTTTGGTTATCGTCATCGTTAAAGTTATCGTCAACAAACACCGTTGTTCCTTCGGCGTCGATTGTCAGAAGGGTTTCCTCGCCCTTGTTTGCCGAGCGTCCGGCCACTGCAAATTTGCTCTTGGCAGCTTTTCCACTTTGGTTATCGTTTTTGTTATCGTCAACATACACTTTTACACCTGTCTCGTAAACGGCGAACATAAGGTTGCCCTCGCTGTCGCGGACTTCAAAAATCGGGTCTTCGGACGCCTCTTTTGGTTGGATGACAGTGGTGGTGCGGGCGGCGTACATGGTGTAGGGGACAGGCTGTATCTGCATCTGTCCTAAGTTCACGTAGTTTTCGGTGCCGTCGGTGCTTACCTCAATCTGCATCATTATCTGCATGGTCTCCCACGGAATGGCCGCAAAGCTGCCGGTTTTTGGCTCGCCTTCGCCAACATTCACGCTTATGTTGCCGTATGCGTTGGTTTTCACTTTTTGCAGTTCCTGATAGCAGACTTCGCTGCCGTTCAAGATGCTGATTAACAACGCGACGTCTTGGTTGCTGACTACCTCGCCGTTGTTACGGATAACCGATTGATAACTGAACGAATTTTGCGCTGTGGCCACAAATGACGCAACGGCCAAACCGGCTATTAACATCATGATTGAGAATAATTTTTTCATATCAATATAGCATTGAATAATAATTTCTTACGTGTGCATAGGGACTATCCGAATGCAAATTGCAATAATACAAATTATTTTAGGAATTATAATTCAGTGTTTTAGGATTTTATTTCTCTTCGGCAGGCACGGAGACCTGCGCACCTTCTCACAAAAAAATCACCCTCCGCGGATTGTGGTGCGCGGAGGGTGGTTTGGCAATTTGGGTTGGCATCAGTTACATCAGAACTCTTCTTCAAACTTTTGGTCTTCTGACCAACTTGTCAAATTGTCTGTGCTTGTGCCGTATTTTCCTCCAGCGTATATGTACACTTGACTTGCACCGTTATCAGTACTTCCAGAATATATATTATCTTTTACAACGCCTCCAACTTTTATGAATGTGCCTTTTGAAAATACTGTAACACCACCACCACCCGCATCATTATTATTGTTATTTGATATTTCGCCACCTTTCATAATGAAAGTGCCCATAATGCAAACACCGCCTATATTACCGGTTATTAAACCTCTTTCCATCACAAATGTTCCACCCTCGAATGCATAAACCGCTCCACGGCTTGACGCATTGCCCTGGCTATATGTAATGGTTCCTCCATCTAATACAACTTTTCCTTTAGAACGAGCGCGTATTGCATTCCAATGGATATTATAATAGTATCCACTAATAGTAACATTCGGACCGATGATAAGCGTTCCTGACACATTGAAAAAACAGCCATTTAAACTACTAGTAGTTGTGAGTGTTACAGGGGTTTCCGCTGTAAGAACAAGTGTTTTCCCAGCAGGCACTTCGACAACAACGTCTCTTCCATCGCCACTAAAATTACCACCATTCGAATAACTACTAAGAGGTTTCAAAGCAAAATCAGACCCTATTTTGGCGACAATCCTTTTGGCTTGACCACTCATAGCGGTGCCAAAAATTGTTGATTCAGATTGATTGTTTACTGTTATTGTATTAACCTTTTCTACAGTTCCATCTGTGTCAATAAAATATTCTTCGATAAGATTATTTTCAATGTAGCTTTCGTCATTTTGCACTAACGCAAACTTGGCGGCATTGTCAGCCAACGTGGCATTATCGGCAGCTGCAAGTGCAGGAGTACCGGGTGTGTAGCTTGTTGGCAGAATGGTTGCCGCAATCTCTTTAGTAAGCGGACTGATGATGTTGACTTTATGTGCATCTATCAACTGCACAACGTTATCGCTCGCAATATATGCGCTATCGCCAATATTGAAGTTCGATGATTCAACTCGTATTCCGTAACCACTACCATTGGGGCTGTTGTCAGGATTGGCTGTATTGCCCGAAATGGTGCCTCCTGTCATATTGAAAGTGCCAGTTCCACTAGCAACCTTAACAGCGCCACCTTGGCTTCCTTCTGTGTAGTTGCCAATTATTGATGCTGTGCCATGCATATTAAATACACCAGTCACCCCAATATATACACCACCGCCAGCATGACCATATCCATTCTGGAATACGGTAACTTTATTGTAAGAAATTGTTCCTCCGCTCATTGTGAAAGTGCCTATAATCTCAATACCGCCGGCAAAATTTTCAGTTTCGTTGTGACTAATTTCGCCGTCAGTCATTTCCGCCATGGCACCATTTTCTATCCAAACGCCACCAGCTTCAACTTTGCCGCAGTTATACACAATTTTAGATTCGGATTCGATATATAAATTACCTCCGGAATTAACATAAATGCCTCCTCCATGTTCCGTAGCATAGTTATGGCCAATAACCGAGCCTTTTTTAAGTGTGAGTGTGCCACCATCGACATAGACACCGCCACCTTTTTTGGCTTTATTGGCATAAGTTGTTGCATTGGCTACAGTTGTAACAGTGTCACCAACAAATACGCTATCGAGAGTGACATTGGCGCTGCTGCCGATATAGAGTCCGCCACCGTTGCCTTCGGAATTAATACCACCGGTAATTGTCAGATTCGCAATCGAAACAGGCACAATAGTGTTAATAGTGAGCACAGAGCCTGAGTTGTTGCCGTTAAGTTTGGTGCCATTTTCTAATCCACGAATGGTTATTGATTTGGCTGTAATATTCTCTACAATTTGTGGTCCTTCAATATTATGGTTCTCTCCATCTAAATATATAGTATAGCTGTTGTCGGCATTCATTTTTTCAAAAGCCTTAGCAAGAGAGGGCAGCGGTTCTTCGGATGACAGACCAGTGTTTCCTTCTTGTCCGGTTGATGTATTAACAAACAATTCATTTTTCTTTATTGTTCCGTCTTCATTTATAGAATAATAACTGTTGGTTAGAATGAATTTTTTTGATTCTTCGGCAATATTAATTGCTGAAGAATAGATGTTTATCTGGAAATCCCTATTATAATTGGACAGCCCGATTTTAATTCTATTATCATCAGTAATGCCAGTAATATTGCCATTTAAACTTAGATATGGAGAATAAATACCATGGTATTCAAAATAAATATCTCCAATGCCACTTAAGTCAGTACTTGTTATCACACCATTATTTGGCCAGTCACCTATGTATAGATAAGATTCCAAATATAAGTCGTTACCTATGCCGCTAGTTGCAATGTTTCCCTTAATTGAGCCTCCAGTAATAAGCGTAGTACTACCTTGGGGATGGTCAGTAATACCACCTCCGTTTTTTGCAATATTGCCAGTTATAACTGCTCCTGGTTCGATGCGAACATAAGTCGCGCAATTATAAATGCCACCTCCGTCACTTGTTGACTCTTTTGTGCCATTGCCAGTTATTAGCGTACCATTACCTATTATTTTTTTATCAGAAGAGCCTCCCCATGCAAATATGCCGTTCTCACTTCCGCCTGTTATTTTCAAATTTTCAATGGTTACACTATTTATTTTATATATGCCAAGAGCGAAATCGTCGCCATTGCCGTCAAGCACATCTTGAGGTTCCTCGCCAGCAACAGGTGCTGTTGCGCCAATTAGCAATATGTTTTTACTAATCGAATATCTAGGGCTATTTTCTCCTATTGCTTGAGAACCGGTTAATTTCCCGCGAACCTTAATTGTATAATTTTCGACTGTATTGATATTTTCCAACGATTTGATTATGCCGGCTGCATCAGCAAGTTTGGTGAAAGGTTTTTCGGGCGTTCCGTCTCTATCAGTATCAGCAACATCCGGCGTGTCTTCCGAAACATAGAAAGTAGTGCGTATAAAACTTGCCGATATTGTTTGTTTGTTTAAAACATAAAGCTTGCGCGGATTTTCGGTGTTGCCATCGCTCCAACCTGCAAACCCGAAATTTTCATCGGGGTGATTTGCAGTTATTATTAGAGAATCGGCGTAATGGCAATTCACTTGTAAGTTTGCGCCTGTTTGTGTCTCATTGTTTGCTGATACAGTAACCGCCCCTCCGTTGGAAGCCAAAACAGAAACTTCAAAGCCGTTTTGCAACACAAGGAACATGCTGTCAATTTCTGCTAAAGTATACTTGCGCTGTTCGTTTTTATATTTGAAAACAGTATCTTCTTTTTGGGCAATTACACTACATAAAACATCATCGTAATTATAATACTCTATTCCATTTTCTCCATTTTCCTCTTTCAGTATGTTTTTTACCGTAACACTATCGTCAAGTAAAATATAACCTTTTTCCCACTCTATATCCATAACATCATCGATACTATATCCATTCCCTGTTACGCATATAGAAGGTTCGAGCAGGTTTACAATAGTTGTCAGGTTATTTTTAAACATATCCAAATCGGATATTGAGGTTACTATGTTTTTTTCTGTCAGCAAAACATCTCTTTCTTCATTGTCTGGTTCATAATAATGGTTGACACCATCTTCAAATCTTACCTTATAGCCAATATTTCGAATCTTACTTTCAAGTATCGTAAACAAACCATCGTCAGGTTTTCTATCCGTAACAAATTTGTCTCTATCATAGGTCCTGGAAATCATTAAACACAAAAAATCATCGCGCCAATCAGCAAATATTGGTTTGGCTATACTGTAATAGTAATCTTGCAAGTATATTGTGTCGCTGTAAATTTTATCGTTAACAAGCCAATAGTTGCGATGCTCATATATATAACCATCCAAATTATGCATCAAATACAAATATTCGTTGCCTTTTTCATTACAATAGTATGTATAACCAACACTGTCACAAATCGTATAATCTGGAGAACCAGAATATTGCCACTTCAATTTAAAACCACCAGTTGCATAAACCTTACTTGGCTTTGTATCATCAACCACCTTCTCAACCACACCGGTTGTGCTCTGTACTTGCTCTTCAACGTAGGTGTTCATCTTTACGATGGTACTGTCGCGGTTAACAACAAGCATGTCAGTTTTTTGTGTCATGCCGACAACAGCGAAAGCTGAATACAAACTTGGAGCAACAACCGGAGCAGAGCCGGGCTCAGTGCTGGTGGTGTCAGCAGTTGTAGGCTCATCGTTCACGTATATGCGGGTGCTGTCGCGATGGATTAAGAAGAAGTTGTTGTTGCCTTTTTGTGTCGATTGGCCAGCTACGGCAAAGGTGCTTTTTGCCGCTTTGTCACCTTCAAGGTCATCAATGTAGATGACTGTTCCCGTGCCGTCAACCACAAAGGCTGTCTGTGCCGATTTGTCGGCTGAACGGCCTGCTACAGCGAATGAGCTTTTTGCGGCTTTATCGTTATCGTCAGCATCGACATAGAATGTGGCGCTGCCGCCGTCGATGCTCAGCACTTGTGAGGCGGATTTCGAAGCGTTATCGTTGAAATCGACATACAGCGTCGAGTTGTTGTTGTCGATTGTGTAATTGTTTCCTGATTTTTTGCTCTTGGCTGAGTGTCCCGCCACAGCGAACTTACTCTTTGCAGCCTTGCCTTCGGTGTCTTGGTCAACGTAAATGGTTGAACCTGAGCCGTCAATCGTCAGCAATTCTTTATTGCCTTTGCTTTCAAGACTTGCCACCGCAAATTTGCTCTTAGCCGCCTTGTTAGCGTCAGTGTTAGCGTTTTCGTTATCGTTATCGTCAACAAACACCGTTGTTCCGTCGGCGTCGATGGTCAGAAGATTCCGCTCTCCCTTGCTTGCTGTTAGTCCGGCTACTGCGAATTTGCTTTTGGCGGCCTTCGAGTTATCGTCATCGTTTTTGTTATCGTCAACAAAGACCTTGACACCAGTCTCGTAAACGGCGAACATCAAGTTGCCTTCGCTGTCGCGGACTTCAAAAATCGGGTCTTCGCTCGCTTCTTCCGGCTGGATGACAGTGGTGGTGCGGGCTGCGTACATGGTGTAGGGGACAGGCTGTATCTGCATCTGTCCTAAGTTCACGTAGTTTTCGGTGCCGTCGGTGCTGACTTCAATCTGCATCATTATCTGCATGGTCTCCCACGGAATGGCCGCAAAGCTGCCGGTTTTTGGCTCGCCCTCGCCAACGTTTACGCTGATGTTGCCATAGGCGTTGGTTTTCACTTTCTGAACTTCTTGATAGCAGACTTCGCTGCCGTTCAGGATACTGATTAACAACGCTACGTCTTGGTCGCTGACAACCTCGCCGTTGTTGCGGATAACCGATTGATAACTAAATGAGTTTTGCGCTGTGGCTACAAATGATGCCATAGCCAATCCGGCAATTAGCATCAGGGTTGATAATAGTTTTTTCATATCAATATGGCATTGATTAATAATTGCTTACGCATGCATGGGAAATATCCGAATGCAACCTACAATAATACAAATTATTTTAAATATTCAAATTCAGAGTTTTAGGAATTTTAAAACTCTTCCGCAGGCGCAGAGGTTTGCGCCACAACAAATAAAAAAAACACCCTCCGCGGATTGTGTAGCGCAGAGGGTGTTGATGCTTGCAAGTTTATGCTATCAATTAGAACGCTCCATTCTTTGTCTCGTTAACCACCACTCCATCAACAGTGCAGTTTGTCAATATGCCTTGACCACCCCTCAGGAACACATTGTTTGCCAAATACGAATCACCATCAACATCAACCCATTGGCCTTGATTATTCGTGAATGAGCAGTTGGATATATTAAGTTTTCCTGAAGAGAAGAAATCAATCGCCCCAGCAGTACCTCCACTTTTAGCTTTGTTCCCTGTGAAAGTGCAGTTGTCAATTGTTACTATTACATCATCAGGAGCATGAAGGTTCATAGCGCCGCCAAAACTTGCCATTCCGCCAGAGAAGCTGCAACCTTCGATTGTCAGTTCTAGACCTTGCGTTTTGTGCAAGAAGGCCGCAATAAAACCACCACTCGTGGTTTCTTGAGAGCTGCCGTTGGTGATTTCGAACGTTGAGTTTTTAACAGACATTTTTCCATAACCTCTAACATATAAAGCACCGCCGTCATTCCCCCAACTTCCTGAAGCATCACAGTTTCTGAAAGTGCAGTTTTCAATTGTGAGCGACGGAAGATTTTCGGCAGGCTCCATTTCATCATCCTCCTGCAAGTCTTTGCCTATCAGTTTCAACATGCCTCCGCAGTCTGAAAGCGCATAGCCTTCTTCAAAATTCACATTTTTAATGACAATGTCGTTTGTTTCGCTTTGAATAGAAATACGGTAATATTCATTTCCACTAATATTAATCTTGTGGTTGGCATCCTTACCCGAGAAACCTCGGGTGAGTGTGATGTTTTCGCTAAGACTTATTGTTGTTGAAATACCTGATGCATTCACCGAGTTGATAGCCGAATGCAGACTGCTTGCAGAGTTTATTGTTTGTGTCAAATACCCTTCATCGCTGATTGCCCAAAGTGTGTTGCCATTTGGTGTTACCGCAAATCTGCCAGCATTGTCTTCCAACGAAACACCATTGGCTACTGAAAGCACTGGGGTGGTTGTATAGCTTGCGGGTGTAATTGTTGCCACCGGTGCAGTGTGTTTGAGTTCGCTAGTAACTTTTATAGTACCACTTTGTGGCAGCCAAACATCGTTCTGTTTAAGTCCGCTGCAAGGGATATAGGCACTATCGCCAATTTGGAAATAGGCACCTGCAGAATTATAACTTATTGCACCTCCTCTTTCTTCAACTGTGTTGCCAGAAAGAATTCCTCCATGCATATCAAATGTTCCGCTACCGATGCCAACGCCACCACCTTGAACGGTTGCCGAGTTATTGTTTATCTGTGCATTTCCGCTTATAGTTACGGTGCCACAGTCAATGTAAATTCCGCCACCAGATTCATTCCTATTCGAAACTTTGCCAGTAACCGAGTTGCCGCTTACCGAGCCGCCAGTCATAACCATTTTCGTTGAAGCGGGATTATCTCCATTGTTCGAGAAGAATACTCCACCGCCCCAACCTTTGGCTTCGTTGTTATCAATGTTTCCTCCACTTATATAGAGTTCCGCCCCATCGTATAATGCAATTCCTCCGCCACGCGCCGAACTATAATTGTACATCACCTTCGCACCTGCCATAACTGTGATTGTTCCACCATAGCAGGAAATACCCGCACCTGCCTCCCCTTCAGAATACGACACTGATGCATAGTTGTGGCATACCATAGAGCCATCACCAAGTATGAGGTTGCCGCCACCGTTGTAAATACCACCACCACGCTTTCCTTGGTTTCCATAACTACTTTCTGTTGCCACCGATGTTGCTGCCTCACCCACAAGAGCTCCAAAACTGAGAGTTACATGGCTACCGCTGCACATATTGATTCCACCGCCATTTGTGTCGTATCCTTTAGTAATCTGCAACTTGCGGATTGTCACAGGAACTGTAGTGCTGACAGTGAGCTCCGTACTTGATTTATATCCAACGAGCTTGTCCTGCGGAACACCATAGCCGTCGAGACCGTTCAATCCGCAGAGTGTGATGCTGCTGGCCTTGCCATTTAGGTCGGCGGGAAGTGTCTGCGGTCCGTTAAGTGTACCGCTGATGTAAATTGTGTAGTTGAGACTCGGATTGTCATTTTCCACAATCTTACTCAAAGCGGCCGCAAGCGTTGGCAGAGCATCATCGGCAGACAAGCCTGCGCCATTCTTGTTGGGATTCACATAATAGCTCATTGGTTTCAATGTGAAGTAGCCGGGCTGTCCGTTCAAACCATCGATGCGAGCGCGGGTGGCATCTTTAACATTGCTGGTGTCGCATTTTGTGCCGTTGCCGCCTTTCAGCGAATTGCATTCGGAAAACATTGATGACGAATTCTCCAATTTGGTGCTTGCACTCCAATTGGCTCCCAGGGCAGCGTAGATGGTGGTGAGTGCCGAGCAACCATTGAACATCAGGTTCATATTGGTAGCATTGTCTGTGTTGAGTCTGCTCAAATCGAGCGTGGTGAGTAACGAGCATTTAAAGAACATACTGCTCATATCAGTAACCCCTTCGGTGTTGATGCCGCGTAAATCGGCCGAAACAAGTTTTTGACAAAGGAAGAACATATCTTTGCAATCCTCACCCGTCAAAACAATATTTGCCACCTTTGGCACCACAAGGCTGAATTTGGCATTCTCATTACTGTTGTTCTTTATGGCGTTGATGATTGTGCCCTCGGTACTGGCATTGCCTAAAGCGGCTGCAGAAACGGCACTCGTGAGCACTACACCGATGCTGTCGGTGGCACCAAGGATGGCGGCAATGGTTGAGGCACTATCGGGGTACATGACTCCGCCAACCACTGCGTAGAGCGGCTTGGCTGTGCGTACAACGCGGAAGCCAAAATGCCAAGTCTTATCATACGGGGCGTTGCCACCTCTTGATTTCACATTACACCAATCGTTATGACTATACTCAAGTGGATTACACTTCACCGAGCCGCCGCGCACGTTGAGGCTGGCATCATCCATCCAATCGGAGCACCACTCCCAAGCGCTGCCGCTCATATCGTAGAGGCCCAAAGAGTTGGCTTTCTTTGTCTTCACCTCGTGCATTTTGATTTTGCCGTTCACCGCGCTGTTATAGTTGTTCCAAGCCACGCTGTCAATCGAGTTGCTGCCGCTGTACTGGTAGCTGTCCCAATTTGAGCCGCCGCGAGCCAGATACTCCCACTCGGCCTCGGTGGGCAGGCGGTAGCCGTTCTTGTCGTAATCGGCCACAGCCGCATTCCAGTCGGCATTGTCGGTTGTTGGTATGTCGGCATAATCAAGTCCAAGCCAATTGGTTACGCCATTAACCGAGTAAACCGGTTCAAGGTTGTTTTTCAAACTGAGTTTGTTGCAGTAGGCAATGGCTTCGTACCAATTGATGTTATAGACTGGACAGTTGGGGCCACGGCCACTATCGGCAGCGAATAATTGCTCCTGGGTAACTTTCATAACGTCGAACCATTCCTTCTGCGTAACCTCGTGGTCGCAAGCGTAGAGGTCGCGAATCACAATCTGGGTGTCTTTGACAAAGACAACGGAGTTGGCCATCGCTTCGGCGCCGTCGAAATAAGTTCCTGGCACCTCAATGAAATCGCTCAGCCATTTGGCGTAGAGTGTTGTGTCGGAGGTGATGGCGCCGCCAACAACAAACGGTGTCTGGCAATCGCTGTTGGTGTACCATCCGCCAAAGTTAAGTGTGCCTTTTTTCGGTGTGGGCAACTCATTGTGGCGGTAGCCTCGCCAAACTTTCATCGGCTCCACAGCCTCGCCATCGTTGGTGTTGAAGGTTATGGTAACGCTATCGGTAATTACCGCCGTGCGCACTACGCGGAAACCGCTTCGGGTGTCTGAATATGTTGGTGCATTACTTTGACGATTACCAACCTCACAGTATTCACTCGATGTACCATACCAGCCACCACGTTCACAATGATAATTGGCATTAGCGGATTCGGGTCCGGTGGCGGGTGTTGAGGAAGTAATACTATTGTAGTAATCCCAGCACCACTCCCAAACGTTGCCGCACATATCGTAAAGGTCGAGCGAGTTCTTCTCCTTTGTTTTGACTTCGTGAGTTTTGTTGCCGCTGTTACCGCTGTACCAGGCCACACCGTCAGGACTGCTGCTGCCGCTAAATGCCATTTGTGGGCCGGTCAGTTCTCCACCGCGTGCTAAATATTCCCACTCTGCCTCGGTGGGTAGACGGTAGCCGTTGGCATCAAAGTTGCAGGTTACGGTATTGTTATCAATTGTGTAGCACTGTGTAAGATTTTCTGCAGCGCTTCGACTATTGCAATAATTGATAGCACCCAACCAGCTTACCTGCTCAACAGGATAGTTATCGCCCGACGGGTTATTACTCGGGTTGGTTCCCATAACTGCCACATATTCACCCTGCGTAACCTCGTGGTCGCAAGCGTAAAGGTTATGTATTGCTAACTTACGGCCTACGATAAAGACGTGCGATGTGTCAACTCTCTGAGAACCATCGAAGTACGTTCCTTGAACTGACACAAAATCGGATTTTAGCATTTTGCCGTCGGCGATTATGCGCCAGTCGGCCGATGCCAGCCGGAACTTGCCAACTTCGGCTGCAAGTGTGGTTGATTTTTTTACACTGTCGGCAAGCACCAGAACGGTGCGGTTGTTGGCGTATGTCTGCGGTGTAATAATGGCAGCAATGCCGGCTGTGAGCGGACCTGTTATATTGATATAAGTGCCGTCGACAAGATAAACAGGCGTGTTTTGGCTAATGGTTGCATCGCCTCTCATTTTTAATGAAGTTGCGCTTGTTCTGCTCATTACACCAATGCTTACTGCATTATCGGCATAAATGGAACCCGATGTCATGGAAAGCGTACATCCATCGTATAATAACACATCAGAACCAAACTTGTAACCTTCTTCATCCCATGTGTTGTTGTGAATGCTTCCGCCCGACATTGTGGCGCTGTCCGTAGCCTGCAAGAACAGACCACCGCCACCATCACATCCGAAGTTATGATGAATTGAGCCGCCAGATAACACAAACTTGCATCCGACGAGGAAGAGTCCTCCGCCATAGCTGTTAAATTTGTTAGACGCAGTCGCCTGTTGTGGCTTTGGGTCGCAACCATTATAACGGATTTCTCCGCCATCAATGGTCAGTTCAGCATCTCCAATTTCATATGTTGAAATTCCACCGCCCTGATATCCAAAATTATACGCAATAACAGCACCTTCTTTTACAGTAACCTTTCCCGTATTACTAAAGTAAATTCCACCGCCTCGATTTGCGTAGTTTGAATAATCGGTATTAGTAGCATTGTTTTTGGCATTTTTATCACCTACCACTCCACCGTCTATTACAAGTGTTCCGGCAGTGTAAACTCCGCCGCCTTTACCGTTCACGGGTTGATTATTTTCAATAATTGGCGTTGCTCTGTTTCCGCTAATACAAGCGCCACCGGCGAGCGTAACAGTAGCCCCTTCACTTATGTAAATGCCGCCACCGTTGGCTTCTTCTGCATACCCTTTAGTAATCATCAGGTTTTCAATCGTTACCGGAACGGCTGTGTTTATTGTAAGTGTTGTGCCTTCATTATTGCCATTCAGCGTATCCTGCGGTACGCCATCCCTGTTAATGCCGCGATAGCCTTCGATGGTGATACTTGAAGCATGGTCATTAAGGTCGGCAGGCAGCGTCTGTAAGCCAGTAACCGCACTATCAACACGGATTGTCCATTTCAAATCGGTTGGTTCAGCCTCCACGATGATGCTGGCGGCCGCAGCTAATGTCGCCAGTGGTTCAGCGATTGTGAAACCGTAGTTATCGTTTTTGGCGTTTTTGCTGCCGCTAACGTAAAGAACAGGTTGCTCAAATATTGCCTGATAAGATGCTTCGCCAGCAACAATCACACTGCGTTCCTTGTCAGGTAAGCCGTCGCTCCAGCATGTGAAAATGTATCCTTCTTTAGCGTCAGCGGTCAATGTCAATGTTTCGCCGTATGCATATCGTTCTTTATTCTCTGAAAATCTTACCTCGCCATATACATCATTGTTAGCCAAACCTTTCACAGCGAATCCTGCTTTCAAGGCGGCAAACCAACTCTCTATCTGCGCGACAGTCAGCTTATTCCGCTCTTCTTCAGAACCAAATACATCTTCGTTGCAATTGTCAAAATCCGCCTCGTTGTCATACAGTTGGCCGTTGCTCAATTGCAATTTCACTAAATCGTTTCGTTCATAAGGTGCGCCACCAGCTTTTATCATACCTTGAACAAGAATGTTCTGCAAAGTGGTATCGATGAACAACTTACCATTGTCAACAGCCATCAGCACGTTGTGCTCGGTAGTCATAACCAGATTTTCTTCGCTATCGTAGAATGTTGTCTGCCCGTCTTCAAGAAACGACGAGTAGCCGTTGTTGCGCATCTTTCGCTCATACACCATCAGTAGCGATGTGTCGCTCTTCGCAGGCTGTGTGTAGTGTTCGGGGGCGATTGCAAATTCACTAACGGCACTGCTCATAAAAATCGAGTCTGCATACAACACATTGTCTATCAGATAGTAGTTGCGATACTGATAATTGTTGTAGTCGTCACAATATTTTAAGTGAAGGTATTCGCCATTGTCGCTCTGATAGTAGGCGTAGGTAATAGTGTAACTATCTCCAACTTCGTCATTTCCTTTTAGGGCAATAGCGGCAATCTGTCCTGTTGTGCAGATGGTTTTCGGCTTACTGTCGTCGATAATCTTTTCAACCTTGCCTGTGCTGTTTTGCACCTCCTCTTCAACATAGGTGTTCATTTTGACAATGGTGCTGTCGCGGTTGACAACAATCATGTCGGTTTTTTGTGTCATGCCGATGACTGCGAAAGCCGAAGCCAGACTTGGCGCAACAACCGGAGCAGAGCCAGGCTCGGTGCCGGTTGTGTCGGCGGTTTGAGGCTGGTCGTTAACATAGATTCGGGTGCTGTCGCGGTTGATTATAAAGAAGTTGCTGTTGGCTTTTTGCGATGAGAGGCCAGCCACAGCAAAGGTGCTTTTGGCGGCTTTTGATGCGTCGTCCCATTCGTCGATGTAGATTATTGTTCCGCTGCCGTCAACCACAAAGGCTGTCTGCACATCCTTGCCCGACTGTCCGGCCACGGCAAACCTACTTTTCGCCGCCTTAGCGTTATCGTCAGTGTTAGTGTCATCGTCAACATCGATATAGAACGTCGCCTGGTCGCCGTCGATGGTCAGAGCATTCTCTATGCCTTTCCCGCTTTGTCCGGCTACGGCAAACCTGCTTTTTGCGGCTTTGTCCGAGGTGTTGAAATCGACATAAACAGTTGAGCCGTCGCCGTCGATGGTGAACAGATTGCCATTAGCTTTGCCACCCGACTGCCCAGCCACGGCAAACCGGCTTTTAGCCGCCTTGTTAGCGTCAGTGTTAGTGTTTTCGTCAACATAGATAGTTGTGCCCGAGCCGTCGATAGTCAGCCGATTATTGACAGCCTTGCCCGACTGTCCTGCCACGGCAAACCTACTTTTCGCCGCCTTGTTAGCGTCAGTGTTAGTGTTTTCATCAACATATACGGTTGTTCCTTCGGCATCTATAGTTAGAAGATTTCCTCCATCCTTTCCCGATTGTCCGGCCACGGCAAACCTGCTTTTTGCCGCCTTGTTAGCGTCAGTGTCGGTGTTTTCGTCAACATAAATAGTTGCGCCCGAGCCGTCGATGGTTAGCAAATTATTGAAATCTTTGCCCGACTGTCCGGCCACGGCAAACCTACTTTTCGCCGCTTTGTTAGCGTCAGTGTTAGTGTTTTCATCAACATATACTGTTGTTCCGTCAGCGTCGATAGTCAGCAGATTTCGCTCGCCTTTGCTTCCCGATTGTCCGGCTACGGCGAATTTGCTCTTGGCTGCTTTTCCGTTTTGGTTATCGTTACCGTCAACAAACACCTTTACGCCAGTCTCATAAACTGCGAACAAAAGTTCACCTTCGCTGTCACGCACTTCAAAAATCGGGTCTTCGGAAGCCTCTTTAGGCTGGATAACAGTGGTGGTGCGGGCTGCGTACATGGTGTAAGGGACAGGCTGAATCTGCATTTGCCCTAAGTTCACGTAATTTTCGGTGCCGTCGGTGCTCACTTCAATCTGCATCATCACATTCATGCTTTCCCACGGAATGGCCGCAAAGCTGCCGGTTTTTGGCTCGCCCTCGCCAACACTAATGCTGATGTTGCCGTAGGCGTTGGTTTTCACTTTCTGAACCTCTTGATAGCAGACATCGTTGCCGCTCAAGATGCTGATTAACAGCGCAACGTCTTGATTGCTAGCAACTTGGCCGTTGTTGCGGATAACTGACTGATAACTGAATGAGTTTTGCGCCATAGCACCGGCCGGAACAATAGCCAATAACGCTATGAGCATCAGGGTCGAAAATAGTTTTCTCATAATGTAATGTGTTAATTCACAAATATTTAATTCATAACAGAGGGCTCCCATGAAAAAACAACATGAGAATCATGCAATTATATGATTTTTTGAATTGAAATACAAAGGAAAAAGTGGGCAAAGAGAGTGATTTTCAAAAAAAAGAAGGTCCAGCTTCCGCCAAACCTTCTAAACTATCATTAAGCAATCGCGATGAATCGCATCCCTACATTTTAACCCAACACCCAATACCTAACACCCAACACCAATCAACCTCACATTCCCGAATACCTCTTATACCTCTCCTCGGCATCGGCGCTGCCTTGCTCGAACAGTTTTTCGGCATTTTCGGGGAAGCTGCGGGTGAGCGAGTTGTAGCGCACCTCGCCGGCCAGGAACTCCTTGTAAGGCATTGTCGGGGCCTTCGAGTCGAGCTGGAACGGATGCTCAAGACGCGGGTCGTAGCGGTAGAGCAACCAGTAGCCGCTTTCAACGGCACGTTTCATCTCCTCCTGAACGCGGTGCATACCAATGCAGATTCCGTGCGATGCGCAAGGTGTGTAGGCAATCACTACCGACGGACCGTCGTATTCTTCGGCCTCCTTCACGGCCTTAATCAACTGTGCGGGGTCGGCACCCATTGCCACTTGTGCCACATACACGTTGCCGTAGGTCATCATTATGGCGCCAAGGTCCTTCTTGCGGCTCTTCTTGCCCGATGCGGCGAATTTTGCCACCGCACCCATCGGCGTTGCCTTGCTACTCTGGCCGCCTGTATTTGAGTAAATCTCTGTGTCGATGATAAATACGTTGATATTTTCGCCGCCGGCCACCACGTGGTCCAGACCGCCGAAGCCGATATCGTATGCCCAGCCGTCGCCACCGAACATCCAGAAGGTCTTTTTCGACAAGATGTCTTTCGATGCCAGAATATCAGTCGATTTCTCGCCGCCAACCTTTTGAAGCTCGTCAATCAGCAGGTCGGTCGATTGCCGCGATTTGTCGATGTCGTCGAATGTGTCGAGCCATTGCTGGCAAGCCGCTTTCAAGCTGTTGGAACCCGTTTGCGCCAGAGCCTCAACTTTCTCCTTCAGCAGTGCACGGCGCTGACGGACAGATAGATACATTCCCAGGCACAATTCGGCGTTGTTCTCGAAAAGGCTGTTTGTCCAGGCGGGGCCGAATCCGCGGTGGTTCACCGTGTAGGGGATGCCAGGCATTGCCGAGCCCCACGCCTGCGAGCAACCGGTGGCGTTGGCCCAGAAGGCGCGGTCGCCGAATAGTTGTGTGAGCAGTTTGGCGTATGGTGTCTCGCCGCAACCTGCGCAGGCTGCCGAGAATTCGAGCAGCGGCTGACGGAACTGACTGCCTTTTATCGAGTACGGCTCAAAAATGTCGCCTTTTGGCGCAAGCTTCAGACCGTATTCAAATTGCGATTTGTTTTCGTCGCTAAACTCAACAGGTTGCATTTCAAGCGCTTGCGACGGGCAACTCTGCACGCAACTTCCGCAGCTTGTGCAATCCAAATTCGATATTGTCAGCGCGAAATGAAGCCCCATTGCCTTTGCCTTGCCGTTGGCCACAATGGTTTTGAAACCTTCGGGCGCGGCGGCTTTCTCGTTTTCGTCCAAAAGATAGGGACGGATGACGGCGTGCGGGCAGACCAGCGAGCAGCGGTTGCATTGGATGCACTTGTCGGCGTTCCAGACGGGCACCTTCACGGCGATTCCGCGCTTCTCGAAGGCTGTCAGGCCCATATCCAGCGTGCCGTCGGTGTAGTTGGTGAAAGCGCTAACGGGCAGGTCGTCGCCCTTTTGAGCGTTTATCGGCTCAAGCAGATTGCGGACAACTGCAGGGCGCGTATCAACTTCAGTTTCAACAGTATCGGTAGCCGATGCCCACGATTCGGGCACCGCAATCTCGCGAACGCCGGCGGCACCCTTGTCGATGGCCGCAACGTTCTTATTCACAACCTCTTCGCCCTTTGCGAAATATGTCTTGCGGGCGGCGGCCTTCATTGCCTCGAGCGCCACGTCGGGTTTGATGATGCCCGTGCAGGCGAAGAACGCGGCCTGAAGCACCGTGTTGGTGTGGTTTCCAAGGCCGATATTCAGGGCGATGTCGGTGGCGTCAATCACGCATAAACGTATCTTTTTCAATGCGATAGCGCGTTTGACATTGGCGGGCAGCCACGCCTCAAGTTCGGCGTCGGTTTTGTTGCAGTTGAGCAGGAACGTGCCGCCCTGTTTCACTTCCGACACGATATCGTATTTGTCGATGTAACTCTGATTATGGCAGGCCACAAAATCGGCGCTCTTCACGTAATACGAGCTCTCGACGGGGTTTTTGCTGAAGCGCAGGTGCGATTTGGTCACGCCGAACGACTTTTTGGCGTCGTACTCAAAGTAGGCCTGACCGTAGATTCCAGCGCACTCGCTCACAATGTGGACGGTGTTTTTGTTGGCGCCCACCGTGCCGTCGCCGCCAAGGCCCCAGAACTTGCAACTGAACGTGTCGCCGCCCTGATTGTCGAACGGCAGCGTGGGCAGCGAAAGGCGCGTCACGTCGTCGGTAATGCCGATGGTGAAGCCGTTTTTAGGTTCGCCGATGGCCAGATTGGCAAACACGGCTAAAATCTGCCCAGGGTCGGTGTCTTTCGACGACAAGCCATAACGGCCGCCCACAACTTTTATCTTACGGTCTGAATTCAAGATGACGGCGCAAACGTCCTCGTAGAGCGGCTCGCCAGCACTTCCAGGCTCTTTGCAGCGGTCGAGAACGGCAATCTTTTCAACGCTCTTTGGCAGAGCCTTGAGCAGATGCTCGGCGCTGAACGGACGGTAAAGGTGAACTTGCACAAAACCAACCTTTTCGCCCTTTGCGTTCAGGCTGTCGACAGCCTCTTTCACCGCACCCGAAATGCTGCCCATAGCCACCACCACGCGGGTTGCGTCGGGTGCGCCGTAGTAGTCGAACAGGTGATATTTGCGGCCTGTCAGTTGGCCGATTTTTTCGAAATAATCCTCGAAGATGGCCGGAAGCGCGTCGTAGTAAGGGTTGCACGCCTCACGAACCTGGAAGAACACGTCAGGATTCTGCACCGTTCCGCGCATAAGCGGATGCTCCGGATTGAGCGCGTGGGCGCGGAAAGCCTGCAGAGCGTCGCGGTCGAGCAGTGCGGCAAGTTTCTCCGTGTCGATGGCCTCAACGGTGTTAATCTCGTGCGATGTGCGGAAACCGTCGAAGAAGTGCATTACCGGTGTCTGACCTTTGACGGCGGCCAGATGAGCCACGCCGGCCAAATCCATAACCTCCTGAACGCTGCCCGTGCAGAGCATTGCAAAACCAGTGTTACGGCAGCCCATTACATCGGAATGGTCGCCGAAGATGCTCATTGCGTGTGTGCCCACGGTGCGTGCGGCAACGTGCAGAACCACTGGCAGCCGTTCGCCCGCAATGCGGTGCAGCACCGGAATCATAAGCATAAGGCCCTGGCTCGATGTGAAACTTGTGGCAAGCGAGCCTGTCTGCGCCGCTCCGTGAACGGCTCCAATTGCGCCGGCCTCCGACTGCATTTCAATCAGCGTAACCTGCTGACCGAAAATGTTCTTGCGTCCTTTTGCCGACCAGGCGTCGGTGTGCTCTGCCATTGGCGATGACGGTGTGATAGGATAGATGGCGGCAATCTCCGTGAACTCATACGCAATGTGGGCCGCAGCCTCGTTGCCGTCAATTGTTACAAAATTCTTCGACATATCTTTTTGAAAGTTGAGAGGCAGAGGTTAGAAGTTTAGATTTTTAGAAAACAAATAACCAACTGACACTCTGTTGTTTATATAAATTACTAATACTTTGTTTCCGTACCCGAAAATTGCCGCAAAAATACGTTTTGTTTTGCGGTTATACAAGATTTTGTTTGGTATGCATTATTAAGCGGAAGTTCGTACTCCAGCCTATGTTTTTAAGGTTTGCTATTACCTTATTTCTTTCGGCTCAACACGCACTTTATGATGCAGATAAACGTCAGCAGCGCTACCAGTAGAATCAGTGTTCCGTATGCCGCAGTGCGGGCAAAGATGATATAATTGGTGTTCCAACCATATATGAACTGCATTTTCGAGAATTTCCACTGGCCAAACTCATCCTGCACCATCATACCTGTAACTTGCAGCGGGAAGTTCATCTTGTTAAAATCAAGAGTGATATTTCCGGGGAAAACCACATAGGCAATGCTGTCGGTGATTTGGTCGGCGTAAAGGCGGTCGATATCGTATTTTACACTGCCCCAAGATGTCCAATCGCCGTATAACAGCGCCTGCGCCCCGTCTTTTCCCTTGAGTATCTCGTTGGGATTGGTGCCCAAAATAAAAATCGAAGCGGTGTCGATGGTTTGGGCAACGCACTCGCCGATTTTCGACGCATCGCGCAACGTGTAACCTTCTTGAAATACTTTCAGTGTTTTTTCTATCGCTTGTTTGTTTAGTTCCGAGATATTACTGTCGGGATAGTTGAATGCTCCTGGTGTGGAATTGATTCCAAGCATAAGAGCGATATAAATTCCCGTAAACAGCAAAGCGAGCGACGTGACAATGGTAACTATTAACTTCATATTCATTAAGTGTTTAATGATGAGTCAAATTTAAAAAATTGTTTTTAAACTCGCACAGACAACACTGTCCCGATAACTATCGGGAACACAGATTTTTTTACCACGGAACACGCGGAATCCCGATTGTTATCGGGGACGGAATTAGCAACCTGACGGTTGCTTTTTTTTCGAATGCTGATGACGCTATTTTTTATGCTCTAACCGATTCGGGCCGATTTTAATCTGAATAATATCCAACAACCTCATCTGCCGCAATTTTACCGCGCTGAAAGCGCAAAACAACATAGCCCAAGGCAAGCGAAGCGGCGCCTTGGGTACGTTACCACGTAACGTTGGCGCCCTACAGGGGCAAATATAAAAGCGGCTCTACGTTAAGGGCAACCCATACAACCCCGCCACCACCGTCATTCCCTGCTGCCCTGCGGTATTTTTTTCATTGCAATTTTGTGGTGTGGGTTTGCCCCGCTGCCGTACCGCAGACGGCACACAGTAGCACCATTAGTAGTTTTCTAAGGTTTGGCATGGTTTAGTTGGTTTTGTTTTCTTCAGATTGATAGTATTTTGTAAAAAAATCGCAATGTCTTTACAATTAGTTATGTATAAATAATATGGTTACATTGCTTTCAAATATTTGATTAAGTTATCCAAAGCTTTACGCCCTGTAATTTCTTGTCCTACAAATGGCACATATAATTCTTTGTATTTATCGCACAATACGTCAAAATCAGGGTCATTACAGAGTTTCATTAATGAAAGGGACTGCATTATAATGCCAATATAATTATACTCTTTGTTTAATATCTGCTTCTTAATTTCAGCGTTGACCATTTCTATATTTTGGTACTTTTCAAAAAATGCGAGTCCTTTATCTCGTATTATTTTAATAAATTCATTAATAGCATTATCTAATTCTTTTTCTGTACTAATTTCAATAAGATTTTCTTTTGCTCCAGATAATTCTTTATAAGACGTTCCTATCGTTTCTGTATATTTCATAAATTGGGGATTGCGGTTAGGAATAAAATCGTTTACTATATTCTCAACTATATCTATCCTTACAGATAAAAATAGTTCTATCTGAAAAATTGGTGAATAATCCAAGACATGTAAAAGAATCAAATTAAAACCTCCATAATATTTTTTTAATATTCTACTATTTGATTTAATGAATCTAAATCCTTCTAATTTGAAGTTTTCTTCTATACACATTGCAGCTTTAGAAAAAACATACCTTTTTGTCATCATGGCCATGTCGTTTTTATCGTATTAATAGTTATTTTTCCATCTACACTATGCGAGCGTAGAATCTTTGATATTTTTATTTTTTGTCCTTGTGTTGCAATTACGTTATTAGTAGCGTCTCTTATGCCGCCTACACTTCTAATTTCTATCTCTTTACCCGCTTTAATCGCATTCTCAATAACCTGCTGATTCTTTCTTAATGTATTTGTAACCCCGTATTTTGTTTCATTCAATATGAATTGGTTTGTTTTAGAGTTATAGATAATATCATCGGCGATAGACATGACATCGTCGACTTTTAAATATACCTGACTTGTTACGCTAAATCCGTCTTCTGCCTTATATATTGTTTTCAAATGCTTCGAAACAAGTCTTTTTGGCCTTTATAATCAGCAATAACATTAACATGTAGCTCTTTATTGTATACCCAATCCTTACCATGCAATTTTTCCAAGAACAATTTGCTGGTATTGTAGGTTTGCCCCGCAGCCGTACCGCAGACAGCACACAGCAGCACCATTAGTAGTTTTCTAAGGTTTGGCATGGTTTAGTTGGTTTTGTTTACTTCAGATTGATAGTATTTTGCGAAGCATTGTCTATTCCTTCACCTTCTCCAATTCAAACTCACGTTTCAATTTCTTGTTGTTCGATTCCCACGTGCCATACATTTTGTTTGTTTTGCGATTCACCCAAAGATTAAACTCACCATTCCATTGGGCTGTATCGGGTTGTTCTATAAGACTAACTCTTACATGCCTATCTCCATCAGAATAATATCCCTTTGCTGAAACAGCCTTGTTTTCGGGCTGACCATCGAATATGCTTTTGGCCAAAACACCAAAATTGTCATCCTTGAACATTCCCCAACGAGTTCTTATGGCTTCGGCTTTTTCGGCTTCTGCTATGCTTGCATCGTAGTCTATTGTAAGGTTGATTGTTTTATTACCAAATGCCCCACGCCAAGTGCCTTTAATAACATCCACAGGATTCACCAACTCATCTAATGGCAAATTCTCTTTAAGAACTTTAACCAACTCTTGTATCTCAGGTATCTGGCACGGTGACCATTTGTCTATTAAAAACTGCATTATGCGGCGACATTTTTCCATACTTGCAGTATTTGGCTGATATTCAGCAATGCCATTTCCATATTGTATATCCAAAATTTGCTGTTTCCATTGGTATTCATTTTCAAATGATATCATTTGTTTTATTTCTTTTTCTCCCGCATAGATAAGTGCGGCCTTAAAATCATTATAAACATCAGGCGGATATTCTCCGAAAGGGCAAGTTTCACAAACTAAAAACAGGTTTCCCCAATCCACTTCAGGCATAATTGGTTTATGACAATCAATTTCTGATATTATCTTATCAATCAATTTGTTGTTATTGTCATTTCTTTTATTACATAAACTATCAACCAATGCGTTTACACTCATATCATAAAGATATAATGACCCCAAATGCGATTTTCTATATTCTTGTGAAGAACCAATCCCCCAATAACACTCATTTAATATCGTAGTATCATTTTTGTAGATTTCTATTAATTCGCTTGCCATAAAAGGCATTTCAATATTGCTTATATGTAATTCTGCCCAATGATTAACAATATCACTATTTACTTGAGAATTTTGTGCTATGATA
>JAFZKK010000015.1 GCA_017551905.1 Salinivirgaceae bacterium
ACACAGGTTTACGTTGACGATGAAAACTCAAAAGCAGCCAAGGCCAAGTTTGCCGTAGCCGGCAAAAGCGGCAAAGCCGACGGCAATGGCAATCTGTTGGTTGTAAACCAGTCTGGTACAAAGGTTTACGTTGACGACGACACCGTAACCACCAACGGCAAGGCTGCCAAAGCCAAATTTGCTGTGGCCGGCAAGAGCGGCAAAGCAAACGCCAACACCGACTATTTTGCTGTAAACGGCTATGGCACACAAGTTTACGTTGACGACACTGCCAGCGGCAAAGCTGCAAAAGCCAAGTTTGCCGTAGCCGGTAAAAGCGGCAAGGCCGACGGTAATTTGTTGGTTGTAAACGAAGCAGGTACAAAAGTGTTTGTTGACGACGAAGCCGGCAACAAGGCCGCAAAAGCCACGTTTGCTGTGGCCGGCAAGAGCGGCGGCAAAGCCAACAACACCAATCCCAACTATCTGACAATTGACAACGAGAGCACTCGTATTTATATTGACGAGGCACCCACCGGTAGCAAGGCTGCCAAAAGCGGATTTGCCGTGGCCGGAAAAAGCGGTGGCAAGGATGGCGCTGGCGAGCTTTTCAATATCGACCTTACTCAAACAGCCGAAGTAATCAACGATGAGAACCGTGTTTACTGGTATCCGAAAAAGAATGCTTTTTTGGCTGGTAATCTGCAAGTTGACAGTGCTGCACAAGTTGGAACCAACTCATTTAACGCCGGTTACCAAAACAAGGCAAGCGGTAATTATTCGCAAGCATTAGGTTATCAATCCACAGCCACAGGCGAATATGCTACAGCCATTGGTAAAAACGCAAATGCCAAACTGAATAACGCCTACGCTTTTGGCAACAATGCAAAAGCATTAGGTGCAGGTAGCTATGCTATTGGTGCGGATGCCTACGCAAGCGGAATGAGCAGTTTTGCTTTTGGCAGTGTTGGGCAGGATTCGGCCGGTAATCCTTTGCCTTCGGCCATGGCGACTGCCGATTATGCTTACGCCATTGGCGCTGGAACCAAAGCAATAGCAAAAGGCGCTTTTGCCATAGGAGTTGGTAGTCGGGCTTCGGGAGAATATTCGGTTGCTATAGGTTATCAAGATACGGCATCAGGTCGGTATTCCACAGCCATGGGATATCAGACAAAGGCTTTTGGTTATGCTTCCACTGCCATGGGATATCAGACAAAGACTTCTGTTTATTCCACAGCCATGGGATATCGGACAACGGCTTCTGGTAGTTATTCCACAGCCATGGGATATCGGACAACGGTTTCTGGTAATTATTCCACAGCCATGGGATATCGGACAACGGCTTCTGGTTGTTCTTCCACAGCCATGGGAGAATTTACAAGGGCTTTTGGCGATAACTCCACAGCCATGGGATATCAGACAAGGGCTTCTGGCGATATCTCCACAGCCATGGGATATCAGACAATAGCTAACCGGCAATATCAAACAGTTATAGGAATGTATAATGATACTACTGTTACTGATGGATTGTTTATTATTGGAAATGGGGATTATAACAATCGCAGAAAAAACGCCGTTGTTGTTTACAAAAATGGCAATATGACAGTAAATGGCAAAATTACTCATGGTGGTTTGATTCAATCATCAGACATTCGATTAAAGAAAGATATTCAGCCACTTAACGGCGCATTGGATAAGATTTTGCAATTGCGCGGTGTTAGCTTCTACTGGAAAGACCGTGAGGAAATGGCCGCCGCCAAAGGCAAAGATGTCAACAACTTCAGCTACGGCTTCGACAGCGAGAAGCAGATTGGTGTTATCGCACAAGAGATTGAGAAAGTTGTGCCGGAATTGGTAGTAACTGATAATGACGGTTTTAAAGCTGTGAAATACGAAAACCTAACACCACTGCTTATTGAGGCCATAAAAGAGCAGAACAATAAGATTGAGGAGTTGGAAGCGAAACTGAAAGAAATGGAAGAGTTGAAAAAACTGGTCGAGGAATTGCTGAAGAAACAATAGAAAACCGTTTTGGGCAAAAGCTCAGAGCCAAAATAAATTTTTTATTTTTTTCATGATGTGAAAAAAGGCTACAGCTGTGAAGTTGGGGCCTTTTTTAATGCGTGAAGGAGTGAGTGAGTGAATGAGTGAAGGATTGAGGGATTGAATGAGTGAGGGATTGAAGGATTGAAGGCGTGAAGGATTGAAACGTCATGCTGAACTTGTTTCAGCATCTCTGCAATAATGAAAAGATTCTGACCTTCGTCAGAATGACAGTCATGCTGAACTTGTTTCAGCATCTCTGCCAACAACATGGGATTCCGATTTTCATCGGAATGACATTTTTTTCTTCAAATTTCTCGCGTAAGCGATAACCAACCAATAAAACGCTTGCGTTTTAAAATTTCCGTGGTTTTTAGTGCGTTCCGTGGTTGAAATTTAAAACCCCGTGTGTGTTTGAAAAATGATTATCTTTGTGCAGAACAAAACAATGAAAATATGGCCACAATAACATTATCGTATAACGCACGGAGTTGTGTCGCGAAAAAAAATGATTGCTGATATTTTGGCAACAGGTATATTTACGCGACAGGAAACGCCTATAAAAATGTATTCGCCTAACGAGATAACCCAAGACGAATTCAAGCAAATAAAGGAAATGTCGGCTAAAAACATGATTAACAAATACGCCGATTTACTATGACCATTCATCAGCGCGACATTGTTTGGGTAAATTTTCTGTTGAACGACGGCACTATAAATCATAAAAAAATCTTTCTGACAGATAGGCAATTACGCTTATCGGCAATAAATGTTGTTCGATTTGAGTTGTAAAAGACGAAAGCAATGCTAATTTTGTACGAAATTTTTTGCTATGGATACAGCGACATTGATAGACAGTTTCAGCGGCAAATTCGAGACTTTTGTTGAGAGATACAAAAGCCTGAAAGCCGACAATCAGAAACTGACCGACGAGAATGCTGCCCTGAAGCTGAAAATCAGCGAATTGGAAAGTGCTTTGGCCGACAACAAAAAATCGCTAAGCACCCAACAATTGGCTAACACATTCCTGACTGCAAGCGAGAACAACTCGCAGGAAGCCAAGAATAAAATAAACAGAATTGTGCGGGAGATTGACAATTGTATCGCTTTGTTGAACCGATAAAAGATTGATTTTGAAATGGACAACTTAATTCCAGCCAACATAAGGATTTGCGACCGAAGCTATCCGATGAAAGTCAATCCTGAGGATGAGGAGAAAATTAAAGCGGCACAAAAAAGAATAAACGACGCTGTTGACAGATACAAGAATATGTATGTCAATAAAGACAATCAGGATTATCTTGCAATGGTGGCGCTCCAGTTTGCGACTAAAGTTGTCGAGAGCGAGAATCATTACGAGGTACAGCCCGTTATTGAGAAATTAAGCAAGCTCGATGAGCAATTATCGGATTTGCTGAACGATTGATAACAACAAGTTCTTTTAAATATAAACCGAAACAACCCCGCACCGGTTTGGAATAGTTTGGAAAACTCAACACTAATCTATTAGGAGTTGCGTTTATTTCTGCGTAAGACAGGCCTCAACGCCGCAAGGCGTAACCTTTTGGTTCAGTGGAAGTAAGAAACAGTCGCCGCATCTCCGCCTATGTCACATAGGAGTTTTTACAATAACATTCCGGTGCGGTTTTTTTTTAAATAAAAGTTATTTATGGATACAAAAACACTATTGGTGATTGCGATTGTTTCCGCTGTGGTAGGTGGTTTGCTCACTTTCCTATTCATGAAACTGTCGCTGCGAAAAAAGACACACAAAATCATTCAAGAGGCTGAAAACGAGGCCGAAATGATAAAGAAAGAGAAGAACCTTCAGGCTAAAGAGAAATTTCTTCAACTGAAAAGTGAGCACGAGAAAGTCATAAACGAGCGCAACAGCAAACTCGCCGCCGCCGAGAACAAACTGAAACAGCGCGAGGCAAGCATCAATCATCAGATTGAGGAATACAACCGCAAGAAAAACGAGGTTGACGCCATCAAAGAGAAGCTGAACTCGCAGCTCGAGCACATCGAACGCAAAAACGAGGAACTGGAAAAGCTTCACAAACAACAAGTTGACCAGTTGGAGTCTATTTCGGGCCTTTCAGTCGAAGACGCCAAGGCGCAGCTGATGGACTCACTCAAGGCCGAGGCTCGCACAATGGCCATGTCGGAAATCAACGAGATTATGGACGAGGCCCGACTGACAGCCAACAAAGAGTCGAAACGCATCATCCTGCAAACCATGCAGCGTATGGCTTCGGAACAGGCAATCGAGAATTCGGTTACCGTTTTCCACATCGAGAACGACGACATCAAAGGCCGCATCATTGGTCGTGAGGGGCGCTACTTCAGAGCCTTGGAGGCTGCACCGGGCGTTGAGTTTATTGTCGACGACTCCCCGGTGGCCATCATTCTTTCGGCATTCGTCCCTGTGCGCCGCGAGGTTGCCCGTCTGGCTCTGCATCAGTTAGTTAC
>JAFZKK010000016.1 GCA_017551905.1 Salinivirgaceae bacterium
AGGCTATCAGCGTTTGGGACCAGGACGAGCACCTCGGTATTTTCAACGAGCTGTACCTGACTGCCTCATCGCGCAAGAGCATTTTCAAAGTGGAGCCGGCCGTGCCGTCGCTCAAAGCGCGCACCTACGACGGCGATTTGAAAGTTACGGCGATGAACGGAAATCTGAAAATTGAGAATTATGTCGATGTAAATGATTATCTGTCAGGCGTTGTGGAGAGCGAGGCCGGACCGCGCGCGCCATACGAATACTACAAGACGCAAGCAATAATCAGCCGCACCTATCTTTATGAAAAAATCTGGCGCGAAGGCGTTGACAAATACACACTTATGGATGATGTCAGCCACCAGGTATATCTGAATCGGAGCCACCGCAACAACATAATACGTCAGGCAGTGGCGCACACAACCGACCTAATAATCGTCGATTCGACAAACAACCCGATAACCGCCGTATTTCATTCAAACTCAGGAGGTCAGACTGCCAATTCGGAAGATGTATGGCTGTCGCCGACACCATATCTGAAATCAGTCATCGACTCGTTCAGCATCAGCCAGCACAACTACATCTGGCGCGACACCGTTTCAACCGAGCGTTGGATTAAATATCTGACCGCCAACGGAATAAAAATCAATTCGGCAAAAGCCCGTACCGACAACATGACCTACTCCCCCACCAGCCGCGACCGCTGCTATCGGTATATGGCCGACACCATTCCTCTAAAGAAAATCCGCACCGATTTCGGTTTCAAATCGGCCTGGTTCTCAATTAAACCCAAGCCTGGCGGACGCGTGCTTGAGTTTACCGGATACGGCTACGGACATGGCGTAGGGCTGTCGCAGGAGGGCGCAATGGAAATGGCGCGGCGCAACTACTCCTTCCTCGACATCATCAATTTCTACTACCAAGGCGTGCAGGTTGTCAACATTCATAATATCGAAAAGAAGAATGATTAACACTGACACCGAAAACAATAACACGCCTAAATCCCGCGCTCCAAAAAATCAGTTTATTACGTATATTCCGACGAGTCATTTATCAGCCGTTAATATTTGATTGTCAGATTTTTAAAAAGCACCCAAAGCCACATTCCCAACAATCAAAAAAAATTGTCGCACCCACAACTTCTCTTTTTCTTTGTGACATAAATTTAAAACGAGGAATATGAAAAAGATTAGAGTTGCGATTGTTGGCTACGGAAACATTGGCCACTACGCTTTGGATGCGCTTCTTGCATCGCCTGATATGGAACTTGCCGGTGTTGTGCGCCGCAACGGTGCCGCCGACCGTCCGGCAGAACTTGCTAATTACGAAGTTGTTAAATCGATAAAAGAATTGAAGGACGTTGATGTGGCCATTCTTGCCACTCCAACCCGCAGCGTTGAGGAACACGCCAAAGAGTGCCTGGCGCTCGGCATCAACACTGTCGATAGCTTCGATATTCATACACAGATAGTTGAGCTTCGCCGCTCGCTCGATGCCGCCGCAAAGGCCGGCAATGCCGTTTCAATCATCTCGGCAGGTTGGGACCCAGGGTCGGACTCGATTGTCCGCACCTTGATGCAAAGCCTTGCACCAAAAGGACTTACGTGGACCAACTTCGGCCCGGGAATGAGTATGGGACACTCGGTTGTGGCCCGCTCGAAGAAAGGTGTGAAGAACGCCCTCTCGATGACAATGCCGCAGGGCGCAGGCATCCACAGCCGCTTGGTTTACGTTGAGCTTGAGGAAGGCTTTACCGCACAGCAAGTTTACGACGAGCTGAAAGCCGACGATTATTTTGCACACGACGAGCTGCACGTGATTCCGGTTGCCAGCGTCGATGAGTGCCGCGATATGGGCCACGGCGTTCTGCTTGAGCGCAAAGGCGTTTCGGGCAAAACGCAGAACCAACTTTTCGAGTTCAAGATGAAAATTAACAACCCGGCGCTCACCGGTCAGGTGCTTGTGAACACCGCCCGCGCCGCAATGAAACAGAAACCGGGATGCTACACAATGGTCGAAATCCCAGTAATCGATTTCCTTCCGGGCGACCGCGAGGAGCTGATTCGCCATTTGGTTTAAACCGAGTTATAACACCAATCAAAGGCTGTTCAAAGTGTTTTGGACGGCCTTTTTTGGTTAAATGATGATGACAATAACTAAAACGATGACGATAACACTGACGCTGACACTAACGAAAACGTAAACACTGACGATAACGATAACTGACGCAGGCTCTGCGTCCCTACATAGTACAGACGTGCCATGGCGCGTCTCTACAGATTAAACATTAATCATTAAACACTAAACTCTTACCTCTAAACTTCTAACCCCTAAACTTTTAACTTATCACTTATGCCTTATCACTTGTAACTTATGCCTTATGCCTTGTATCTTATCACTTTCACTTGTGCCCTATCTCATCTTTACTTGTAAACTTTTTTGAGCCGACTATTGAGAAAAAACATTACTTTTATGGCTTTGATACAGGCTCTATAAGGTAATTACCCAACGCCTGAGCCAAATTGTGTAAAGAATTATAAATGAAAATTTTAAATACCTAATTATCGATTTATGAAAAAGATGAGAAATTTTATCCTGACATTTGCCATCGCCATTTGCGCCATGGCTGCAACAGCTCAGAATGGCTTCAACTACCAAGCTGTTATCCGCGATGCCGACGGAAACCTACTTGCTGGCAAGCAAATATCGTTGCAAATATCGTTGCTTAACGGCGACAATGTGTTGTATCTTGAGCAACAGAGAGTTACCACCAACGCATACGGTGTAGCTTCGGTGGTTGTTGGCGAGGGAACTTCGAAACAAGGCTCGTTCAGCAACATCGACTGGAGCAACGGCAACATCAGCTTGAAAACAGAGTTTGACCCCGAGGGAGGCCAGAATTTTGCAGTGATTGGCATCACTCAACTGCATTCGGTGCCAATGGCCGAATATGCCAAAACAACCAGCGCTGTCGAGAACCCGAAAAACATTAAGATTCAAGCCACAAACGAGACCGGAGATGAAGATGCTCTGTTTGAGGTGAAAGACAAAGACGGCAATGTGGTGTTTGCCGTATATAACGACGGTGTCCGCGTATATGTGGATGAAAATGAATCGAAGGCCGCCAAGAGCGGATTTGCCGTTGCGGGCCGCTCGAGCAAAGCTGGCGTAGAGAGTCCTTATTTTGCAGTAAATGCCGCGGGCACAAAAGTTTACGTTGACGATGACACTGTAACAACCAACGGCAAGGCCGCAAAGGCAAAGTTTGCTGTAGCAGGAAAGAACGGCAAAGCCAACGCCAATACCGACTATTTTGCCGTAAACGGCTATGGTACACAAGTTTTTGTTGACGATGACGGCACCAAAGCCGCAAAGGCTAAATTTGCCGTAGCCGGCAAAAGTGCCAAAGGCGACGGCAATCTGTTGGTTGTAAACCAGGCTGGTACCAAGGTGTTTGTTGACGATGACCCAACCGACCCCAATAAGGCTGCCAAAGCCAAATTCGCTGTGGCAGGAAAGAGCAATAAGGGCGATGATAACTATCTAATTGTGAACAAGGCCGGTACACAGGTTTTTGTTGACGATGACGGCACTAAAGCCGCAAAAGCCAAATTCGCTGTAGCAGGTAAGAGTGCCAAAGCCAATGCAAACGACACTTTATTGGTTATCAACCTTGATGGCACCAAAGTTTTCATTGACGATGACGGTACCAAAGCCGCCAAGAGCAAATTCGCCGTGGCAGGAAAAAGCGGTAAGGCTGGCGAAAACAATTATTTCATTATCAATACCGACAGCACCCGTTTTTATATTGATAACACAAATGAGAAAGCCGCTAAAAGTGGTTTTGCAGTAGCTGGTCGCTCGGCAAAAAGCGGCAGTAATGCCGACATCTTAAAAGTTACAAAAGACAGCACCCGCGTGTATGTTGACGGCAGCGGCAACAAGAGTGGCTTTGGCGTTGAAGGCAAAGGCGGCAATGGCAAAAGCGGCTTTGCTGTTACTGAAAAAGGTGCAAGCGGAAATGCTGGTTATATGAATGTAACTGCGCAAAACTTCTTTGCAGGTTACGATGCAGGAAAGAAAACATCAAGCACCGACAATACTTTTGTAGGTAACAATGCTGGTATAGATAACACCTCTGGCCAAAGCAATGTATATATAGGAAAAGATGCAGGTAGAAACAACCAAGGAGGTTCATACAATGTCACCATGGGCGATGGAGCCGGGAAATGGCTTTACGGCTCAAAAAATGTGCTTTTGGGTTACCGTGCTGGTGCAGGCGAAGACCCAGACAATAATGGTGATAGCAATGTATTTATAGGGTATAATGCAGGTAATTACAATGAAGACGGTTCAAACAATGTGTTTATGGGCACTAATGCGGGATTTAACAATTATGATGGCTCATCAAACATATATATAGGTTCGGATGCGGCAACCAACACTAATGGCGGTACTGACAATGTTGTTTTAGGAACATCGGCAGCAATCAACGCAAAAAGTATGACACGCACCATAGCCATAGGTAAAGAGGCTGGCAAAGGTGTTAACACTGGAAATCCAACCACATCATCAACCGACGATATTTTCATTGGTTATCAAGCAGGCTATGGCAACACAACCGGAGCAAACAATGTGTTCTTAGGTAACAATGCAGGTCAGAAAAACACCACAGGTAGCAACAATGTGTTTTTGGGCAATAAAGCTGGTAGTGACAACACTGTTTCCTCAAATAATATATTTATAGGAAACAATGCGGGTGAAAAAACCACTCTTTCTGATAATGTATTCTTAGGCAATCAGGCGGGACAAAATGCAAATAATAAAACAAGGGAGAATGTGTATGTAGGACAAAATGCAGGAACCAATGCACAGGGTGCAAGATGTATTTTTATAGGAAAAGAAAGTGGAATGTATGCGGATGAAGGAAGTACAGGCGGTGACCCAAATAACATTTATATAGGTTATCAAGCCGGTATGGGAAGTGCAGAAGAACCATTAAAGGGTGGTTTGAATATATATATTGGCAATCAGGCTGGTAAAACAAATACTAATTCTCACAGAAACATATTTATTGGTGACAATGCTGGTGGAAATGCCAAAAACGCCTCCCCTAATGTCGCAATAGGATGGCAGGCAGGACAAAATCTTATAGGGACAAAAACTACAAATGCAGTAGGAGCAACATTGTATGTTGGTGGAAGTAATAACGTTTTAATGGGAAATTACGCGGGTTCGAGGTTGACAAATGGCGAGTCCAATGTGTTTATTGGCGCACAAACTGGAGCCTATCATAATGGTTCTGGTAATGTGTTTATTGGCATGGGGGCAGGACAAGGGCCATACAGTAGCAGCGGAGCCTCCACAACAGGAGACGGTAATGTTTACATTGGGGGTGGTGCAGGAGGACATTCTGGCTCTAAAAATGTTTTTATAGGTTATCAAGCCGGTAATCAAGAAACAGGCAGCAACAAACTATACATTGCCAACAGCAACACGACAACTCCGCTTATTTACGGTAGGTTTGATAATAAATTGTTACAGGTGAACGGTGGACTTGTAATAACAAACACGAGCAATAATACGGCTGCATTATCATTAACAAATAGCTATGCGTCTTCTACTTCGTATGGAATATCTGCCTCAACGTCAG
>JAFZKK010000001.1 GCA_017551905.1 Salinivirgaceae bacterium
AAAATTTAATTTTATGTCAAACAGTTACGAGACCGTTTTCATTGCAAATCCCGTTTTGTCTGCACCACAGATGAAGGAAGCGGTTGACAAATTCAAAGGCGTTATCACCGATATGGGAGGTGAAATCGTTTACGAGGAGGACTGGGGCCTCCGGAAATTGGCTTATCCAATTCAAAAGAAATCCACAGGATTCTACTATCTGGTAGAGTTTAAGGGCGAGGGCAACATCGTTGGCAAGCTCGAGACCGAGTACCGCCGCGACGAGCGCATTATGCGTTTCCTCACCATGAAGATGGACAAGTTTGCCGTTGAGTACGCAAACAAGAAAAGAAGTTTAAAATCTGAACCAAAGAAGGAGGATTAAGCCATGTCACAGAGTCAATCAGAAATCAGGTATCTTACACCGCCGACAGTAGAAATCAAGAAGAAAAAATACTGCCGTTTCAAAAAGAACAAAATCAAGTACATCGACTACAAGGACCCAGAGTTCCTGAAACGTTTCCTGAACGAACAGGGCAAGATTCTTCCCCGTCGAATCACCGGAACATCGCTGAAATACCAGCGCAAGGTGGCCACCGCTATCAAACGCGCCCGCCACTTGGCTTTGCTTCCGTATGTAACTGATATGCTTAAATAATAGGAGGTTAGGATATGGAAATTATTTTGAAACAGAACGTTCCAAATTTAGGATACAAAGACGATATCGTTACCGTTAAAGACGGTTACGGACGTAACTATCTGATTCCTCAGGGTCTGGCCATTGTTGCTACCGACGCTGCCAAGAAGATTTTGGCCGAGAACAAAAAGCAACGCGCTCACAAAGAGGAGAAAATCAAAAACGACGCAATTGCACTGCGCGCACAAATCGAGGCTCTTACCATTGTTATTGGCACAAAAGCCAGCTCGAATGGCAAAATCTTCGGCTCTGTCAACAACATTCAACTTGCTGAGGCTATTCAGAAACAAGGTGTTGAGGTTGACCGCAAGTGCATCTTGGTTAAGGGCGACAACATCAAAGAACTTGGCAAGTATGTTGCCAAAATCAAACTCCACAAAGAGGTTGAGTTCGAGTTGCCGTTCGAGGTTGTTGCAGAATAAGACTGAAACAAACGCGATTATAAGAAAGCCGCTCCGCAAGAGCGGCTTTTTTGTTTTTAACCCAATAACGCTGATGCAAGCATTCGTTCCTATATAATATGTAGCATTTCACTTTCAACTAAACATCCTCTGTCAATAAAAAATCAAGGCTTATGGGAGGTTTGGCACAGATTATGTATAAAGTGGCATCAAAAATGGGCATTCCTGCCCGTAAACAAACATAAAATCTTGTAAATCAGGAAAAACTAACATAAATAAGATGACTAATAAAGACAAAATTGGCGGTCTGATTAAAAAGCGTGCCGAAGCCAAAGTTGGCGGCGGTGTTGCAAGAATCGACAAGCAACACGAAAAAGGCAAGCTTACAGCCCGCGAACGCATCAACCTCCTACTCGACGAGGGCAGCTTTGAGGAGTTCGATATGTTTGTAAGCCACCGCTGCACAAACTTCGGAATGGACAAACAGAAATTTATGGGCGACGGTGTTGTAACCGGCCACGGCACCATTGACGGACGCGTGGTTTACGTTTACGCTCAAGACTTTACGGTATTCGGCGGTTCGTTGTCGGAAACTATGTCGAACAAAATATGCAAAGTAATGGATATGGCTATGAAAGTGGGCGCTCCTGTAATCGGCATCAACGATTCCGGCGGCGCGCGCATTCAGGAAGGCGTGAACTCGCTGACCGGCTTTGCCAACATATTCGAGCGCAACATCTTGGCCTCTGGCGTTATTCCGCAGATTTCGGCTATTTACGGCCCTTGCGCTGGCGGCGCTGTTTACTCGCCAGCCATCACCGACTTTGTGTTTATGAACAAAGACACCAGCTATATGTTCCTGACTGGTCCTAAGGTTGTGAAAACCGTTACGGGCGAGGTTGTAAACGAAGAACAACTTGGTGGTGCACAGGTACATAGCTCAAAATCGGGTGTTGCACATTTCGTTTCGGAGAATGAAGAAGAAGGCTTGATGAAAATCCGCCGTCTGCTTTCGTTCCTGCCACAGAACAACCTCGAAGAGGCTCCGCTGCTCGAATGCAATGACCCAATCAACCGCTTGGAAGACTCGCTCAACGAGATTATTCCAGACAATCCGAACATGCCTTATGATATGAAAAACGTCATCCTGGCGATTATCGACAATGGCGATTTTCTTGAGGTTCACGAAGATTTTGCAAAAAACATAATTGTAGGATTCGCACGATTCAACGGCACATCGGTGGGCATCATCGCCAACCAACCGGCGTTTATGGCCGGCGTGCTCGACAGCAACGCAGCCCGCAAAGCCGCTCGCTTCATCCGCTTCTGCGACGCCTTCAACATTCCGATTGTAACACTTGAGGATGTGCCCGGATTCTTGCCCGGCACCGGTCAGGAGTACAACGGCATAATTGCTCACGGTGCCAAACTGCTCTACGCTTACGGCGAGGCCACTGTGCCAAAAATCACCGTCATCCTGCGCAAAGCATACGGCGGCGCCTACATTGTGATGGGCTCGAAAGGCTTGCGTGGCGATATCAACTACGCATGGCCGTCGGCTGAGATTGCCGTTATGGGCGCAAAGGGAGCCGTCGAAATTTTGGAAGGCCGCAACCTGAGCAAAATAGAAGACCCTGCTGAAAAAGCCGCTTACGCTCAAAAAGCTGAAGACGAATATGTTGAGAAATTCTCGAATCCGTACGTCGCAGCCGAGATGGGATATTTGGACGATGTTATCGAGCCGCGCAACACACGATTCCGCGTGATACGCGCGCTGCAAGTTCTTGCAACCAAAAAAGAGACTATTCCGGCAAAGAAACACTCAAACATTCCATTGTAAATGAAGATTTTAAGATTCACAACACTCGCCATTGCGCTGTTTTTTGCCGGAGCCGCTTCTGCACAGAACGCGTCCGACTTGCGCATCAACGAGGTGATGGTTTTAAACGACTCAAGCGTTGTTGACGAATACGGCAACCATGTGGGATGGATTGAGATTTTCAACACATCGTATAACACGGTCAATCTGAGCGGTTTGTTTGTAACCGACGACATGGCCAACCCCACAAAAAGCATGATTGCCAAAAGCTCGGCGGCCTCTATCCCACCGCGCAGCTATTTCATCTTATATGCCACCGGCGACAAATCGGTGGGCGTTCATCATCTGACTTTCAACCTGAAAAACAGCTCGATGGTCGCCCTATACGATGCCAACGGCCGCACCTTGATTGACAGCGTTTCGCTGCCCCGACTTGCCGCCAACGCATCGTTTAGCCGCGAGACCGACGGCGGTGATAAATGGACATCGAAAAACCTGCCGACACCTAACTCAAGCAACTGGTTCCAGCCGTTTGTGGGCGAAGTTGACCAGTTCAAATCGTTAGACCCGTTTGGCGCAGGCATGGCCATGATTGCAATGACGATAGTGCTCGGCGCTCTGGCAACACTTTACTTCTGCTTCAAGATTGTCGGGAAAATTGCGACACGCCAGAAGAAAACCAAGCCGTTTATCGCCAAAAACGCAGTTACAGGCGAAGAAGCATCAAATGAAGTGAATGCGGCGATAGCTTTGGCACTATTCTTGCATAACAAACAAGAACACGACGAGGAGTACACCGTGCTGACCATGCACAAAGTATCGCGGAACTACTCGCCATGGAGTTCTAAAATCTACGGGTTGCGCACGCGACCGGGTGGTTACACATCATGCTAACTAAAACAATAAAGAAATCTACGATATGGAAAGATTCAGTTTTATAATCAACGGCAACAATTACGACACAGAAATATTGGAAATTGTTGATAACAAGGCTCAAATACAAGTAAACGGCGTCGTATATGATGTTCAAATCGACGACACGAAGAAGAAGATAGCCAACACACCGCGCGCCAATGTAAGCCGCCCGGTGCAGACCGCAACAGCCACCGCTCCGGCAGCCGTTAAGCAAGCTCCCGCAAGAAGCGCCGCCGGCGCCAACGCCATAACAGCCCCGCTGCCAGGCGTCATCCTCGACGTAAAAGTAAATGTTGGCGACACCGTTACCGTTGGACAACAGTTGCTCACACTCGAGGCGATGAAAATGGAAAACAGCATCGACTCAACCAAAAACGGCGTTGTGAAAAGCATTGCCAAACACAAAGGCGACTCGGTGATGGAAGGCGACGTATTAATTGAGATAGAATAAGATGGAGCAAGGATTTTTCTCGTTTGTGCTCGACCATATAGCACAATTCTTCCAATACACGGCATTTGCCAACATGACAATCGGCCACTTGGTGATGATAGCCATTGGCCTGGTTTTCATCTATTTGGCAATAGCAAAGGAGTTTGAGCCGATGCTTCTGCTTCCTATCGGATTCGGAATATTGATTGGCAACATCGCCTTTGTTCCCGGATTGAAAATTGGAATCTACGAAAGCGGCAGTGTACTTAACTATCTGCATTTCGGCGTTTTACAAGGCATCTACCCTCCCCTTATCTTCCTTGGCATTGGTGCTATGACTGATTTTTCGGCTCTGATTTCGAACCCGAAATTGGTTTTGGTGGGCGGAGCCGCACAGCTTGGTATTTTCGGCGCATACGCGATAGCATTAGCGTTGGGATTCACCTCGTCGGAGGCCGGCGCAATAGGCATCATTGGTGGTGCCGACGGTCCTACTGCAATCTTCCTGTCGTCGAAATTGGCACCTGACTTGATGGGCGCAATTGCAATATCGGCTTACTCCTACATGGCGCTTGTGCCTGTAATTCAGCCGCCTATCATGAAACTGCTGACCACCGAAAAAGAACGCACAATCAAGATGAAACCGCCACGTGCCGTTTCAAAAACCGAACGTATAATGTTCCCAATCATCGGTCTGCTGCTGACTTGCCTTCTGGTCCCGTCAGGTCTGCCGTTGCTGGGCATGTTGTTCTTCGGCAACTTACTGAAAGAAAGCACAGTAACCAAACGTTTGGCCGACACCGCACGCGGTCCGTTAATCGACATTGTGACCATATTAATCGGTTTGACTGTGGGCGCCTCAACACAGGCCACTACCTTCCTGACAGCCAAATCGATAGGCATATTTGTGCTGGGCGCAGTATCGTTTGTAATTGCAACCTGCGGCGGTGTGCTGTTTGTCAAATTCTTCAACCTGTTTTTGAAAGAAGGCAACAAAATCAACCCGCTCATCGGCAACGCCGGAGTTTCGGCCGTGCCCGACAGCGCACGCGTTTCGGAAGTTGTCGGTCTTGAGTTCGACAAGAGCAACCACCTACTGATGCACGCCATGGGCTGCAACGTGGCTGGCGTTATCGGTAGCGCAGTAGCCGCCGGTATTCTGCTGAGCTTCCTGAGTTAGGAATCATTTTTTTCATGATAATCGGAAAGCGGTTGTTCTTCAAGGGCAGCCGCTTTTTGTTTTCTGACAACAAGAGAATGTTATCTTTGCACCAAATGAAATATTTATCATGAAATACCTATTAACAACAGCATTGACGGCTTTGGCGCTTTGCTCGGCGGCTCAAACCGAAATCAAACTTTATCCCGAAGACACAAAAACCGAAAACAAAGAGCAAGTCAGGCTTGACAATGACGGGCGTGTGCAATCCATTTCCAATGTCACCGTTCCGTCGATAACCGTTTTCCTGCCCGACGCTGACAAAGCCACTGGCACGGCTGTCATTCTATGCTCGGGCGGCGGACTGATGGCGCACTCATGGGGCTCCGATGTGGTTGAAATGGCACAGTGGCTCAACCAGCGCGGCATTGCGGCAATAGGTTTGAAATACCGCACACGCACTTTTGGCGGAAACAGACCGCAACCTACTCAAAACGAACGACTTGACGTTACAATAACCGAATTCGACAAACTGAAGAAATCGAACACCAACCCCGACCAATCGGGCCGTCCCGACGTGTCAATCGAAAATGCCATAAACGATGCTCTGCGGGCGATGGAGATTGTTGGCGAACATGCTGCCGAATGGCATATCGATACGAAAAAAATCGGTTATCTGGGATTTTCAGCTGGCGGCGGAGTGGCCATTGGCGCGGTTCTGCGCAACCAAAAACAGCCCAAAGCGGCTTTCATTGCCACCATTTACGGACCATCGCTGATTGATGTCGATGTGCCGCAAAACGCTCCCAAACTATTCATTGCCACACGCGGCGACCACAAAAACGTGGCTGCCGGACTGGTGTCGCTCTATCTCGACTGGAAAAAAGCCGGCGCAAACGCTGAAATGCACCTCTACGACGACGGCGCGGGGCCATTCGGTCCCAACGACCCGGGCAACACCAGCGGCACCTGGCGCGAGAGTTTCTACCGATGGCTCACTTTCAATGAATTCTAACTGATAATCAATAACTTACATCGGCATAAAACTCAAAAGAAAACCGCCGTTATGTCACTCACATTACGAGTATCTTTTACCCCGCAATACGGAAATATGTTTTATTTTCGCCGCCAATAATTGAATGAGTATGTCATTTTGGGTTCTATTTAAAATTCTCGGGTCACTTGCACTGCTGATGTTCGGTATGAAATCGATGAGCGAGGCATTGCAGAAGATGGCCGGACCGCAACTGCGCCACGTTCTGGGCGCCATGACCACCAACCGCTTTACCGGCCTGATAACCGGAATGTTAGTAACCGTCTCGGTTCAATCGTCGACGGCAACAACCGTGATGACCGTATCGTTTGTAAACGCCGGTCTGCTCACTCTGGGACAAGCCATTTCGGTAATTATGGGCGCCAACATCGGTACCACTTTGACGGCCTGGATAATGTCGGCTGGCTTCTCGTTCAACATCACCAATTTTGTTTATCCAGCCTTCGCCATAGCCATCATTCTAATCTACTCGAAGAAGAAACGCTACATTGGCGATTTCCTGTTTGGTATCGCTTTTATGTTTTTGGGGCTTGGCACTCTCCGTCAGACAGGAATCGATATGCATTTAGGTGAGAATCAGGCTGTTCTCGATTTCTTTGCATCGTTCAACCCCAACTCGTTCCTCACCACAATCATCTTCCTGCTGCTGGGCGGAGTGCTGACTTTCTGTGTGCAGTCGTCGGCAGCCGTGATGGCCATTACGATGGTGTTGTGCTCGAGCGGCGTTCTACCTATATATCAAGGCATTGCGTTGGTTATGGGCGAAAACATAGGCACCACCGTAACATCGAATTTAGCGGCAATGTCGGCCAACACACAAGCCCGACGGGCGGCTTTGGCGCACATGTTCTTCAACGTCTTCGGTGTCATCTGGATTCTGTTTGTGTTCCGTCCGTTTATCGATATGGTGTGCGGAATGGTGGGCTACGACATCGCCTTGACAAAAGAAAACGCTGGTTCTGAAGCATTTATGGCAAACGCCGCTAAACTGAATTTCGTGCTTGCCGCATTCCACACTTGCTTCAACGTGGCCAACTCAATAATACTTATCGGCTTTGTGCCTCAGATTGAGAAGTTTGTATGCATGGTTATCAAGCCGAAAAACGTTGACGAGGTTGAAGATTTCCGTCTGCATTTCATCACTGCCGGCATTATGAAAACACCGGAGCTGTCGGTGCTTGAGGCACAGAAAGAAATTCAACAGTTCGCCCTCCGCATACAACGCATGTTCGGCATGGTACGCGAGCTGCTTGTCGAAAAAGACGAGAAGGTGTTTAACAAGATGTACAGCCGTATTGAGAAATACGAAGGCATTTCGGACAGCATGGAGCTTGAGATAGCAAAATACCTTGACGAAGTGAGCGACGCGCACCTGTCGGACGAAACGAAGGCCAAAATCCGCGCCATGCTCCGCGAGATTAGCGAAATTGAAAGTATCGGCGACGCATGCTTCAATATGGCGCGCACCATATCGCGAAAATACAACGGCAAGCAAGACCACTTCAACACTAAGCAATACGAGCACATCCACCAGATGATGGACCTGACCGACCAATCGCTGACGCAGATGAACGAACTGATGGGCGGACGCAAGGAAGATTACGATGTGAACCGCACGTTCAATATCGAAAACGAGATAAACAACTTCCGCGCACAACTTAAATCACAGAACATCAACGACATAAACAATCACGAATACACCTACGCAGTTGGCACAATCTACATGGATTTGATTAACGAATGCGAGAAACTTGGCGACTACGTGGTTAATGTGGTTGAGGCGCGCATGGGAACAAGGCTGAAACCGGCGTGACAAAATTTAGAATTCAGAATAGACGATTATTCAATTCAAAAAACTTATAACTTTCGAACATAAAATTTAATAGACATTGATATGAAACTTATCACAAAAATTTTAGTGGCGGTGGCCATTGTGCTTCTTCTTCCGGTGTTAATAGGCTTTTTCCTCCCCCGCGAGAGGCAGATTGAGCGCCGCGATGTTATCGACCAAATGTACTTCTATGTGCTTGGCAACATTACCAACCACTGGGAGGAAGCCTCGTGGCGTCATAATCTGGACACCATGATTCAGGTTGAGAACCCCGACGGACGCGACACTTGGGTTGAGTACTACACCAACGGCGACTCGGTTAAACTTGTTACCGAGACCGTAGGCGAGTCGGACTACATACGCTGGATTGTCCGTCCCGACGGACGCGAACTTCTGCGCAGCATTGTGCTTCACGACTATGAAGGCCGCACGGCTATCAGAATGGTTGAAGAGTCGTACGAACCCGACCCAATCAAGCGTTTTCTGGCTCTCATCAGCGACCCGACAGCCAAACGGATTGAAGAATATCTATCGGACTTGAAAGCCAAAGCCATTCAGCAAAACGAGGAAATGAACAGCGGCGATGATGACTTTTTCGACTTCTAACCATGTCTGCTTCTGACAATTACGAAAAAATAATTTACTCCGACGAAGTGGTGGCCTTCACCACGCTGGCTGCCGAATACTGCAAATTTGTAAACGCATCGGCGTCATTCTCACAAAAAGATTTTGTCGACAGAGCCCTCAAGCTACTGGCGATACTCTATGTAAAAACCTTAAGTCTGCCAGCCATTGAAGATACCGACGCCGACATGATTGAGAAATCGGTCACGCAGGAGGAATGGGACGAAGTGCATAACGCTGTAGCCCGCAAACTCGGCCGCTTCGACCAGTACACTGAAACACTCGACCCGCTTGCCGGCGACGACGCCATGACAAGCCTGTCGGAAGGTTTTGCCGACATCTACCAAGACCTGAAAGACTACGTGATGCTGATGCAAATGGGCTCGGCCGAGATGATGATTGACGCCATTGGCGAGTGCGCACGCAACTTCCGCGAATACTGGGGGCAACGGCTCACCAACATTCTGCGAGTGCTGCATCATCTGCAATACAGCGGCGCAAAGCTGAACACAACCGACGCTATTGTCAAAAAACAGGAAGACGACCGCCCGTCGTGGGAGCGCAACGGTCAAAACACAGCCGACAACTATTGGAATGAATAACACGATAACAAAAGAGGAAATCGACGCGCTGCCGTTGAAAGCCTTCGAGGGAAAAATCGTTATCCCCCTCTCCGACCGCGAGATTAACGAAGCCGTTGATTATCTGCGAAATGCGAGCATTTTAGGATTCGACACCGAGACTCGACCAAACTTCAAAAAAGGACAACATCATAAAGTGGCGCTGTTGCAACTATCGACAAGCGAAAGAGCTTTCCTTTTCAGAATCAACAAGATAGGATTACCACAAAATGTCAAATCGATTTTGACCGACACCAGCATCATTAAAGCCGGCGCCGCCATTCACGACGACATCAAGGCTCTGCGGCAGATAAGCGATTTCACGCCCGGCGGCTTCACCGACATACAGACGATAGCGCACGAACTCGGTATCGAACACTCTGGTCTTAAGCCACTTACGGCTCTGTTGCTGAATTTCAAACTGTCGAAGGCGCAACAAACATCGAACTGGGAAAACCTGTACCTGACAAAAGCCCAACAGCTTTACGCCGCCACCGACGCCGGGGTGTCGCTCGAAATCTACAACAAGCTGACGGATTTAAAAAAGAATTCAGAATGAAGAATTTAGAATAAAGACTGTTGAATTACGAATTACGAACAGTGTCCACAAACTCTAAACTCTATACTTAAAACTTAAAAACTTAGAACTTAAACCATGAGCGTCAAGATATTTCTGAAATCGGGTAAAGAACAGTCGGTCAAGCGGTTGCACCCATGGATTTTCTCCGGTGCCATTAAACAGATTCAAGGTGCGCCAAAAGAGGGCGACTTGGTGTCGGTTTACGACAACCACGGCGATTTTCTGGCTTGGGGACACTATCAGCCAAGCTCCATAGCCGTCCGCATCCTGACTTTCGAAAACCAGATTCCCGACCGCCAATTCTTCCGCCAGCGCATCAGTGCGGCTATCGATTACCGCCGCGCCATGGGTTTCTTCAGCAACAGCGACACCAACGCTTTCCGCCTAATCCACGGCGAGGGCGACGGCCTTTCGGGACTTGTGGTTGACTACTACAACGGCACTGTTGTTTTTCAAGCGCACTCGGTGGGGATGTATCTGCAAAAAGAGATGATTGCCGAGATTCTGACCGAAATACTTGGCAATCAGATAAAATCGATTTACGACAAAAGCTCGCAGACGCTGCCGTTCAAAGCCGACATCACTCCTACCGACGGCTATCTGTTTGGACAACAATGTTCTAACCTTGTACTGGAACACGGACTGAAATTTGAAATCGACTGGGAAAACGGACAAAAAACCGGATTCTTCATCGACCAACGCGAAAACCGCCAGTTGCTTGCCAACTACACGAAAGGCAAGCGAGTGTGCAACATTTTCGGCTACACGGGCGGCTTCAGCATCTATGCGCTTGCAGCCGGCGCCGAGCTGGTTCACACCGTCGATGTGTCGAAACCGGCCATAGCACAAACCGAGCGCAACGTGCAGCTCAACTTCGGCGACTGCCCGCGACATAAAGGTTTCGCCATGGACGCCTTCGACTTTTTTGCGCAGACACAAGACAAATACAACGTCATAATTCTTGACCCGCCGGCATTCGCCAAACACCAAAGCGCGCTCAGCAACGCGCTGCAAGGCTACAAACGCATCAACCAACGCGCACTTGAACAGATTGAGCCTGGAGGCATTCTGTTCACCTTCTCTTGCTCGCAGGCCGTCAGCAAAGAGGATTTCCGCAAAGCTGTGTTTGCCGCTTCAGTCAACGCACGGCGCAACGTACGCATCCTGCACCAACTGTCGCAACCCATCGACCACCCCATCGGAATGTTCCACCCTGAAAGTGAGTATCTTAAAGGGCTGGTGTTGTATGTGGAGTAATTTGAGTTTCTTTTTGCTATTTTAGCCACACAAAACACGGCACATGGATAGCAAAAAACTGATAATCCTGACGGGCCCCACGGGCATTGGCAAGACCGACTTGAGCATTGAACTGGCTCAGGCGCTGGGCACGGAAATCGTGTCGTGCGACTCGCGGCAGATGTATCGTGAACTGAAGATTGGCGCTGCGCCGCCGTCGGCAGAACAATTGGCAAAAGTTAAGCATTATTTCATTGGAAATCTCTCGATAACAGACTATTACAGCGCGGGACGATTCGAGTTGCAAGCGCTTGAATTGCTCGATACGCTGTTTGCCACGCACGACAAGGTGCTGATGGTTGGCGGCTCGGGAATGTATATCGATGCCGTTGTGCAAGGTATCGACGATTTGCCGACAGCGTCGCCTGAGATTCGCGAGCAAATGATGCAACGTCTTAAAAACGAAGGCATTGACTCCTTACGTGCCGAACTTGCCCAACTCGACCCTGACTATTATAACAATGCCGACATTGTGAACCCGAAACGCGTACTGAAGGCTCTTGAAGTGATTGCGCAAACGGGCAAAACATACTCGTCGCTGCGGACGGGGCAAGGCAAACAACGGCCGTTCGACATTGTGATGGTTGGCCTGACAATGGACCGTCAGCAACTCTATGACCGTATCGACCACCGCGTTGATGCGATGCTTGCCGCAGGATTGGAATCCGAAGCGCGTAATCTACACCAATACAAGCATTTAAATTCGCTCAACACGGTTGGCTACAAAGAGTTTTTCGGCTATTTCGACGACGAATACGATTTTGATGAAGCCGTACGCCTAATCAAAAGGAACTCACGGCGTTACGCTAAAAAACAGATGACCTGGTTCAACCGCTATCCGCAAATGCGTTGGTTCGACCGTGCAGACGAAGAAGCCATTAAACAATTCATTCTAAACGTATGACACCCAATCAGATACTATATATATCATATGATGGAATGACCGATTCGCTTGGCCGCTCGCAAGTGCTGCCGTACTTGTGCGCCCTGTCGGAAAAAGGCTGGCACATAACGCTTATCAGTGCCGAAAAGCCTGAAGTTTTCGCTCAAGGCGAATCGGAAGTTCGGGGTATCGTCAACGCGGCTGGAATCGATTGGCAACCAATGTCATACACCAAACGTCCGCCAATAATCTCGACTCTGCTCGACATTCTGACAATCAAGCGGATGGCGTTCAAACTCGCGCGGCAGAAAGACTTCGGCATTGTGCATTGCCGCAGTTACATTTCGGCTTTTGTGGGGCTGGCAATGAAGCGCCGTTTGGGGTGCAGGTTCGTGTTCGATATGCGCGGCTTTTATGCCGACGAGCGGGCTGATGGAAATATTTGGAATACTAAAGAGCTGATATACAGACTTGTATATAACTTCTTCAAACGCAAGGAAAAAGACTTTATGTCGGGTTGCGATGCCATTGTGAGCCTGACCAATGCCGCCAAAAGCGAGATTCTGCAATGGAATCTGCCCAACGTGGCGGCCGATAAAATCACGGTCATTCCCTGCTGCGCCGACGTTAATCATTTCGATTATAAAACTCAAAATCAGCAATATATTGAGCAATGGCGGCAAAAACTCGGCATTGACAAAAACGCATTCGTGCTATCGTATCTAGGCTCTGTCGGGACGTGGTATATGCTGCCCGAAATGATGGACTTTTTTGCCGAACTGCTTGCTGTGCGCCCCGATGCGGTTTTTCTGCTCATTACCCGCGACAGCAAGCAACTGATTCTCGATGAGGCCGCGCGGCACGGAATCTGTGCAAACCGCATAATTGTGCAGCCCGCCACACGCAACGAGGTGCCGCAGTTAGCAATGCTCTCGAGCGCGTCGCTGTTCTTCATTAAGCCTGTTTGGTCGAAAAAGGCGTCGTCGCCCACCAAACTTGCCGAACTGATGGCGTTGGGAATAGCCTGCGTCACCAACAAAGGTGTTGGCGATGTCGATGGAATTATTGAAAGTAATCCGTTAGGTGTGCTTGTAAACGGCTGGACGCGAAATGATTACGCTGAAGCGATAAGAAAAATGCTTGAACTGCCCGCCGACCGTGAGGCTTCGCGCCGACTGGCCTGCGAGATGTTCTCACTTGAAAAAGGTGCGGCAGCGTACGATTCAATTTATAAAACGATAACGCATTGAAACACCGATTGTTATATATTGCCCCACACCGTCCTGGACGCTCGCCTGGTCAAAGGTTCAGATTTGAGCAATTTATGCAATTTCTTGAGTCTGAAGGTTTTGAAATCACATACTCGTTTCTGCTTAACGAGTGGGACGACCGCAAATTCTACAAGCGAGGCAACTATCTACTGAAATGCTGGATAGCGTTCAAATGCGTAATAATCAGGTTGTTCGATGTACTGCGGGCTTCGCGTTACGACTATATTATTGTGTACCGTGAGGCGCATTTCTGGGGATGGGCAATCTTCGAAAAACTGCTGTCGAAGAGCCGCGCCGCGCTGCTTTTCGATTTCGATGACGCTATCTGGCTGAACGACATATCGGAATCGAACAAGAATTTGAGTTGGCTGAAAAGTTCGGCAAAAACGGCAAAAATCGCCCAACTGGCCAATGTTGTGATGGTCGGCAACTCGTTCTTGGCCGATTATGCGCGGCAGTCGAATCAAAACGTGGTGATTATCCCAACTGTCATTGACACAACGCTTTACAAATACCGCGGCGCGATGGATTCAACACCCGTAACCATTGGCTGGATTGGCAGCACCACAACCCTAAAGCACTTCCAAAACGCTATTCCCGCCTTGACGGCCATTAAAGAAAAATACGGCAACAAAGTGAATTTCAAGGTGATAGTTGATGTTGACTACTCTGTCGACGAACTTGAACTGAAAAGTACCAAATGGAATAAAGACACTGAAGTAGAGGAACTTAACAAGGTTGATATCGGCATTATGCCACTGCCCGACGACAAATGGTCGTGCGGAAAATGCGGCTTCAAAGGCATTCAATATATGGCGCTCGGCATTGCCACGGTGATGTCGCCCGTGGGCGTGAACACCGACATTATTGAGCACGGTGTGAATGGTTTCCTTGCTTCGACCGACAGCGAATGGATTGATTGCCTTTCGCAACTGGTTGAATCAGTGGAACTTCGCCGCCGTTTGGGCGAGGCCGCGCGTAAAACTATCGATGAGCGGTATTCTGTGCGTTCGCAAGAGGCTAATCTGCTGAATGCCATTGAATTGGCGGGAAAGATTAAAGGCGTAAGGCATAAGGCATAAGTTTTATGGGGTTTTAGTTTACGTTTTCTGTTTAAGTTATGAAATACACTGAAATTGAGCGGAAATTTTTGGTTGCGGGCGAGTTTCGTCAGTTCGCGACAGCGGAATATAGAATTTGTCAAGGATACTTATCGAACGACCCGCAACGCACTGTGCGCGTGCGCATTAAGGGTGACAAAGGCTTTCTGACAATCAAAGGCGCTGGCAGCACTGATGGCTTAAGCCGATTCGAATGGGAAAAGGAAATTGCTGTGAATGAGGCCGAAATGTTGCTAAAACTCTGCCTGCCTGGTACAATCGAAAAGACACGCTACATTGTCCCGTTTGGCGGCCTGACATTCGAAGTTGATGAGTTTTACGGCGAAAACGCTGGGCTTATAATGGCCGAAGTTGAGTTGGAATCGGCAGAGCAACAAGTTTCGCTACCCGATTGGATTGGAAAGGAAGTTACGGACGACAAGCGGTATTACAATTCGTATCTATCTGAAAATCCGTTCGGTAAATGGTCATGAAATGAATAAAAACACAAAAGCGAAACCATTCATCAAATGGGTTGGCGGTAAAGGGCAACTCATTGACCAACTGGAAGCTATGCTTCCTACGGACTTTGACCAATGGGAAAATATTACTTACATTGAGCCTTTTGTGGGCGGCGGAGCAATGCTTTTTCACCTGTTGCAGACGCACAAAAACATAAAATCAGCTGTAATAAACGACATAAACGCTGATTTAACTAACTGTTACACAATAGTTAAAGAGCAACCGAACACATTGATTGAATCGTTGCAACAGATTCAGACGGAATACTATTCGCTCAAAACTGAAGACGCGAGGAAAGATTTCTTTCTGCAAATGCGCAACAAGTTCAATACCAAATCATTAGACGCGATACACAACACTACCCTATTCTTTTTTCTCAACCGCACTTGTTTCAACGGCCTCTATCGAGTAAATAAATCCGGGCAGTTCAACGTGCCTTTCGGAAGATACAAATCGCCAACCATCTGCGACCCAGAAACCATTTTTACTGACAGCCAACTGCTTCAAAATGTTGAAATTATGACAGGCGATTACCAGCAAACTCTCTGCCAAGCGACAAAAAACACGTTTTTCTACTTCGACCCGCCCTATCGTCCGTTGAGTAGCACAAGCGACTTCAACGATTATGCGAAGGAAGCCTTTAACGATTTGGCACAAAAGCAATTAAAGGATTTTTGCGATGAGGTTTCTGCGGCTGGGCACAAATTTCTGCTCAGCAATTCCGATTGCAACGACAGGTTCTTCGACGAGCTGTATTCGCAATACAGAATTGAGCGTGTTTGGGCTGCGCGGAGCATAAATTCAAACCCTGAAAAGCGCGGAAAACTGACCGAGATTCTCGTCCGCAACTACGAAATCGCCAAGCACTAAAGCAAAGTATCAAGCTATGGGACAAAGAGTTACAACATTCGCCGATGGCAGTTATTTGGAGTACGATACCGGACAGTTCGACAATTGGTGCGTCTATCTGACCCGCCCGGGGAATGCCCGATATGCGCCTCGCGATTATCAATATTTTGCCCGTCTTGTCGAGTATGGTAAAAAATATGGCAATAACTTGATATACAACGATTTTGTCCAAATATACGAGAAAACGACAAAAACATTGGATTCCAATATGTTCAGCGAAATCGTCAGCTTATGCACAAAATTTGGCGCCGACCAGATAGGCATTGCCATCGATTTTTCGATTATCTATATGGGGATGATTGCGGAAGAAAACAAAGAGCATTCGATTTTGGGCAAACGGATAAAAAGATTAGGTGTGTATCAAGTACTTATAGAGAATTATCTACCCAACATCGCCGCAAATTTCAGCCGTGGCAAAAAGTGGCGCGAATTGGCTGTAATTTGCAAAGAAAGAGGGTTTTAGACTCCATTATCGCAATAAACCGCTCAATGTGCATAAAAACCGATTTTTTTTAGGCTTCGACAGCGAATCGCGCATATATTTGAAAAAATTCTGACGATATGGCAAGTTATTCTATAGGCGATATTGCCGCGGTGGTTGGCGGCAAACTGACACGCGGTTCAGGTGGCAACATTTCGCACATTCTGATTGACAGTCGCAAGGTTGTTTTTGCTCGCGAGAGCCTGTTTTTCGCGCTCAAAGGCACCCGCAACGACGGTCACCGCTTCATTCCCGAACTTTACAAGTCGGGCGTGCGCAATTATGTAGTTGACCATTTGCCGCAAAACGTTGAAAACTACCAATATGCAAACTTCATTGTGGTTGAGAACACGCTGAAGGCACTGCACCAATTGGTTAGTTGGCACCGCAGCCAAATGACGATGCCTGTGGTTGGAATCACGGGCAGCAATGGCAAGACGATTGTCAAAGAATGGGCTTGCAAATGCCTTGTGCCCGAAAAGTTAATTACCCGAAATCCAAAGAGTTACAATAGCCAGATTGGCGTTCCGCTGTCGGTTTGGTTGCTTCAGCCCGACAACAATCTGGGCATTTTCGAGGCAGGCATTTCGCAACCTGGCGAGATGGACGCGCTCGAGAACATCATTAAGCCCGACATCGGCATTTTCACTAACATAGGCGATGCCCATCAGGAAAATTTCACCAGCATTGAACAGAAACTGACCGAAAAACTGAAACTGTTCAAAAACGTCAAGGTGCTGATTTATGGCGCTGACAATCAACTTGTTCGCGAGAAGATTAAGGCAACTGTCAGCCCCAACACAAAATTGTTTACGTGGGGCACAATGCCCGACGTGAATTTGTATGTAGAATCGGTTGATTATCAGCCGACAAGCGCCACCATTCACGCAATGTACAACAACGAGCGCTATGCGGCGCAGATTCCGTTTGCCGACAAGGCTTCGGTCGAGAACGCGCTGCAAGTGTGGTCGCTGATGCTTGTGTTCGGCTACGATAACTCGCTGATTGTCCAACGATTGGCAACGCTTGAGCCGATTGCGATGCGCCTTGAGTTAAAGGACGGCAACAACAATTGCTCGATAATCAACGACAGTTACAACTGCGATATGGAATCGTTGCGCATTGCGCTCGACTACTTGAGCGTGCAGAATCAGCACCCGCAGAAAGTTTTGATTTTGAGCGATATAGAGCAGAGTGGTTACGCCAAAAACGATTTGTACCACCACATTGCGGTGCTTATTCGTCAGAAAAATGTTGACCGTCTTATCGGTATTGGACCTGTAATCAAGTCATTTTCAAACTTTTTCGACCTGCGCAAAGACTTCTTCACTTCGACGCAGGATTTCCTTGACCACTTCGATTTCAGCAAGATACAGAACTCGTCGGTGCTTTTGAAGGGCGCGCGCTCGTTCGGATTCGAGCGCATTTCGTCGGTTTTGCAGAAGCAGTCGCACCAGACGGTGATGACAATCGACCTGTCGGCGATGGAACATAACTTGAACTATTTCAAGAGTTTGCTGAAGCCGACAACCGAAATGTGCTGTATGCTGAAGGCATTTGCCTACGGAAGTGGCACGCACGAAATTGCCAATCTGTGTCAGTATCAGCGAGTTGCGATGATTGCCGTGGCCTTTGCCGACGAGGGTGTCGAGTTGCGCCGCGACGGCATTCACATTCCGATTCTTGTGCTGAACCCCGAACGCGAGAGTTTTGCGCAAATGATTGAATATCGGCTTGAGCCTGAAATCTATAACTACGTGACACTCAACACATTCAATCAGGCCGTTCTGGATGCCGGGCAGACCGACTATCCAATCCACCTGAAACTCGACACCGGAATGCACCGTTCAGGCTTTATGCCCGACGACACCGACAATGTGATTGATGCCATTCACAATTCAAAAGGATTGAAAATCAAGACAATATTCTCGCACCTTGCCACCGCCGACGAGTACGACCAGGACGATTACACGCTATCGCAGTTGAACACTTTCGAGACGATGAGCAGCGCCATAATGGCCCAAATGGACTACCCAATCAAGCGCCACATTCTGAATTCGGCTGGTATTGAGCGCTTTGCCGACAAATGGCAGTACGATATGGTGCGCCTTGGAATCGGCCTTTACGGCTTGAGCGCTGCCGGCGCGCAGTTGCAGCCCATTGCCACGCTGACAAGTTCGCTTGCGCAGATTAAGCACCTGCCAGCAGGAACAACTGTCGGTTACAGCCGCCGTGGTAAGCTCACACGTGATTCTGAAATTGCCACAGTGCCAATTGGTTACGCCGACGGTCTGCGCCGATGCTTGGGCAACGGAAACGGCAAACTGTGGTACAAAGGCCACTTGGTTCCGATTGTTGGCAACATTTGTATGGATATTTGTATGGTCGATGTCACGGGGCTCGACGCGCACGAAGGCGACCCGATTGAGATTTTTGGTAAAAACCTGTCAATCACGCAAGTAGCCGAATGGATGAACACCATTCCATACGAAGTGCTGACCGGAATCTCGCGCCGCGTGAAACGGACTTATCAGTATGAGTGACAAAAGTTTAGGGGTTAAAGTTTAGGGTTTAATGGGATTAATTATGTAGAGACGCAACATCCTAATATTCAATCCTTCAATCCTTCAATTAATAAAGTAAATGCTAATATCTCCGGAAAACGACCCTATGGGGTTGGCAATCAGCGATTTCTTCAACAAGCGCAAGACTGCCAAATTGTACACTTGCACTCATCTCACAACCTACGATGAGTTGCCCGTAGCGTATCTTTTCCGCAAATACGACGAAATGCCTGAAATTGAGCGTGTTGCCCTTGATTCAGCTCGCGGTCGTGTGCTTGATGTGGGTGCGGCTGCGGGTGCGCATTCCATTCATTTACAGCAAAAAGGCATCGATATCACTCCTATCGACAACTCGTTACTGTCCGTCGATGTGATGCGGGCGCGCGGATTGAAGGCCGAAGCCGCAGATTTTTTCGATTATAAACCCGCACAACCATTCGACACCATTCTTTTTCTGATGAACGGCGCCGGAATGTGCGGTACGCTCAACCGTCTGCCAATGTTCCTCGACAAATGTAAATCGTTGTTAGCCAGCGGTGGACAGGTACTACTCGACTCGTCAGATTTGATTTATCTTTATATGGAAGACGACGGCAGCTGCGCTATCGACCTCAACGGCGATTACTATGGTGAGATGCTTTTCAAAGTGAAATACAAGCAGTTACGTTCCGAACCTTTCAAATGGCTGTTTGTCGATTTCGACAACTTGAAGCAAGCGGCTTTCCGCTGCGGACTCGCGTGCGAGAAACTTGTCGCCGGCCCGCATTACGACTATCTGGCGAGGCTGACAAAGAAGTGATTGTAGTTGAAAGTTTTAAGCATTAAACATTATATTAGCCGCAGAATTTTAAAACAACAAATTATTGAAAGATAGATAGTAAGTAAGAAAAAGTAAATATTAGAACTTTATCATTTAGTTTTCACATCTTGAAAAACGGCCAATTTTTCAAACGGACTAAAACAAATGCTATGGTTCACGACCGCGAAAGTGGCGTGAACTGTTTGTGTTTGTCAGTTCGTTGGGTTTCAGGCCGTTACCTCAAGATGTGGGCAAGTTTTGCAAATAGTTTCACGTCTTTTTTTATGAGTAACGCACCAATACATATTGGCAGATTGATTAAAGCCGAACTCGACCGCCAAGGCCGCAAAGCGCAATGGTTTGCCGACCAACTCTGTTTCGAACGTACAAACGTTTACAACATCTTCCGCCGCCAAAGCATCGATGCCGATTTGCTTCTGCGTATCAGCCAAATCCTGCAATACGACTTCTTCGCGCTCTACTCACAACAAGTTTCAAACGTTGAAAATCCTTCGACAAATAATTGAATATAATTCTACTATTTGTTGAACTATCGTTACGGAAAATTAAAATTATATTGTGGTGAGGGGAGTATCTTCGATATGTTTAATTATTAGTAATATTTGTAACTATGGGAGTAAAATATCTTGTAGAAGTCATAGAAGAAGAACCCAAAAAAAGCGGAGGGTGTTTAGGATTTCTGTTGGTTTTGGTAATAGTATGGCTGTTAGGACTTCCTGATGGTTCCATTGAAAGGGACGCAAAAAAACAAAAAACAGAACAAGTTTCAACTCAAACGGCTAAAAAACAGAGTACTACAAGCACAAAAAAAACGGGTAGTTCTAAAGCAACAACAAATGCAAAGCCCACATCAAGCAAATCAACAACTACAAGCAGTTCAAAACCGGCGACAACACAATCGTCTAACACACAAGCTAGTTCAAGCTCAACACCAAAGTCATCATCATCTGTGCCAGCAAGCACAACCGCAACCTCTGCATCTGCATCCAATGCAACTTCAAACACAGATTTAACTTACGAGATATATCTCTCATTATCAAAAATTTTAGAAGGCGAAGGCAAATCTTTGAGATTATGTGAAGCCCAAAATCAAACCAAAGGACAAGAGGCAATTGTAATTGGGAAAATGACGCAATTATATGGAACAAAATACTACAACCGTGCACTAAAGGACATTGTTAGATGTTGTCCAAAATATGCCTCGGAATACTCGAAAAACGGTAAATACTTTACTTCAGAATCTGAATTTTACCAAGCATACATCACTCCCAATTATTCAAAAACATTGAAAGCGAAGAAAAAAGAGAATAAATAGTGCTATAAGTTAAAATTCAGTGCATTATTGGACGAAATGAAAAACGTCTGTTTTGTGCCTAATTTGATAATAAAAAAGGAAGCTGCCGCTTCCTTTTCCCGTTGTTATTTAGTCATTTTCAACTTCTTATCCTTAATGAACACCCCTATGTTGACAACTGCGCGCGATTCTTGTTTTTTTTGATTCGGCAGTTTCATTCCTTTATATGGGTGATTCACAAAACCACTTCGTCAACAATAATTGTATGTTAATCAAGCCTTGTTGCGGTTTGGTGGAGCGACATCTGCACTAAAAACGTATAACACTAATAATACCACAATGGAAGCGAAATTAAATCTGCCGTCAATCAAAATCTGCAAGCGCGACGGGCGCATTGTCAATTTTGAAGCCGAAAAAATCAGTTACGCAATCTTCAAGGCTCTGCGCGCGGTGGGCAAACCCAACCGCCAACTGGCTGAAGACCTGATGCTTGAGGTCATCACCAAACTCAATCTGTTCGACAAACTCGACTACACACCGACAGTGGAGGAAGTGCAGGACACAGTTGAGAAGGTGCTCTTCGACAACAAACTATTCGACGCGGCAAAGGCTTACATTGTGTACCGCAAGCAGCACGAGAGTATGCGCAACACCAAGGAGTTGCTCTCGAATATGGACATCATCGACAAGTATATCGACTTGAATGACTGGCGGATAAAGGAAAGTGCCAACTCATCGTACTCGCTTCAGGGTCTGAATCAGCACATTGCCACCATCATCAGTTCGCAATATTGGTTGGAACGTGTTTATTCTGAAGAGATTAAGCAGGCTTATCAGTCGGGACACATCCACATTCACGATTTGGGATTCTTGAGTGTTTACTGCGTGGGTTGGGATTTGGAAGACCTTCTAATGACTGGTTTCACGGGCGTTCCGGGCAAGATTGAGAGCAGTCCGGCAAAGCACCTGCGCACCGCTTTGGGGCAGATTGTCAACTTCTTCTACACTATGCAGGGCGAGGCTGCGGGCGCACAGGCGTTCTCGAGTTTCGACACCTATCTGGCACCGTTCATCCGTTACGATAATCTTGATTACGAGGGTGTTAAGCAGTGCTTGCAGGAGTTTATGTTCAACATCAACGTGCCAACGCGCGTCGGATTCCAAACGCCGTTCACCAACATCACGCTCGACTTGAAGGTGCCTGGCAACTTGAAGGACCATCCGGTAATCATCGGCGGAAAAATGCAGGACGAGACCTACGGCGACTTCCAAAAGGAAATGGATATTTTCAATGCCGCTTTCGCCGACGTTATGTCGGAAGGCGACGCCAACGGCAGCGTTTTCTCGTTCCCGATACCTACCTACAACATTACCAAGGACTTCGATTGGGAGAACCCCGCATACGCCAAGATTTGGGAGATTACGGCCAAGTACGGCATTCCATACTTCTCGAACTTTGTC
>JAFZKK010000017.1 GCA_017551905.1 Salinivirgaceae bacterium
ATAAGTGATAAGTGACAAGTGACAAGTTATAAGGCATAAGTGATAAGGCATAAGATAAAAGAGATAATTATAAAAGATAAATGATTAATACATAATGATTTTAAATCATCTATTTAACTTTAAACTTTAATCATTAATCATTAATCATTAATCACTTAACTCTAAACATTAATCTCTTCTCTGAAATGTTTCAAGACATTATAACAATAGCAATAATTGCAATCGCTGACGGTGTTGTTATATGGCGGTTTGTACGTCGGATTCAGGGAAAGAACCAGTGCAACTGTTCAAATTGTGAAGGCTGCAACTGCAATGCCAACTGCCAATACTACGAAAACAAGGATTGTTAGATTGTCGTCAAGGGTTATATTTGCATATAATTATTTTGTCATGAATCGTTTTCTCATCTTTATAACACTGACTATCAGCTTGTTTGCCGCATCTGACTTGAATGCGCAGAATTATGAATTCAGGAATGCGTTTATCGGCAACAAAACAATCACGCGGACTATGGCGAGGCTTATCACGCGAACCAAATATTCGGAACTTGATTATGTCCTGTCAAAATCAACCGAATACAATTCCGGCAGCCATTCAGAGGTTAAAGAGTTGAAAGACAGCTCGATTGTCATTCTTAAGTCGGGCACAAAATGGATGCTGAACAAGAGACCGCAAAAGCCGCTTTTTTACAGCATTAAAGTCTTGACTAACAGTCAGAACGATGAGGTTGCCGATTATTATCGGTTTGTTGTGTTCTGCAAATACTTCAAAAAGACCGGCGACTTGAATTACAAAGAAATCGACTATGTATCAATGGATAAGGAGTTTCTTTTGGACAACGGAGTAAGCTTTCCGATGAAATACATTATCCGTTTCTCATCGGAAGGCAAACCAACAGTTTACTGAGGCCAACTTCTCTCCTTCTAAACTTCATTTTTTACGGCATATTAATACCTTTGCCGCAAACACTATAAAGATGACCAAGACCGCCGTTGTGATACTTAACTGGAACGGACAGAAATTCTTAGAGAAGTTTCTGCCGTCGGTAACTGCGCTGTCAACCGCCGCCGGCACTGAGATTTGGGTTGCCGACAATGGCTCAACCGACGACAGTATCAGTTTTCTGAAAAAGAATTATCCGCAGGTGCGCACACTTTTATTCGACCAAAACTACGGATTTACAGGCGGTTACAATCGTGCTTTGCGGCAGATTGAAGCCAAATATTTTGTTTTGCTCAACTCCGATGTCGAGGTTACGGCAAACTGGCTCGAGCCAATGGTCGATTTTATGGACTCGAACCCCGATGTGGCGGCTTGTATGCCTAAATTGTTGGCTTACAATGACAAACAACAATTTGAATATGCCGGAGCCTCTGGCGGATTTATCGATAAATATGGTTTTCCGTTCTGTCGAGGCCGCATTCTTGGCCAGATTGAGACCGACAACGGCCAGTACAACGATATGTGCGACATCTTCTGGGCCACAGGCGCCTGTATGCTTGTCCGTAGCGATGTTTACAACTCGCTTGGCGGCCTTGACGCTGATTTCTTCGCACACATGGAGGAAATTGACCTTTGCTGGCGTATGAAGAACCAAGGACACCGCATTGTTGTGATACCGAAATCGGTGGTGTATCACGTTGGCGGCGGCACTCTGCCCAACAACAATCCGCACAAATTGTTCCTGAATTATCGCAACAATCTGTTTATGCTTTACAAGAACCTGCCAGCAAAAGCCTTTCATCGCACACTGATAAAACGGATGCTTCTTGATGGTTTGTCGGTCGGTATGTACTTGATTCAGTTTAAATTGCGATTCGCTTGGGCCGTTCCCCGCGCCCATTGCGCTTTTTATAAAAGTTTGAAATCGTTGCGCCAGAAACGCGCTGAATTACAAAAAGTTCGCACTGTCGAGTATCACAACGAGCGTTACAAACGCAGCATCGTAATCGACTATTATCTGCGCCGAAAAAGGACTTTTCAATGTTTGAACGAAAAACGATAACGAAAACACTGACACTGACAGAAGACGATAACGATAACTAAAACGATAACACTAACTAAAACACTGACGCAAACACTAAACTCCTAAACCTCTAAACTTTAAACTTTTAACTTTATAACTGACAATGAATAAGATAGATATGATGAACGAGCGCACCAAAGGGACGCTTATGGAATTTATGGGGATTCGGTTCTCCGCATATGGCGACGACTGGCTTGAGGCCACAATGCCGATAAACGAGCGCACCTGCACTCCCGCCAAGATAGGTCACGGCGGTGCGCTGATGGCTCTGGCAGAGTCGGTTGGCAGTAGTCTGTCGTTTCTGAACATCGATATGGAAAAACAAGATGTACGTGGTTTGGAGATTAAAGGCAACCACCTGAAAGCCGCCACAGGCATCGTTACAGCTCGCGCCACCCTACTTCACAAAGGCCGCACAACGCACGTCTGCGAGATAAAAATCCGTAACGAAAACGGCGACCTCGTAAACGTTAGCCAGATGACTAACATTGTGATTGAGAGGAAGTGAATGTTACAACATCTTTCATACTTTTGACGATAACAAAAATTGCGTATTATGAATAAATCTTTTTGTAGCATTGTTGTTTCGGTTTACAACGAAGAGGCTGTAATAGAGCAATTCTACTCAACTTTAACTGAGATAGTCACAAAACTGAATTATACGGTTGAAATACTGTTTGTTAACGATGGCAGCACAGACAACAGCCGACAAATACTTGATGTTTTTGCCGAAAAAGACAACCGTGTAAAAGCCATTCATTTCTCGCGCAACTTTGGGCACGAGGCTGCAATGATTGCTGGAATTGACAATGCTTGCGGCGATGTCATAATATGTATGGATGCCGATTTGCAAAATCCACCGCAACTACTTGAGTCAATGCTTAATAAATACACTGAAGGCTACGATATTGTAACAATGGTGCGCGAAGGTCGTGCTGATGGCGGATTATATAAACGGATAACATCAAGTTTGTTTTACTCAGTCATTAACCATTTGTCGGACACACAGTTAAAGCCGAATGCATCCGATTTTTTCCTGATTTCGAAAAAAGTTGCCGACGTGCTGAGAAACAATTACCGTGAACGCACACGCTTTTTGCGCGGATTCATACAAATTGTTGGTTTCAAGACAGCTACAATGTCGTACTACGCACCCAAACGTGCTGCAGGAGAAAGCAAATACTCGTTTATGAAATTGGCGCATTTTGCCTTCAATTCATTGGTATCGTTCTCAAAAGCGCCACTGAAACTGGGCATTTATTCAGGGCTGTTATTCAGTCTGTTAAGTGTCGTTCTCATAATATTTTCGTTGGTAATGTGGATTGTTGACCGGCCTGTAAGCGGATACACTACAATAGTAATATTTTTGAGCGCGTTTGCCGGAATATTGTTGATTGTGGTCGGCATAATCGGCTACTATATCGGGTTTATACTTGACGAGGTGAAAGGACGCCCGTTATATATCATTCAAGATATTAAACATCAGGAAGATAAATGAAAGACAAGAAACAACTGCTGATTTATGCGGCATTGGCAGCTACAGCATTAATTACATTGCTGCCATTTTTCAAATTGGGATTCACTTGTGGTGATGATTTTCAGTATTTTATCACAGCACGACATCCGGAGATTTGGGCTGGCGATGCAATGGTGTATGCAAGAAACGCGGGACGGTTTTATTTCCTCATAACCAAATTCTTCTACTATGTTCCATATCTTATTGATAGTTTTGCATATACGAAGGTTGTGCAGTATATTTCGCTGCTTGCAAGCTATGTTATGTTCTCGTGGTTTGTGTACAGACTGTTCAAATCGAAGAATTTAAGCTTGTTGGTTATGCTGTTGCTCATTTTCGACACAACAATCACCCGCAACAATCACGTGCCTACAATAGCCTATCCGTTCTATTTCAGTTTCAGCTTGATGCTGTTTTTAGGGGCTATTCTTATTTATCTGAATTACAAAGAAAAAGGCGGTTATTGGCGTATCTTGCTTTCCGCTGCGTTATTCCTTGTAACCTATCTTTTCTATGAAACATACTTGATTTTTGCAATAATATTCGGTATTGTAATCCTCATAAGGCATTGGAAAACAAACGGTTTTATGGCAATGCTACGCAACCGCGATTTTTGGCGCGAAGTGCTGCCGTATATTGGTTCTGCCGCAATATATTTAGGTTGCTATTTCGGCTATCGGCAATGGATTCTTCATATTTATCCTGACAAAAGTTTCTACGACGGCGCAGCCTTCTCGTTCGCTTCGTTCAGCATAAGCGGATTCTTCAAAGTATTAGGTAGGTGCACGCGTTTTGCCCTGCCAGGACAGGGTTTCTTCGAAAGCCAGACAATAATGGCCGACAACTCGCTGCTGATTGGCGGACACCGCCGTGGAATAAATATGGTACTGGCTCATGCACCCGCCATTGTTTGGGTAAATGCATTATTACAAACAAGTTTGGTGTGGTACTTGACACGTGACAAGGAATCGCTACCGAAAAACAATAAGAAAATCATCATCGGAATAGTAGTAAGCCTTATAGCTGGATTCTTCGCTCACACGCTGATTGGCATCGCCAAAAAATATAACACCGAATGGTGCTATTGGATGCAGGGATATGTAACCTCATACTATGCCATTTTTGCGTTGATGCTGGTTTTGGCACTGCTTATAACGCTATCGCTTAACAATATAAAAAACAGCAAATGGCGAAATACGACACGAGTTATATGGTGTACCGCTTTTCTGGTTTTTGCAATACTGATGGGTTACACCAATCATCACATAAGCCACGAATGGGTTAAAACTCAAAACAGGCTTGATATGATTGATTTGATAGCCAAATCAGGTTATTTCTCAACTTTGCCTGACAATGCAGTGTTTTATAACGATGAGATTCATAATATTTCAAGGTTCTCCATGGATATAAGCGGCGGCGAAGACATTGAGGATTATATGGATTTAAGAGCCGGACGCAAATTGAAATATATAAAATATGATGCGTTAGCACAAACACCGGATTCTGTTCCATTCTATTACATTCACGCCATAGAAACTAAAAAGGCCGGCGAACTGCTTATGTCGTTCTCCAAACTTGACTCTGTCCGAAGCAACGATTTAGATTCACTTAGTGCCGTTCAAGCCGATATTTTCTATTACTCGCCAGCAAAAAAATATACGGTTTTCTATCAGTCGGCTGACAATTGGAAAAAAGTTTCGTATGAGGCGGAATCGTTGAAACAAAAACTAACGCAAGTCTGCATAACCGACACAGCTATCAATCCGCGCACAATTGTTATCAGCGATATGATTTTGCCGGAATAAACAAACAAGCATTGGAGTATGTTACAGAACATTATTGTTAAAATGCGGAATCTTGATTACAAATCATTGATTCTGTTGTGGTTAAAAGATATTCGCTTTTGGATTGTCTTTTTCGCCTTGCTTAGAATTTATGGGATTACAAACCCACCATTAGAGGTTTCCCATGCTTGGCGTCAGACAACCGTTGCAATGGCTGCTCGAAATTTCTATGAGATTGACCCAAACATCCTTTATCCTAGAATTGACATAAGTGAAGACCTAACCGGCATCACAGGAATGGAATTCCCGTTGTTAAACTACCTGATTTACCTGATGTCGCTTGTATTTGGCTATGCGCATTGGTATGGACGGCTTATCAATTTGATTGTCACAAGTATAGGCTGCTGGTTTGGCTACAAATTGTTACGGAAATACTTTGCGGAGCGTATGTCGTTCCTTTCGATTTTTGTACTGATTGTTTCACTGTGGTTCCCATTTGCCCGCAAAGTTATGCCAGACACGTTCGCCATGTCGCTTGTAATTATGGGCATCTACTTCGGCACAAACTATTTGGAGCAAAATGGTCGGCAATTTGTCAATCTACTGGCATATACGCTACTAACATTGGCTGGACTACTATCAAAACTGCCTTCGGGATTTATTCTTGCAGTGTTTGCCATACCTATTTTCAACAGGCAAATCGCACTTAAGCGCAAAATAGTTTTCTGTTCAGTGTCAGTAATGCTGTGTGTGCCTGTTGCTTGGTGGTATTTCTATTGGGTGCCCTACCTTGTCAATGAGTATGGATTGTGGCATTTTTTTATGGGGAAAGACATTGCGGAAGGAACACGTGAGATTGCCGAACACTTTGGCCAGACACTCAAGCATTTCTACGACTATGCGCTAAAATTTTCAGGCTTTTTCGTTTTTTTAGGTGGTTTGATTCTGAGCATAATACGCAAAGAACGTCTTTTGCTCGCTATTTTCGGACTGACGTTTGCAACTTTTTGGGTAGTAATCCTTAAATCGGGTTGGACATTCGCTCATCACAATTACTATGTTATCCCATTTGTTCCTATTATGGCATTGTTTGCGGGATACGCTTTGGCTTCCATAGAAAAACGCAAACTTAGTTTGTTGCTTCTGATAGTCATAACTCTTGAAAACATACTAAACAACCATACCGACTTCATAATCAAAGATGCAAGGAAGCCGATAGCACAATTGGAAAGCGTCTTGGATGGTTTCTCTTCACCTTCTGACCGTATTGTTATTAACAGTGATTATAATCCTACTCCGATGTATTTCGCACATCGAAAAGGTTGGGTAGCTACGAACGAACAGTTGTCAAATTCTAACTATCTTACAGATTTACAACAGCGTGGCTGCAAATATGTTGTTGTTCTAAAACGTGCTTTCGGTGAAAATATCGAACTTGATTTGAAAGTTGTTTTTGATAGCATCGACTACACCATATATGAGTTGTAAAATGATTTTGCACAAAACATAATGGAAAGAAAGGAATTATCAAAAGATGATAGTCTGATTCTCAAAGGATTGGCAATATTGGTAATAATGCTACACAATCTTTTTCGTTGGATTGAACCTTCTACTGGCGAGAATGAATTTGGTTTTTCGCATGACTTTGTATATCGTTTTGGCGAATTGCTTGCCAGTCAGCCGCAAGAATTTATCAATATCATTTTCAGCTATTTGGGACATTTTGGGGTTCAAGTGTTTATTTTTTTAAGTGGCTATGGACTAACAAAATCAATGCTTGCCAAACCTACCACTTGGTCAGCTTTTATGGGCAACCGGCTGAAAAAAATATATCCGCTGTTATTGATTGCAATTGCAGGTTACGTGCTTTTCTCGTGGGCTGTTGACAATTATCTGCCAACGGGCAACGATAAGTCCTCAATAATTTATAAGTTGCTGATTATCCACACAATGATGCCCTACGAAGGAATCAGTCTATGTGGCCCGTGGTGGTTTTTCGGCTTGATTATACAGCTTTATATCCTATTTCCTATCTTACTGAATTTAAGCCAAAAATATGGCCCAAAAATCTTGATTCTAATAGTGGTGGCCTCATATGTTTGGTTATTCTCCGCCTTCTATTGCTACGACCACGACTTGCTACTTGCTGTGTGGAACGCGCCAGGACATCTGCCCGAGTTTTGCTTAGGAATGTGGCTGGCTTTGCGCCGAAATGTGGTTATAAGCCGTTGGTGGTTGCTTCCGGCGCTTGCAGCATTCGCACTTGGCAATTTTTTCGCGCCATTCTACCCTTTCACTTTCTTAGCGGTAACGGTCATTATCCTGATATGTTATAACTCTGTAAGTGAGGCTATTGCACGGCATAAATTAATTTGTCGTCCGTTAGTTTTCTTGGGCTCAATATCGATGTTTCTGTTTGCTGTTCACGGATTTATGCGGAAGCCATTCATTAATTATGCCACAAGTCACGGCAATGCGGCAGTCTCGCTCTTAACGGCATTGGCTTTTGTGGCCGCAGCAATTGCTGTCTCACTAATTATCAGGCCGTTATATAAACTGATTGTACAATTGCTTGACAGAATCAGAATCGACATTCCGCCGAAAACCGACAAAGCCATTAAAACAGTAACGTTATCGTTTCTTGCCGTTGTCGCTCTCTATTTTATTGTATCACCTCTTCAGAATTATCACGACATTGAACTGAATCAGAATCAAACGACAAAGAAATGTCGGTTTACAACAGATAATACTATTGAGTCCGGCACTCAATTCTCTGATATTCTGCGCATTAAACTTGGGTTATGCGGAATGGTTAAAATGGAGTTTGATGCTGAATTTGACACACACGAGTGCGAAGACGGCCATATTCCAATGTTGATTACCGATATAAATCATATTTATTGGGGCGCGTTCAATATTCCCAAAACCGACGGATTTCAGAAAGTACACTTCGAAAGAACCATTTATAGCGGATTCTTTGACCGGATTAGAAAAAAGAAATTCAATATATATGTATGGAACAACGAGGGTGTATCGATGAAGTTCCGTAATGCTGAAGTAAAAATATCGTGCCAAAAATGGGGCTGCAAGCCTCTGGATAAGCACACAAATTAAGTTGCAATCAAATGACAGAGTCTTTGTTAAATAAAGCTATTTTGCTAAAATTCATTAAGTTCGGAGTCGTTGGTCTTTCCGGAATGATTGTCGATTTTGGTGTGACATTCTTGTGTAAGGAGAAGCTGAAAATTCAGAAATACGTGTCGAATGCGCTCGGATTTACCATTGCCGCGACAACCAATTGGCTGCTCAACCGCATTTGGACGTTTTCGAGCAATAATCCGCAGATTCTTGGCGAATATGCGCGGTTTTTTGGCGTGTCGTTAATCGGACTTGGCATCAATACTCTGATACTGTGGCTGTTGACAGATAAGATAAAGTGGAATTTCTACATATCTAAAGTTGGGGCTATCGGGATAACAACCATTTGGAACTTTTTGGCTAACAACTACTTTACTTTTGCATAAAATGAAATATAAATCACAGTCATACAGCAATATATGTGCAACAGCATTGTGTTTTTTGAGTGCGATGCTTTTAATAAAACTGATTGATTTTAAATCGATTGACATTTTTTTTAAAGCGTTGCTACACGGCCTTGCCACATCGGGATTTATGCTTTTGGCTGTTTGTGCTGTTCATTTCATTCTTTGCCAATTTTCCGAAAAATGTGCAAATTGGGTGTCGTCTATCATATTGGCAATCATTGTGTTTGGCGAGGCGGGACTGACTATTTACACCAACCAAAGCGGACAGCTAATGGGTAAAGAACTGTTTATCAGGCCCATATCGGAAATAATGCAGACCATATTGGCGACTACAAGTTTTTTCTTACTGATACTTAGCATTATAGTCATAATTGGAGGGTTCATGTTGCTGACGCATATTGCAAGAAAAAAACTGCAAGCCAATTGGGTTGTAATTGCCGTTACAGCAATAATGGTATTGTCAGTTCCGTCTATTTTCTTTATCGACAACGTTTTAGACAACTCTGATAATATTGAGGCACGAAACCACGAGGCAAGCAAAGTTTGGTTTATGCTTAGAACCAACTTAAACAGTGTCAAGGAGATAAACAACACAAATGTTGATTTCGACGAACGTTTGATTGCCGAGTTTCTTGCCGACAATCCTGATTTTGAAGTTCCCGACAAGTACTACCCTCTTGAGCGGATTGACAACACGCAAGATGTTTTAGGTCAATACTTTAAATCAACCGAGACCAAACCTGACATTGTAATTATTGTGGTCGAATCGCTTGGTAATGAGATGATGGGCGCGGACGGATTTTCGCCTTTCATCGACTCGCTTGCGCACAAGAGCCTTTACTGGAAAAACTGCCTATCGACCACCACACGCAGCTACGGCGCCGTGCCGGCCATAACAGGTTCTGTTATCGGTCCGAAAGGTTTTCAATTCGGTGTTATGCCTGAACAAAACTCGTTGCTCAAGATTCTGAAATCGAACGGCTACAAAACCAACGCTTACTATGGCGGTGATTTCAGTTTCGACTGCATTTCGGAATACCTGATAGCACAGGAAATCGACTATATGTCAGACTTTTACAACGATTACAAAAAAAGTGGCGACCCCAACCTCGGCAACTGGTGGGGCTATTTCGACCACGTTATGTTCGAGCGTAGTTTTGAGCAAATCCGAACCGACTCCTCTCCTATGGTTAACTTGCTGATAACCATAACAAACCACGAGGCGTTGAACATTAAAGACGAAGCGAAAAAGAAAGCTTACGCTGAACAGGCTGACCAGATAATCGCCAAAATGGAACCAGAAAAGGCCGCCAAATATGAAAAGAACAAAATGCGCTATTGCACAATGCTTTACACCGACGATTGCGTCCGCAATTTCATCAATCAATATCGTGAGCATCCAAATTTTGAGAACACCATATTTGTGATAACCGGTGACCACTCTTCGGGATTGATTATCAACAACAAACTGTCATATCACACTGTTCCGCTCATTATTTGGTCGCCATTGCTGAATAGCACCAAAACCTTTGCGTCGGTTGTGACACACAACGACATAACACCCTCACTGACTGCACTTTTACGCGATAAATATCATCTCAACACACCTAAATATGTCCATTGGATTGGCAATGGCCTCGACACTGCCAGCCAAATGCACATCGACAAGCGAATGGTTCACGTGAACTATAACCGCGAGATGCGCGAAATAATTTATGGTAAATATCTATATTGGACTGAAAATCAATGGGAAGCGGAGCAAGCAACCGAGATAGACAGTAATCTCAATTTGAACATTATAGACGATGACTCGCTTAAAGCACGCCTGAACGGCAAATTGGAACTCTACAAATACATCTGCCGCTACACGTACTATAACAATCGGCTGACACAACACCCTGTTTTGAAGGACTCAAGCCTTCGTATCTTAAAGACAATCAATAAGAACAACGAACTGATTTGTACCACACCCAACAAGGAACCCGAGAAAGCCGGATTTAAAAAATTCAAGTTGTTTAACCCGATTGAAACCGGCAAAAATATCAGCAAAATAAAGGTGACACTTGATGCCAATGTGTTCATCAACGACTCGCTTTGGCAGGACCAATATATGGACCTTGTGTTTGAATGTGTTGATAAAGAGACAAATACAAAGACCGAATATATCGACAAGATTACCAAATTCATCAAATCGGACATCATCCGGAAAGACCAATGGTACGATTTGTCGGTATCGAAGGAGTTTGTTGTCAGCAACGACAGCGAACACTCCATCATAATCTATTTGTCGTCAGCAAGATACAACGACCAATGGGTTGTAAACAGCACATTGACAATTGGAGAACGAACAGCAAAAATTGAAGTGAAATAAGCTGATAGCTGTCCGCTAAAAATTCAGATGTTTCAGCTTAACAGTTCCCAAATCGCCTTTAGCCTTATACCGATTGAACAGTTCTGGATTGAAAATCAACGTTAAACTGTCGTTCTCGAGGAACCGGTGATAGTCAATCTTCTGATATTCAAGGTATCTGTCAGGAAAACTCTCAGGTTTCCACTTAATGTTGTCGGCTGAATCGGCAAAAGTGTATTTGATATTATTGCGGTTGAATTTTATAGTTTGCATATAGGGCGCCGACACTTCGAAATGTACGCTGAAATCGTTGCTATACAGCACGAAATGGCCGTCAGCATCAGTGTAGGTGTTCATTCCAATCCAATCTTTCGTCCAACCGCGAACCAATGCGTTTGCAACCGGTTTTTTATGATTATCAACCACTCGCCCCGACAAGGCTATATTGTTGTAACCCACCATATTATAGTAGTTTGGCGGCATATTAGCTAATTCTTCGGAAACAGGAATATTCATTAACGTAGCCACTTGATATGCAGCCGGTTTCATCTCTTTCGACGGATTGATAAGCGCGGTGTATTGTCCCTCGTAATTTACCTCTGTGGAATTATCCATATACTCCCACCAGCCAAATCCAGCCGTCCCCATACTTCGAGCTATGGCAAACACTTGAACCATAAACTGCCGTTGCTCGTCGTAGCTTATGCTGTCGTTGTCGGCTGGCAGCGAAACCTCTCCCACCATCCACGGTTTTTGTGTACAATTGGTGCTGTACCAATACATCTCGCTGGCAACTCTCAGAGGGTGATATGTGTGTATTTCGACAAAATCGACAGGCAGCATAATAGGGTCCCACTCAAACACCTCAATTGGCTCCGAAAAAGCAATAGTAAACAACTGATTTGGAGCATTTTCACACATCATCTGCCGCCAGGAGCTTACAATGTTGTAAGCGTCAATTTTGTCGCGGTCGTGCTGCTCGTCGAAGTACAGTGGCTCATTGAAAAAATCGTATGCCCAAATGGTTGGGTTGTTCGCAAAATGTCTCAACATTCCGGCTTCAAACGCAACTTTTGCACTGTCGATAGGCGGATAAAGCAACAGCATTACACGCAGATTTGATTGTGCGGCGGTGTCAACCATATTGCTGATAGCCTGATAAATAGCCGCAGTATCAGTCATTTTGTCCCATTTCAGGCAGACACGCAGGCTGTTGAATCCCATAGCGGAAATCTTCTTGAAATCGTCGGCCATACAGTTGTTCTGATAATGTTCCGTCGGTGAAATTCGAATGATGCTGTCTCTGTAGTTAACGTAGTTACGGTAGTTGAGCATCAGCGGAAACCACTCATTCCCGTCGAGCATAAACCTGTTGTTTTCGATGTACACGAATCCTTCGCGCTTTGTGTCGCGTTTTCCAAAGTTTTCTAACGTGTTATTGCTTTCGTTGCACGATATTAAGAATGTTGCGGATAGTACAACGCTGAATAAAAAGGCTCTTTTCATTTTTATTAAAATATTGGCAAATATACTGATTCCAAATTGAATGTGATTTATCCCACCCGGTACTCATTCGGCGTGGCCCCCGTCTGGCTCTTGAAGAATTTCGAGAAGAACGACTGGTTGGGGAAGTTCAGTTCGATGGCTATCTCTTTGACTGTCATATCGGAATATTTGAGCATTGACTTGGCCGACATTATCACAAAGCCGTCAATCCACTCGGGGGCGGAACGGCCGCTCACCTCTTTCACCACCTTCGACAGATATTTGGGCGTAACACACAGACGGTCGGCGTAAAAGCCCACCATTCGCTCGGCGTGGTGGTTGTCTTTCACAAGTTTCATAAAATCCTCGAACATACGGCGGCTGCGCGAACTGTCGGTGCGGGTGTCGGGGTGTTCAACTCGCAGATAATCGTCGACATAACTGGCAAACTGGTAGAAAACCGACGACAAGATGGCGCTGACACTCTCGCGCACATATTTGGCCGTGGTGCCAACCAAATGGTAGATAAGGTCGACATAGTCGGTGAGCACGTGTATCTCATTGTCGGCCACGCTGATACACGGATTTTGCAGAATGGTCATTGCTTCAGAGAAGAAACCGTTGAAATCGAAATTCGAGTTGGCAAGGTAATCGACGGAAACGGCTATAAATGTGAAACTTGCGTTGCTCAACGCCTGTTCCAAATCGGGCGAGGTGATGCGCACAATGTTGCCTGGCGTTATCACCATTAGCATTCCGCGGCTCAACGTGTACTCGTTCATATTCAGCATACACGATATGCTGCCGCTGCTGCAAAACACTGCCATATAGCAATTTATGCGCAACGGGTGGCCAAAGGCGGGGATGCTGTTCGGGTTCTGCTGCCGCGACACGACAAAATCGTCGCCAATCGAAACGTTTTGCCCCGACGTCAGTATCGCGTTGATGGCCGACGGCGTGATGAATGTCTCTTTTCCTTCCATACCTATTTATTTAATGAGTGAATTATTGAATGATTGAATGCGTGAAATTGGTTTAATCGGTGAATTGTTTAATCGGTGAATTGTTTAATCGGTTAATCGTTTAAGGTTTAACGGGTTTAACAGGTTTAAAGTTATTATCTAATGCCTAATGCCTTGTGCCTAATGCCTTTTCACTTATCACTTGTACCTTATCACTTGTACCTAATTACCTAATCTTCTATTTTTTCGACAAATAAAACATATTTTTGGCAATATTTAATAAATATAGTCGATTTTTTCGACTTTTAGAACATTTTTCGCTACAAATAAATATCGCGCAAGCGGAACACCCGATATACATTTGCAGCCGAAATAAGAAACGGATATGAAAATTAGAACAATTCTGACATTGATTGCGTTTGGCGGACTGGCGCAAACCGCTATGAGCCAAACAGTTCTGACGCTTCAAGAGTGCCGCGACAAGGCTCTCGAAAACAACCAACAGTCGAAAATCTCGCGCGAGAAACTGTCCGCCGCCGAATACGACAAAAAAGCGGCCTTCGCCAACTATCTGCCAAAGGTGTCGGCAATGGGCGCCTACGTCCACAACAGCGAGAACATTTCGCTCATTAACGACGACCAATCGGCTGCGCTGACCAATTTGGGCACGAATATGGCGACGTCAATCGGCAACCGCTTGCCTGGTCTTATACAGGACCCTGCGCTCGCCAATATCATTCAGAACAGCCCTGCGGTGCAACAAATGATACAGAAACTTCAGACTGGCGAAATAGCCACAGCGCTCAACGAGATTGGCGCCAACCTGGCCGACGAGTTCGAACTTGACATTGCCAACGTGTATGTGGGCGCCGTGACGATTGAGGAACCGCTCTACGTTGGCGGCAAAATCCGCGCATATAATAAGGTGACGGCCTACGCCAAAGAGTTGGCCGAAGCGCAGTTGAGCGGCGAGGACCAAAAGGTGATGGTGAGCGTCGATGAGGCGTACTGGCAGATTGTTTCGATAGCCAACAAGTTGAAACTCACCGAAAAATACGTCGAACTGCTGCGGAAACTGAACGAGGATGTCGAGAAGATGCGCGGCGAGGGACTGGCCACTCAATCGGACCAATTCTCGGTGAAAGTGAAACTGAACGACGCCGAAATGAAGTTGCTCAAAGCGCGTAACGGCCTGGCTCTCTCGAAGATGCTGCTCTGCCAACTTTGCGGAATGGACCTTCACGCCGACATAATGCTTGCCGACGAGGCCAACGAGAACCTGACCGTTCCTGCCGACACGGTGATTTACACGCAAGAGGAAATCGACGAGAACCGCTACGAACTGAAAAGCCTGCGCCTGGCAAGCGAGATGTATAACCAAAAAGTGTCGATTGTCAGAGCCGATTATCTGCCAACTGTCGCATTGATGGGCAGTTACACGCTCACCAACCCGTCGGCGCAGAACGGTTTTCAGAACAAATTCGGCGATATGTTGAGCGTCGGCGTGGTGGCGCGGATTCCGATTTTCCACTTCGGCGAGGGAATGAACAAGGTGAACAAAGCCAAAGCCGAAGCGCGAATCGCACAATACCAATTGGACGAAGCCCGCAACAAAATAACGCTGCAAGTAACTCAATATGAGCAACGTATCAAAGAGGCCGACTCGCGGCTCGAACTCGCAAGCGGCAATATGGCCAACGCCGAAGAGAACCTGCGAATGGCAAATATCGGTTTCAAAGAGGGCTACCTTGCCTCGACAAGCGTTCTTGAGGCCCAAACAGCCTGGCTGCAAGCCCATTCCGAAGAAATCGACGCCAAAATCGACAAGATTATGGCACTGGTTTATCTGCGACAGGCGACGGGGCAGTTGAAATAGTGAGGATTTAGGAATGAGGATTTAGAAATTGAAAATTGAAAGTTGAAAAGGCACAAGGCACAAGGCATAAGTGATTAAAAATGAAGAATTAAAAATGAAAAATGAAATCTGTGTAATCTGTGTCGTCTGTGCGAAATTCAAAAATCGAAAATCAGAAATCAAAAATTCAATAAATCAGTTAATCAATTAATCAATAAATATTTACAGTTATGGCAATCAATCAACAAGAGAAGAACATTTTTCTATCGCTGGGTGCGCTGGGCGCAGTCATTGTGATAGTGTGCGTTATCGGTATCGTCATTTTCCACGGGAAAGAGACGGAATTTGTTCAGGGACAAGCCGAAGTAAACGAGTATCGCGTGTCGAGCAAGGTTCCTGGCCGTATTCTTGAAATCCGCGTACGCGAAGGCCAACGTGTGAAGGCTGGCGACACTCTGGCAATTCTTGAGGCACCCGACATTGAGGCGAAACTTGCTCAAGCAAAGGCAGTTAAGAACGCCGCTTCGGCACAGAACGCAAAGGCTCAAAAGGGCGCTCGTCAAGAGGAAATTCAGGGCGCCTACGAGTTGTGGCAGAAGGCAAAGGCTGGACTCGAGATTATGGAAAAATCGTACAAACGTGTCGAAAACCTTTATAATGAGGGCGTTGTGAGCGAACAGAAACGCGACGAGACCAAGGCGCAATACGATGCCGCCGTGGCCACCGAGAAAGCCGCCCACGCGCAATACACAATGGCGCAGAACGGCGCCGAGAGCGAGACCAAGGCAATGGCCGCCGCGCAAGTGCGTCAGGCCGAGGGCGTTGTGGCCGAGGTTAACGCCTATATCGACGAGACAATCCTCACCGCCTCTATCGACGGCGAGGTGAGCGAGATTTTCCCGATGATTGGCGAACTTGTCGGCACGGGCGCGCCCATTATGAACATTGCCGTTATCGACGACCTTTGGGCCACGTTCAATGTCCGCGAGGACCTTCTGCGCGACTTCAAAATGGACGCCGAAATCACCGCCTACGTTCCCGCTTTGGACCGCAATATCAATCTGAAAATCAACTATATGAAAGATATTGGCTCGTACGCCACCTGGAAGGCCACCAAAGCCACAGGTCAATACGACCTCAAAACCTTCGAAGTCCGCGCCGTGCCCACCGAAAAGGTTGACGGCCTGCGCCCTGGAATGTCGGTGTTGGTAGAGAAATAAGGTACAAGTGACAAGGTACAAGTGACAAGGTACAAGTGATAAGTTTAAAGGCATTAGGCATTAGGCACAAGGCATAAGATAAAAAGTTTCAACCCGTTAAACCTTAAACGATTCACCGATTCACCGATTCACCGATTCACCGATTAAACCATTTTCACGCATTCAGTTATTCAATCATTCAATCCTTAAATAATGGGCTCAAAAAAGGGAATACGATTGTTGCTGTTGTTGCGGCGCGAGATGCGGCGGCTGGCTTCGCGGCCGATATACCTGATGAGTATGGTCGGTTCGCCGCTTATCTGCTTCATTTTCTTCACAACACTGATGAGCGACGGTCTGCCGCAAGACCTTCCTGTGGCCGCCGTCGACGCCGACAACACCGCCACCTCGCGGCAGATTCTGCGCAACCTCGACGCCTTCCAACAGACCGAGATTGTGCACCAATACTCGAACTTTGCCGAGGCGCGGCAGGCGATGCAGCAAGGCAAAATCTACGGATTCTTCTACATTCCCGAGGGCACCACGCGCAAAGCCAACCGCAGCGAGCAACCGCGCATATCGTTCTACACCAACGCCACCTACCTGATTCCTGCGTCGTTGGTCTATCGCGATATGAAGATGATGGCCGAACTTGCCGCTGGCGGCGCTGGACGCACAAGTCTGCTCGCACGCGGCTACACCGACGACCAGGCGATGGCCTTTCTGCAACCAATCAAAATCGACACGCACGCAATCAGCAACCCAATGCTCAACTACTCTATCTATTTGAGCAACACGCTGTTACCCGCCGTGCTGATGCTGATGATTTTCCTTGTGACCATATTCAGCGTGCAAACCGAACTCAAAGACGGCACCAGCCGCCAATGGATTGAACTTGCAGGCGGACGCACGTGGCTCGCGCTTTTGGGCAAACTGCTGCCCCACACGCTCATTTTCACGCTGATGATATTCCTCGCGCAAATCTACCTCTACGGATGGCTGCACTTCCCGCTCAACGGCCCGCTGTGGGCGATGATGCTGGCGGGATTTATGTTCGTTGTGGCCTCGCAGAACCTTGCGCTGTTCATTTGCGGGCTGATACCGTCGCTGCGGTGGTCGTTGAGCCTGGCCACGCTGTGGGGCGTGCTTTCGTTCCCAATCTGCGGCTTCTCGTTCCCCGTGATGGCAATGCCGCCAGCCATTCAGAGCCTTTCGGCGATGTTCCCGCTGCGGTACTATTTCCTGATTTATGTCGACCAGGCCCTCAACGGATGGTCGCTGCAATATTCGGCGCAGTATTATGCCATTTTGCTGATATTCATACTGTTGCCACTGACCGATATGCACCGAATCAAACACTCGATGCTGAATTTCGAATATCTACCTTAAACCATTGGATATGAGCGTAATAAAGAATGTCATAAAAGTTTGGAACGACGAGACGCGCAAATTCATTGTCGACGATGGCGTGCTGGTCTTCTTCCTGATAGTGCCGTTCCTCTACCCTCTTCTGTATATGTATCTGTATGGCAGAGAGGTAGTTAGAGAGGTGCCAGTGGTTGTGGTCGACGACAGTCATTCGGCGTTGAGTCGCGAGTTTATCCGCAATGTCGATGCCAGCCCCGATGTGGCGATTATCGACCACTGCGGCGACATTGAGACAGCCAAATTGCAGATTAAGAACCACAACGCATACGGCGTTATCTGGATTCCCGCCGAATTCAGCCGCGACATTGCCGAAGGCCGACAGACGCAGGTGAGCATTTACGCCGATATGAGCGGCCTGCTCTACTACAAGTCGCTTTTGAGCGCGTGCACCGAGGTGTCGCTCGATATGAACAAAGAGATTAAGGCCGTGCGGCTGTCGGGCTTGAGCGACCGCGAGAAGGAAGTGTCGGTGCAACCCATTGAGTATGACTACGTTCCGATGTTTAACTCGCAGAACGGATTCGCCACATTCATACTTCCCGCCGTCTTGATGCTGCTGCTTCAACAGACGCTGGTTTTGGGCATATCGATGATGGCTGGCACCGAGCGTGAGCGCCGCCGCCGCAAGCACCTGCAACTGTCGGAACACTACGGTAGCCCTATCGACGTGCTCACGGGCAAGGGCCTCGCCTACTTCATTCTCTATTGTCTGGTGTCGTTCTACGTTTTGTGCATTGTGCCCAAGATGTTCGGTTTCAACCAGTTGTGGACATTCGTCGATTTGGCGTTGTTTGTGGTGCCGTTCCTGCTGGCGTCAATTTTCTTTGCAATCAGCATTTCGAGCGTTGTCCGCGACCGCGAGTCGTGCTTCCTGCTGTTCGTCTTCATATCGGTGCCGCTTCTGTTCATTTCGGGCATTTCGTGGCCAGGCAGTAGCATTCCAACATTCTGGAAATATGTGTCTTACATATTCCCCTCAACCTTCGGAATCAACGGCTACGTGCGAATGACCAACGCTGGCGCCCTCTTGCCCGACGTCAAAAACGAGTACATTGCCCTTTGGGTGCAGACAGGCGTCTATTTTATGACCTCGCTGCTGCTCTACATTAAACTCTACCGCTCGCAATCAACCCCCGAAACCGAGGAAGAGATTGTGGTGGATTTGGATGTGGAGAAGGATGATTGAAAACTATAACGAAGACGATAACTATAACCCAACGATAACGAAGACGATAACGATAACATAAAATCGTTTTTCATTTTTGCATAGCCGCAAAAAATTGCCACTTTTGAGCGGATAAATAAGGGCTATGCCAAGTTTTTTCGATTCGGACATAAAATATCTGAAAGGCGTCGGGCCGCAGCGGGCATTGGTTTTGGCCGATGAGCTGGGCATAAAGACCTACGGCGACCTCATCTACTATTTCCCCTACCGATATCTTGACCGCACCCGCTTCCATCCTATCAACACGCTTAACGAGGATATGGGCTGGGTGCAGATAAAAGGCCGGATAACAAAATTCGAGCTTGTGGGCGACCCCAGACACCAGCGCTTTGTGGCCTGGTTTGCCGATGAAACGGGCAGCATTCCGCTTGTCTGGTTTCAGGGCATAAAATGGATAAAAGACAAACTTCAGCGCGACATCGAATATGTGGTTTTCGGCCGCCCGTCGGAGTTCAACCACCAGATAAACATTGTCCACCCCGATATTGAGGAGGCCGCCAAGCATCAGGCCAAAGCCGAATTTGTGCTGCAGCCGCTCTACAACACATCGGAGAAGATGAAGAACCGGCAGATAACCACAAAGACGATTTATCAGATACAATTCAGTCTGTATGAGCAATTTAAGAATGCGACAATACCTGAGACACTGCCCAAGAGTTTGCTCGACAAACTGAATATGCCGCCGTTGAAAACCGCCTTGCAAGACGTGCATTTTCCTAAAGACCAGTACGATTTGCAACGCGCGCAGTTCCGGCTGAAATTTGAGGAGCTGTTCTATATTCAGCTTAAACTACTCAGACTCAAAGGAATAAAAGCACGAGCTAACGGTGGACACCGCTTTGCGACCGTGGGGCACTATTTCAACACCTTCTACAAACAGCATCTCACTTTTGAGCTGACAAACGCACAGAAACGCGTGCTGCGCGAAATCCGCCACGACACCAACACCGGCTTGCAGATGAACCGCTTGCTGCAAGGCGACGTGGGCAGCGGCAAGACGCTTGTAGCTATGATGTCGATGCTTCTGGCCTTGGACAACGGCTTCCAGTCGTGCCTTATGGCGCCCACCGAGATTTTAGCGCAACAACACTATAAAACATTCTGCGATATGCTTTCGCCGCTCGGTATCGAAGTCGGACTGCTGACAGGTTCAACCAAGCAATCGACTCGCAATCAGATGCTTGCCGATTTGGCCGAGAACCGGCTTAAGATACTGATTGGCACTCACGCGCTGATTGAAGACCGCGTTGCCTTTGCACATCTGGGGCTTGTCATCGTCGACGAACAGCACCGTTTTGGCGTGGCGCAGCGTGCAAAGCTGTGGTCGAAAAACTACATTCCGCCGCATGTATTGGTAATGACCGCCACTCCCATTCCGCGCACCTTGGCAATGACCTTGTACGGCGACCTTGACGTCTCTGTAATCGACGAGCTGCCGCCCGGACGAAAACCGATAAAAACCATTCACTATTACGATTCTAATCGCCTGACAATGTTCGGTTTCCTGCGTCAGCAACTGAAACTCGGGCGTCAGGTTTACATTGTCTATCCGCTTATAAGCGAGCCCGAAGCGTCTGATTTGAAATATCTTGAGGACGGCGTTGAAAGCATTTCGCGCGCCTTTCCTCCGCCGGAGTTCGCCATCAGCGTTGTGCACGGACGTATGAAACCCGCGGATAAAGAACTGTCAATGAGCTACTTCGCCAAAGGCATAACCAACATAATGATTGCCACCACGGTGATTGAGGTGGGCGTGAATGTGCCCAATGCGTCGGTTATGGTTATTGAGAACGCCGAACGCTTCGGTCTGAGCCAGCTGCACCAACTGCGCGGTCGTGTGGGGCGCGGCGCCGACCAATCGTACTGCATACTGATGACCGGCAACAAACTCACCAGCGACGCACGAAAGCGCATCCAGACTATGGTTGAGACCAACGATGGTTTTGAGATTGCCGAGGCCGACTTGAAACTGCGCGGCCCTGGCGACATTGAAGGCACGCAACAAAGCGGCATCGCCATTGACCTGAAAATTGCCGATTTAGGAAAAGATAATCAGATACTTATGATGGCGCGGAACGAAGCAATCAGAATTTTGGAAGAAGACCCCAACCTTGAAGACCGCGACAATGCCATTCTGAACGCCGAAATAAAGCGCCGCTGGCGTTACGAATTCGACTGGGGGCAAATTTCTTAATTTAGGAGTTAGGATTTAGAAGTGATGAGTTACAAGTGATAAGTTATAAGGCATAAGGCAAATGGCATAAGTGAATTAAGAATTAAGAATTTTGATTCAACCTGTTAAACTTGTTAAACCCTTAAACTCAACTTTCTAAACATTCTCAACTCTCTCCTCTCAACTTTCACACTTTCAGATATTTCACTACTTCATCAGGCGTGAGCAACTGCTGCTCGCCTGTTTCCATATTCTTTAGCATCACTTTGCCCTCGTTCACCTCGTTCTCGCCCACCACGGCCACAAACGGAATGTTGCGCCCGTTGGCGTACGACATCTGCTTCTTCATCTTGGCGGGTTCGGGATAAAGCTCGGTGCTGATGCCAACTGCACGCATTTTCGCAACCACAGGCAGGCACCACTGCTGCTCGGCTTGGCCGAACGTAACAAACAGTAAACGAGTCTGTTCTGTAGCCGATTTTGGGTAAAGATTTAGCTGGTCGAGCACATCGTAGATGCGGTCGGCACCGAACGAGATGCCAACACCAGAAACGCCTGGCATTCCGAAGATGCCAGTCAGGTCGTCGTAGCGGCCACCGCCAGTGATGGAGCCAATCTGCACATCAAGTGCCTTCACCTCGAAAATGGCGCCTGTGTAGTAGTTCAGGCCGCGAGCCAATGTCAGGTCGAGGTCGATTTGTGTTGGCAGATTGAGCGGCTCAACGGCATCGAAAATGGTTTGGAGTTCGAGAACGCCCTTCTGTCCCACCTCGCTGTCTTTCAGCACGTTGCTAATCTGCGCAAGTTTTTGGCGGTTGTCGCCGCTCAAAGCAAGAATTGGTTGCAAGCGGGCAATCGAATCATCGGTCAAACCTTTGTCGGCCAGTTCTTTATTCACGTTCTCAAGACCGATTTTATCGAGTTTGTCGATGGCCACGGTAATATCGGTCATCTTGTCGGGAGCACCGATGGCCTCGGCAATGCCAGCCAGAATCTTGCGGTTGTTGATTTTCAGCGCCACGCGAATGCCCAAGCGTTGATAAACATCGTTAACTATCTGAATCAGTTCAACTTCGTTCATCAGCGAGTCGCTGCCAACAATATCGACATCGCACTGATAGAACTCGCGGTAACGGCCTTTTTGGGGCTTGTCGGCACGCCAAACGGGCTGAATCTGGTAGCGTTTGAACGGAAACTGAAGGTCGTTGCGGTGCTGCACCACAAAACGCGCAAACGGCACCGTAAGGTCGTAGCGCAGACCTTTTTCCGAAATTTTGTTCGTAACCTTCACTGAATCTTTGGCTTGCAACAAATCGGCATCAACGTTGTTCAGGTAGTCGCCCGAGTTGAGAATCTTAAAAAGCAGCTTGTCGCCCTCCTCGCCGTACTTGCCCATCAGGGTTGACAGGTTCTCGGTTGCGGGTGTCTCAATTTGCTGAAAACCATAAAGTTTGAACACGCTTTGGATGGTGTCGAAAATATAGTTGCGCTTAATCATCTCGGCTGGTCCGAAATCGCGCGTGCCTTTTGGTATTGAAGGTTGTTGAACTTGTGCCATTTTTAATCTTGTTTTTCGGGTGCAAATATATTGAAATATGAAGATTGACGCCCGATTTCAAACTAAAGGAATTGAGTTTTTCTTTTTCAGTTTGCAATTTCTGTCCGCCTTTTTCTTACATTGCAAACATAATTTTAAACGATATGAAACCACTACTCTACACCATTGCGGCCACTGCGGCCATTGCTACTATTGTTGCGTGCTCGGGCACAAGCGGGCCAGAGCTCAAACTCAACGACCTTGAGTATTTCGAGGACCGCGGCGTCAACATTCTTGCCTACAGCAACGACTACAACGGAATGTTCTGCGACGAGAAGGAAGCCGCCATCGAAATCATCTTGCGCGGCGTGCGCGTGGCCACGGGCGGCGGCATCAGGCTTATGAACACACCCGAACAGTGGGACGTTTACCCGAAACTCATCGAGCGCAAGGTTGACCGCGACAACCAGACCATCGAAATGGTGCTCGACTATGCCGATTACGATTTCCGCCCCACCGTGAAGGTCACGGCCAAAGACAAGGGCGTCTTGTTCTCGGTTTTCACCGACAAGCCAGTGCCGCAAGTGCTTGAGGGAAAGGCGGGTATGAACATCGAATTTTTCCCTGCCACATATTTCGGCAAGACTTGGCTAATGGACGGCCAGCCGAACATTCTGCCGCGGCACCCCGCATCGGCAACCGAAATGCACCCGAAAAGCGAGAAGATAACGCAAATTTACGGCCTATCGACCTTCGACGACCGTGGCCGCGACGAGTTTATTGTGCCGCTGCCAATAAGCACTGGCCATCAGCTTGTTATGGCGCCCGAAGACGACAATCTGCGCGTATCGTTCAAAAGCGAGCGTGAGATTTGCCTTTACGACGGCCGCAATCTGTCGGACAACGGCACGTTTGTGGTGCGCTCGCTGTTAGACACCGGCAAGACGGGACTTGTTGGAGAATGGTACATCGAGACATCGTTCGACCCGAACTGGACCCGCAAACCCAACATCGGTTTCTCGCAGGTTGGCTACACACCGAATCAGAAGAAAGTTGCCGTGGTTGAGCTCGACAAGAACGACCCCGTGGCCGCTACAGCAAAGATTGTGAAGGTTGAATCTGACGGCAGTCAATCGACTGTTCTTGAGCCTAAAGTGGAAGAATGGGGCGTTTACTACAATCGCTACAACTACGCACGAATCGACTTTTCGGCTCTGACCGACATCGGTTTGTATTATATTGAATATAAGGGCGAAAAGACCAACATCTTCCCCATCGCCGAATCGGTTTACGGCGACAAATGGCAGGCTTCGCTCGACGTGTGGCTGCCCGGGCAAATGGACCATATGGAAGTGAAAGAGGCATACCATACTATCCACGGACGCTCGAATATGGACGACGCTCTGCAGGCGCCCGTCAACTACAGTCAGCAAGACGGCTACACGCAAGGCCCTGTGACAAACACAAAATACAAATCGTATGAGCGGATTCCGAATCTTGCCGTGGGCGGTTGGTACGACGCTGGCGATTTCGACATTCAGGGCGGAACGGTGACGGGACTGACAATGCAGTTTGCCAACGTTTGGGAACTGTTCGGCCTCAAGCACGACCAAACCTACATCGACCAAAAGACACAATTTGTGGGCCTTCACCGCCCCGACGGCGTGCCTGACGTTATTCAGCAAGTTGAGCACGGCGTGCTGAACATTATTGCGCAGGTTGAAAACATCGGCTTTGTGGCGCAGGGAATTGTGCAGCCAACAATGTGGCAGTACGCTCACATTGGCGACGGCTCAACTCAAACCGACGGCAAGCTCTACGACCCGTCGCTGAAGCCGTACGAGGTGCGCGGCAACTATTCGGGCACCCGCGACGATAGAATAGCCTTTACGGGCAACTTCTCGCCGTCGAACACAATGCCCGACATTGCTGCTTTGGCCGCTGCAGCCCGTGTGCTGAAGGATTTCAACCCCGAAGTTGCCGAACGCGCTTTGAAGAATGCCAAATCGCAGTGGGACAAGTATTTCGAGACTGCCGCACCCGACCATCCGGCCAATCGAAGGAGCCGCAATTGGGACTATCAGGGTGACCTTCGCATTATGCCGGCCATCGAACTTTGGCGCACCACCGGCGACAAAAAATATCTTGACTTTTTCCGCCCCATCTTGCTGAATCAGTTGAGCCAGAAGCCGGCCGGCACCGACCGCGCACTGTTTGGAAATGGTGGTACTGTTGCTCGCGCTCTTGAGGTTTACCCATATATGGACGACGAATTCAAGGCGGCTGTGAAAGCGGCAATCCCAGCATTTGTTGAGCAAGTGAAAACGGCGGCTGAACAGACTCCTTACGGAGTGCCAATAATGGGCCGTGGCTGGGGTGGCACCGAAATTGCAATGAACTGGGCCTACAACAACTATCTGGTTTGGAAATACTTCCCCGAAATGATTGACCCTGAACTCGTTTTGAACGGTATGCACTTTATGTTCGGGCGGCACCCCTACTCTAATGTATCGTTCGTAACCGGACAGGGCGTCAACCACAAGAAAGTGGCTTACGGCAGCCACCGCGCGTTCTACAACGCCGTGGCAGGCGGCATCGCACCCGGACTAATGATTTTCAAGCCCGATTTCTTTGAGCACAAAGACGATTATCCGTTCCTCTGGGGCGAAAACGAATGCTGCACCCGCAATATTCCAACATTCATCCGCTTTGCGCTTGGTTGTGAGGAAATTACGAAGGCGTTGAGTGGGAAGAAGTGAGGAAGGATTGGATTTTTCCTTCCCACATTCCCCTTTTTTCCCTACTTTTCGGCATCGATTTGAACAAAAATCATTGGATATGAAAAAACATCATCTTTTATTGGCGTGCGCCGCGGTGGCTTTGGCATCGTGCGGCACACAGCGGCCCATCGACATTGTCAGCGTTACGGGCGGACAGGTTCAGGGCATTGTAACCGACAGTATGTCAATCTTTAAGGGCATTCCGTTTGCCGCGCCGCCTGTGGGCGATTTGCGGTGGAAAGCGCCGCAGCCCGTGGTGCCGTGGGAAGGCATCAAACAGACGACGCAGTACGCGGCCATTCCAATGCAGGGCGGACAGTCGCCTTACGGTGTGAGCGAGGATTGTCTCTATCTAAATGTTTGGACGCCAGCAAAATCGGCAACAGATAAACTGTCCGTTTTGGTGTGGATTTACGGCGGCGGATTCTCGTTCGGCTCGACATCGGAACCCACCTACGACGGCGCCGACCTTGCAAGCAAAGGCGTCGTGTTTGTGAGCATCGCCTACCGCGTGGGGCAAATCGGCTTCTTCTCGCACCCCGAACTGTCGGCCGAAGACCCGAACCACGTGTCGGGCAACTACGGATTGTTGGACCAAATTGCTGGCCTTCAATGGATTCAGAACAACATCGCGGCTTTTGGCGGCGACCCGCAGAAGGTTACCATCTTTGGCGAGTCGGCGGGCGGAATATCGGTTAGTATGCTCTGCGCGTCGCCTTTGGCAAAAGGGCTGTTCAGCGGCGCCATATCGCAGAGCGGCGGCTCGTTCGGGCCTACCCGACCCACGACCTATCCTGGCGAGAATATGAAGACTCTGGCTCAAGCTAACGACGACTGCCTGAAAATTGCCGAACAGCTTGGCGCCAAATCGCTTGCCGAACTGCGCGCCATTGACGCAAAGGATTTTCTGAAATTCGGTATGGGCGGCGGCGCGTGGCCGATTGTTGACGGCTACGTGATTCCTGGCGACCAATTCGAGCTCTACGAGCAAGGCCGATACAACGACGTGCCTGTGCTCATCGGCTACAACTCTGACGAGGGCGCAAGCTTCAACTTCGGCGGCAACACGCCCGAAACGCACGTGCCAAACGTGAAACAGCGCTATGGCAAGTTTGCCGACGCTTTGCTCGAGGCCTATCCGCTCACCGACGGCAAGGTTATGAAAACCGCTCGCGACCTTATGCGCGACGCCGCTTTCGGGTGGCAGACGTGGTCGTGGGCACGGCTGCAGGCAAAGACTGGAAAATCAGCCGTTTATCTCTATTATTTCGACCAGCACCCAAACAATCCAAACCCCGACGCGGGCTCGCCGCACGGTCAGGACGTGGGCTTTGTGTTCCAACACTTGGACAGCAACAACTCGTCGGATTCTGACAAGGCGCTGTCGAAGGCTATGGGCGAATACTGGACCAACTTTGCAAAATACGGCACGCCCAACGCCGCTGGTTCCGATTTGGCCGTCTGGCCCGAATTTACGAACGACAATCCGCAGGCAATGTATCTGACTGGACCAAAGCCGTTTGTGGGTCCCGTTCCGTCGGAAAACGCGCTTAAAGTGCTCGACGAATATTTCGCTTGGCGCCGCACTGAAGAAGGAAAAGAATGGGCTAAATAATTGGAAATTAAAAAGGTTTAGAAAGTTGAGTGGGTTGAGAAGGTTTAGAAAACTAAACTTCCTCAACCTTCTAAACTCTAAACATCTAAACCCTAAACTTTTAACAAACGAATACCTTATGAATAAAAACTATTTTAAAACAACAGTCATCACCGCGTTGGCATTGTTTGGCATTTTTATATCAACAAGCATCTCTGCGCAAACTATTGATTTCAAATCAATTGACGCGTTCTTTGAGATAGCGGACAAATTATCGCAAAACCAAAAAGTGAAGAAATCAGAATGGAAAAAGTTTAACAATACGGCCGCTTACAAAAAGCTGGATATGAACTACGGTGATTGTAAAGACATACAAAAGGTTATGGAACTGACTTTTTTGTCCGAAAACAAAACATTATGTGACAGTCTTTTAGCGGCGCCATATTCACTAAACGATGACGATTATTTCATTAAGTTGCTGCTAAGGAATTGTGTCAGTTTGGCAAAAAACTACGATGATGTAAAAAATGTCCGTCAATCGTATGATTTTGAAGAACTTAAAGCACAGGCAATTCGTCAGTTCCGCGATTTTATGCCTGTTGTGAACGATTCGTTCTTAACTGTTCCTAACATTTATTTCTTCTTCTATGCTCCCGACGGCTATGCCCAAGGAAATTCCATTATGCTGGATTTCAACTATTTTTATCGGAATCCGCAACGTATTATCGGCTCGTTTGCTCACGAAATATTCCACGCATACCGTTTTCATTTAAAAAAAACAAAAATCATATATAGCAATGCTCTACTTATTGTGCTCGACCTTATTCAAGATGAAGGCATTGCCGACCTAATCAATAAAAAAGGAAGCGAATACTCTGCCAAAACACTTACCGAACTGGGATACCCCATCGAACTTGAAAAAAATTACCTTGAGACTGTTGCCAACTGTTCTAATTGGCTTTCG
>JAFZKK010000018.1 GCA_017551905.1 Salinivirgaceae bacterium
GAATATAGTGAAAGTAAAAGTGATTTTATTCATAAACTCGCAATTGCACAAAAGGAAACAAACGAATCTTTATATTGGATAGAACTTTTAGGAAGGACTGATTTTATTGATATACAGACTCAAAACGATTTAATGAACGACGCCACTGAACTACTTCGAATTATTACAGCAAGCATCAAAACGGTAAAAGAATCATTAGCCAAAAAGTTAGAAAATATATCTGATAATCAAAGCATTAACTAACAACCAAAAATCATCACATTGTTTATTAATCATTAATCACTAATAACTAAACATTAAATATGAAATTATTTGAAGTTTACTCGCTATTTCCTGTTGAAATAGTGAAAGGCAAAGGCTGCCACGTTTGGGACGCCAACGGGCAGGAATATCTCGACCTTTACGGCGGTCACGCTGTGATTTCGGTGGGACACGCACACCCAAAATATGTGAAAGCCATCAGCGAGCAAGTCGCCACTTTGGGCTTCTACTCTAACTCGGTGATTAACAAGTTGCAACAGAAGTTGGCCGACAAACTTGGACCAATTTCGGGCTACGACGACTACTCGCTTTTCCTGATAAACTCTGGCGCCGAAGCCAACGAGAACGCCTTGAAACTGGCGTCGTTCTACAACGGCCGCAATAAGGTGCTGGCCTTCCGCCACTCGTTCCACGGGCGCACATCGGCGGCTGTCCGCGTGACCGACATTCCAAAGTACATTGCCCCTGTAAATGAAGGACTTGAAGTTACTTTCATCGATTTGAACGACACCGCCGCAATGCGTGCCGAACTCGAGAAAGGCATCTACTCATCGGTGATAATCGAAGGCATTCAGGGCGTTGGCGGCATTCAGGTGCCCGACGACCAATTTATGCGCGACGTGCGCAGTGCCTGCACCGCTACCAATACCGTGCTGATTTTAGACGAAATTCAGTCGGGCTACGGACGAAGCGGCAAATTCTTTGCTCATCAATACGCTGATATTAAGTCAGATATCGTGACAGTGGCCAAAGGCATCTGCAACGGATTGCCAATGGCAGGCGTCATCATCGCGCCGTTCTTCACGCCTGTTGTTGGGCAATTGGGAACAACTTTCGGCGGCAACCATTTGGCCTGTGCTGGTGCGTGCGCCGTGCTCGACATCATCAAGGAAGAAAACCTGGTTGACAACGCCGCACGTGTTGGCGACTATCTGCTTACAGAACTTCGTAAAATCGACAAAATCAAGGAAGTACGTGGCCGCGGACTTATGATTGGCATCGAGTTTGAACAGCCAATCAAGGAAATCAGAAACGACCGCCTGCTAATGCAACAGCACGTGTTTACGGGCGTTGCGGGCGCAAACACAATCCGTCTGCTGCCGCCGCTCTGCCTGTCAATGGCTGAAGCACAGGATTTTATCGAAAGATTCAAGAAGTGCTTGTAACAAGTAGGATTTAGAATTTAGAATTTAGAATTTAGGATTTAGGAATTACGAATTCTGAATTACGAATTACGATTCACCGATTCACCGATTCACCGATTAAACAGTTAAACGAATGGAAAACCTCACGATAGTAAAAGTTGGCGGTGCGGTTGTCGAAGACCCGACAACCTTGAACACTCTGCTCGACGATTTTGCGGCAATGCAGGGCAACAAACTGCTTGTGCACGGCGGTGGCCGCGCTGCCGACAAACTGCTGAACCGTCTGGGCGTCGAGATTAAGAAAGTTGACGGCCGACGCATCACCGACAAAGAGACAATCGACGTTGTTACAATGGTTTACGCTGGTTTGGTGAACAAGAATATTGTTGCGCAACTACAACGGCGCGGCGTGAACGCACTCGGCTTCACTGGTGCCGACCTCAACATCATTCTGTCGCACAAGCGCCCCGTGAAAACCGTCGATTACGGCTTTGTGGGCGACGTGGACAGCGTGCAGACCGACGTGCTGTTCTCGCTCATAGCGCAAGGTGCGGTGCCCGTGGTGTCGCCCATCACGCACGACGGCCGCGGCCAACTGCTCAACACCAATGCCGACACCATCGCCTCTGAACTGGCGCGCGCACTGGCCAAATCGTGCGGCGTGACGCTCGTCTACTGCTTCGAGAAGCCTGGCGTGCTAATGGACGCCTCCGACGACAGCTCGGTCATCGGCACCCTCACCTACGACAAATTCAAAGAGTATCAGGCATCTGGCATAATCAACGAAGGAATGATTCCGAAACTCGACAACGGCTTCGACGCCATCCGCGCAGGCGTGTCGAGCGTGGTGATTACCAACACCGACGGCCTGAAAAACGGCGGGGGAACAAGGCTGGTGATTTAGGATTTAGGATTTAGGATTTAGGATTTAGAAATTAGGATTTAGTCCCGTCTGAAAAGATTTTTTTGGACGGGATTATTTTTTACGAAACCACCATTTCCGAAACGGCGGTTTCGGGTTTTTACAAATCTCTCACTATCTGTAAAAACTCGTTCAATTGCCGCACATCGACTTTCGGAAAATCGTATTGCTCCAATTCGGCAAAATGTTTGTCGTTGCTGACAATATATGTTGCTCCTGCAGTAATGGCGCAATCGACAAATTTGTTGTCGTCGGGGTCGGTGGTAATGAGATTGAAACGATAAGCCGGACTTACCTTTTCGATATTTGGCGACTCAATGAGTTCCTTGATAACCGTATTTGCGATTAGTTGATTATAGCGCTTTGACAAAATCTCGTGGTACTCGAAAAGAATCTCGTTTGACAGGCAAAGCGAATATTTGTTCTGGCGGAACGCCAACCATACATCATTATTGTATGAGCCTGGCATTATGATATTTACAAGACAATTAGTGTCGAGTACAATTTTCATTTGTATGGTGTTCTTTCGTGCTGATTCGACCAATCGTCAAGTGTCTGCTGGGTAATGTTGTTTTCTGATTTGAAATCGAGCAACAGGCTGTCGAGTTTCCGGCGGTAGAAATTGAGCAAAATCTCCTGCAACTCCTGCTGTTCGGCTTCGGTATCGATATACGACATCAGATTCAGAACATTCAGTTGCGCCGGTGTTAATTGTGTTGCCAACATATCGTCTTTCTTTTTGTTTATGACAAAGATATTAAAATTTTGCCAATGTGTATAATGCTGTTTTGGCTTAATCTTTTACGCAACGAAGAGAAAAATAAAAACGGTTACCTTGAATCCATACACCAACCCCCATATTAAGAATGCCTTTGTCAACAGTAGATAATACTCGTACCAAAAAATCGTAGTTTTCGTATTTTTCGTCCATCATCGTATAATATACGCTGCCACGTCCCTCGCCCGCAAATGGTTTTGCATTGAAAACCGCAGGAATGTCATCGGCTGTTTCTTCATTGTTGTAATATATCCAATCGCTTTTCGACGACAGCAAGCGGCGCAATTCCACATCGCCCCCCTGAAAATATTGAGAATAGTTTTCTCGTATATCTTCGTAATAAGATTCTCTTAAAAATCCATGTGGGTAATAGTGAAACCCTCCGCTTTCACCTGGGTCCACAATTTTGGGTGATTCAACGCCATAATATTTTTCCAAATCTTCCCAATCCGCATTGTTAGAAATATGGTATCCTTTTGGCGCTAATAGTGAAATCAATTCTTGTATACTCAATTCCTTGCTTCCGCCACTGTGTCTGTCACCAATCCAAACCTTTTCATACCAAGCTCCGCCAACGCAATAAGTGATACCAGTAGAACCTGACTCGGGCAGTTCAATTGTTTTATATGGTGCCGGCTGCTTATCACCACCATATACATAATCGAATTCAATAGCATCGAGTTTGATTGTATCACCTTTGTAAATGAAACTTTTTGTGCGCAGGTCATCGGCAAGCCATTTGCGATTGCCAATCTTCACCACACGATAGACATTGAACTCGTGGTCGCGCACTGCACTATTCTTGTCAAGAATAATCTCTTTCACGTAATCGGTGCAAGTGGCAACCGTGTCGCCAACTTTAATATTAAGGTCAACTTTAAACGTGTATATAATCGGCTCATATTCAATCCCCTTGGCATCATCCCACCAATGCGTGTAGGCATTGTTCTCGGGTGAAGAAATGTTTTTGCCCTCTAACTTGCACATATCTTGCCCTTCGGACAATTCAATCTCATATTGATATCGGTCAGAAATGGCTGTAACCTTGCCACCTACTATGTTTTTCACCTTTTTGAAATCCAAAACCGCCGCCCACTCGCCGTCGCCATTGTCGGTTTCTATGGGTGAAGGCGGAATGCAATATAGTTTTCGGGTATCTGATTTCTCTCCCTCAGCAAGTAATTCGTCTTCAAAGTATGAAATTGGCACCGCATACCACCAATATTGTGTGTATGGTTTAAGTTCCACATTTTCAGGACTAATCTTTTCAAAATTCGAATTGTCGGAACTGAAATAGTATTCGTATTCAATAGTGGCATCATCGTTGACCGTGCTTCCGTCAATATTGAGCGTGATTGTGGTATCGCGGGTTATGTAGCCATTGTAAATGGTTGTAATGGTCGGTTTTGTAGGAACAGGGTCAATTGCCACCTGTTCAATGCACGAAGTAAGTGCCAATGAGAAAGCTGATACCGACAAAAGATATATTGATTGTTTCATTGCTTTATATTGTTGAGTTATTGTTTTTTACGTGCGCCAAAATCGAAGCCCATGTGAATGCCTAGGGCAGAAAAACGTTTGGTCATATAGTATCCATAATGCCCATTACCAATCTCATCGCCAACCGTTATCCACTCGTATGAAACAGCAAGATTGAAATGGTTTAAACGTAGACCCACCATAGGAACCGCATACAGTTTGTCAAATTCCAATTTTTCACCTTCAAACGAATTACCTATAATCGAATGCATTCTATATCCAATACGACCTTCAACGTATGGCGAAACTTTTTTCTGACAAAAATCATAGCGTACAGTTGCAAATGGTGAAATTGAAGAAATTGTCTTATCAGCATCGCTGTGCTTTATACGACTACCAAAGCGCACATTTCTGGCATCAAACAACACTCCAACACCGGCATAAAGTTCCGGCATTATTTGGTAGCCATGAGTTGTTGAAAACTGCGGGGAATAATATGTTCTATCTTTATTGAAATTGTCCGCCCACGCTAAATCGAACGAGCCGCGATAGCCTTGGGAAGGATAATCAGCCCTTTTCTTGTCACCTGCTGTTGTGGCTGTCGATATAAACGCCAAGCCAATCAACAGCAATGTTTTAAACAATGTTTTATTTCTCATTATCAACAAATTAGATAGTTGCATTTTTTTACATTCGCAAAAAAAAAAAAAAAACGACATGACGAAAGAAATGCCGTTGTATTTTTACCATCAAATGAAAAATATGAACTCAATAACCGACACGGCCACTGGCCTTCTGAAGCGAATGATTGCCGCGCCATCGCACAGCGGCGACGAGAAACGGGTTGCCGACATTGTGGCTGAAACGCTTGAAAGCCGCTACTACAAGCCTGAGCGCGTGGGTAACAACCTGATTGTGCGCTGCACCGACTTTGTCGAAGGCCGCCCGACGCTTATGCTAAACTCGCACCTCGACACCGTTAAACCCGCGCAGGGCTGGGAAACCGACCCCTACTCGCCTATCGAGCGCGACGGCAACATCATCGGCTTGGGCAGCAACGACGCTGGCGCAAGTCTTGTCTCGCTGTTGGCGGCTTTCCTTGCCACCGACAACACGGGGCTGCCTTATAACCGATTGTTTGTGGCTTCGGCCGAAGAAGAAATTTCGGGGCCGAACGGAATGTATCTGGTTCTGCCTCAACTAAAAAAAATGGTGACGGCTGGCATTGTTGGCGAGCCGACGGGAATGAAAATGGCCATTGCCGAAAAAGGTCTGCTGGTGCTCGACTGCGAAGCCGAAGGCAAGACTGGCCACGCCGCCCGTGCCGACGGCATCAACGCCATCAGCATTGCTATGAAGGATATTGAGTGGCTGCACTCGTACCAATTCCCCGAAAAAAGTCCGCTGCTGGGCAACGTGAAAATGACCGTTACGCAGATTCAGGCTGGCACGCAGCACAACGTGATTCCAGCTTCGTGCAAGTTTGTTGTTGACGTGCGCACAACCGAAAAATACAGCAACCGCGAGACTTGGGACATCATTCAGCAACACATCAAATCGGTGGCAACACCGCGCTCGCTGAACAAAAACGCTTCGGCTATCGACGAGCAACACCCCATTGTTAAGGCCGCGCACAAGCTAGGCATCGAGACGTTCTTCTCGCCCACCACATCGGACCAAGCAGTGATTAGCGGTGCGTTCCCGACAGTGAAAATGGGCCCTGGCGACTCGGCACGCTCGCACACCGCCAACGAGTTCATCGCCGTGAGCGAGATTGAAAATGGAATTGAAGGGTACGTTGAGTTGCTGAAAACGATTGAGTTTTAGAGAGTTACCTACAAATCGTCATAAATTATTTGCCGACGCACGTTTTCGTTGGCATTGTCAATGTAGGTCATAACGATGAAACCACCGCCACATTCCGACGCAATCCAAGCAACCTCCATAGTAACGCTACCGCAACCTGTGTCGAAAACACTGCGAAATGGGTAGGAGTCTGAATATTCAACGCTGGTAATTAACTTATAAATAGCTTTAACAAAATCATTTTCATACGATTGCACTTCCTCTTTTACTGGGTTGCCGTATTTTTCAGTCAGAGCAGCCTGTAGCTTCTTATACTCGGCATAAATCCCCAGAGGATAGCACATCGGAATCTGCACCTTGACACCATAAACCATATTGTTTTGATTTGATGTCAGCACTGTAACCTCACAATCGCTGTAGCCGGCAAAAGTGCCGATTAGCGTGTCGGATTTGCCAATTTGCTGAAATCCTTTTTGTTTCAGTTGGTGGATGAATGCACTTGTTCTGCCATCGATGGGCACACCTTTGAAAGTTTGATGATTTTGCGCTGATGCGGCAAATGTGGCTGCAAGCATCAAGCAAACTGCCGCTAATAGTTTCATTTTCATATCGATTCGAATTAGGTTCTATATTCTTAACTCTCGTTAAAACAACGACATCTGTTCCCCCGAACCAGTTGGCGGTGTAACCTCGGGTGTGTCATCGGGTTCAATCGGGGTAACTTCCTCATCGTCACCATTTTCCGACTCGTCGATTTCAGGTTCGTCCTCCTTGATTGGCTCAATCTCCTCGATGTGTTTCACCTCATAGGTTGTCAGGCGCTTGCCTTTGGCCGAGAAGCCCTTGATGCCGATAAACTCATCGACATTGATGTCCTCGGCGGGGCGCTCGGCGTTTTTGCCGCCAAAAGTGATGCGGATTTGCGGCCAGCGGTGGCTTGTGAGCAGCACCAGCAGCGAGCCCTCCTCGGGGCTGATGAAAAGTTCGGTTTTCTTCGATTCGGCAATCTCGAAACGCTTGATATAGTAGAAGTTCTGCCCAGCGTCCCAGAAAACGGCCGTGAACACCTTGCTCGGCACGTACTTCTCGATGAGCAGCACGTCGTCGGGGTAGTGGTTGGTAAGGTCGAAACTTGTGAGTTGGTAGGTGCCGCTTCGGGTGATGACCAAAATGCGGTCGTCGCCGCGGAACTCGCCTACGTAAATGGCTCGTTCATCGGTGGTTAAACGCATTATAACGTCATCGAACCAGATTTTCAGGCCACCAAGCGTCGAAACACCCGACTCTTTGAGCACGATGCGGTGCACTTGTTGGCGCGTCAGAATATTACCCTGACTCTGACGGCCTTTTATCATCAACTTGCTGAAATCCAGCTCGAAAATATGTTTTTTCATTCCAGGTTTCGGGCGCAGGTAAATCTTCACTGTTTCGGCCTCGCCGTTGGGGTTGGCGGTGAAGTAAAGCACTTTCGAACCAGGCTTCTCCTGCGTCAGGTCGTACTCGCGGTCGCGCGTAACTCCCTTAACAGCAAATCGTTTCATATACACGGCGCCCTCTTTTCCGTCGCGGTAGATGGCGTTGTAGATGGTGCGCTCGTCGTTTTTGCGGAACACGGCCACGTGAATAATGTCCTTGCCCACAAATTTCTTGTCTTGAACTTTGGTAATCAGATATTTGCCGTCGGCGCGGAAGATAATCAAATCGTCGATGTCGGAACAATCGCACACAAACTCGTCCTTCTTCAGACCCGTGCCGATGAAGCCTTCCTCCTTGTTGCAGTAGAGTTTTTGGTTCGATTCGGCCACCTTCGCCACCTCAATATTGTCGAAACTTCGGATTTCAGTTTTGCGGTCGCGGTCTTTGCCGTACTTCTTCTTAATCTGACGGAAGTGATTGATTGCGAAGTCGATAATGTGCTCCAGATTGTTTTTCACCTCGGCAATGTTGGTCTCCAAATCGCGCAAGTGGGCGTCGGCCTCGTCGCTCGAGAATTTCAGAATTCGCCGCATTTTGATTTCGAACAACTTACGAATGTCGTCATCGGTGACGGGGCGGATAAATTTATCGCTGTAAGGCTCGATTCGCTTGCGTATGTGCTTGATTACCACCTCGTAATTCTCGCCAGTCTCGTATTCTTTATCTTTATAAATCCGTAGCTCGATGAAGAGTTTTTCGAGCGACGAGAAGTTCCAGTCGGTTTCCAACTCGTCGAGTTCCACAAGCAGTTCCTGCCGAAGCAGTTCCACGGTGTGGTCGGCCGAGTGGCGCAGCAATTCAGAAACGCCAAGGAAGCAAGGTTTTTCGTTCTCGATGACGCAGCAGTTGGGCGAAATCGACATCTCGCAGTCGGTGAAGGCGTAGAGCGCGTCGATGGTTTTGTCGGGCGAAACGCCAGGCTGCAAGTAAACCATAATCTCGACTTCGGCAGCGGTGTTGTCGTCAACTTTTTTGATTTTTATTTTGCCTTTCTCGTTGGCTTTCAATATGGTATCGATGAGCGATGCCGTGCTTTTTCCGTACGGCACATCGCGAATCATCAGCGATTTGTTATCGACTTTCTCGATGCGTGTGCGCACACGAACGGCGCCACCGCGCTGACCATCGTTGTATTTCGAGACATCGATAAGGCCGCCCGTCGGGAAATCGGGATAAATCTCGAACGGCTTGCCTTGCAGATAGAGAATGCTCGCGTCGATGAGTTCGTTGAAGTTGTGCGGCAGAATTTTCGATGCCAGACCAACGGCAATGCCCTCAACGCCTTGCGCCAGCAGCAGCGGGAACTTGACGGGAAGCGCCACGGGCTCGCGGTTGCGGCCGTCGTACGAGAGTTGCCATTCGGTGATTTTCGGCGAGAAAACAACGTCGAGTGCGAATTTCGACAGACGTGCCTCGATGTAACGCGGTGCGGCTGCGCCGTCGCCAGTGAAAATGTTGCCCCAGTTTCCCTGACAGTCAATCAGAAGGTCTTTCTGCCCCAATCCCACAAGGGCGGTGTAGATGCTCGAGTCGCCGTGCGGGTGGAACTGCATTGTCTGCCCCACAATGTTGGCCACCTTGTTGTAGCGGCCGTCGTCGATGCGCTTCATAGCGTGAAGCACGCGGCGCTGCACGGGTTTCAAGCCGTCGTCGATGTGCGGAACGGCACGGTCGAGAATGACATACGAAGCGTAGTCGAGAAACCAGTTTTGGTACATTCCCGTCACGCTCGAAATGTTGGAAAGGTCGCCCGTGAAAGCCTCGAACTGTTTCACGTCCTCGACGTCGGAAAATTCCTCGTTTTCAACCTCTTCGGGCAGATTTTCCTCGCTGTTCAACTCGTCCCCTTCGGGTTCAATCGGTGTCTTGTCGTCCAATTCGTCTGACATAGTATCGTGTTTCTACTGATTATTTCTCATCAATTATATCTTCCTCAATTCGCAGATTATCAATAATAAACTGTTGACGCTGCGGTGTGTTTTTGCCCATATAGTACGATAGCAGGTTGGCAATGTTGTCGCCCATTTTGATGTTCACCGCGTCGAGCCGTATGTCGCTGCCAATGAAGTTTTTAAACTCGTCGGCCGAAATCTCGCCCAAACCTTTGAATCGCGTAATCTCTGCCGTCGAGCCAATCTCTTTGGCGGCTGCATTGCGTTCTTCGTCGCTGTAGCAATATTTTGTAACCTTCTTGTTTCGAACGCGGAACAGCGGCGTCTGCAAAATAAAGACGTGGTTTTTCCGAACCAAATCGGGGAAGAATTGCAGAAAGAAAGTAATGATTAACAAGCGGATATGCATTCCGTCGACATCGGCATCGGTGGCGATTATCACCTTGTTGTAGCGAAGGTCGTCAAGGCTGTCTTCGATGTTGAGCGCGGCTTGCAGAAAATTGAATTCAGCGTTCTCATACACAACCTTTTGCGTCATTCCGTAGCAGTTGAGCGGCTTACCGCGAAGGCTGAAAACCGCCTGTGTCTCAACGTTGCGGCTTTTGGTGATGGAACCCGACGCCGAATCGCCCTCGGTGATGAAAATCGACGACTCGTAGCGAAGGTCAATCTTTTCGGCGTCGTCCGACTTTTCGGTAACGCCCTTCGGATAGACTACCTTGCTGTCGTTCAGGTGGATACGGCAGTCGCGCAACTTGTCGTTGTGCAGATTCACCTTCTTGGCCATTTCGCGCGCGGTCTTCTGAATGCCTGCAAGTTGCTTGCGCTCGCGTTCCGACTTTTGTATCCTAATTAACATTGCGTTTGCCGTGTCAGGACTCTTATGCAAGAAGTCATCGACTTCCTTTTTAATGAAATCGCCCACGAACTTGTTGACGCTCACGCCACTATGTTCGTACGGATTGCCGTGTTTGTCTTTGTCGGGCGCCATATTAGTTGAACCCAACTTCACCTTGGTCTGACTCTCAAACACAGGGTCGATAACGTTGATGGCGATGGTCGCCACAATGCCGCCGCGGATGTCCGACAGTTCGAAATTCTTTTGGTAGAAATCCTTAATTGTGCGCGAAAGATGCTCACGCAGAGCACTTTGGTGAGTTCCGCCTTGCGATGTGTATTGTCCGTTGACAAACGAATAGTAATCTTCACGAGTTGATTTATCGATATGAGTAAAGGCGATTTCTATGTCTTTGCCTTTCAAATGAACAATCGGATAAAGTGGCTCGTCGGCGCTGCGCTCTTGCAGAAGGTCGAGCAAACCGTTGCGCGACAGGAACTTCTGCCCGTTGAAAACCAGCGTCAAGCCAGTGTTCAGGTACGAGTAGTTGCGCAGCATTGTCTCGATGTAGTCCTCGTGGAAATTGTAGGGGCCGAAAACCGACTCGTCGGGCGTGAATTGTACCACTGTGCCTCTACGCTCCGTTGATGGCTGAAGGTCATACTCTTGGACAAGTTTTCCTGCGGCAAAATCGGCCTGTTTCACCATTCCGTCGCGGAACGACCAAACCGAAAATTCCGATGACAGCGCGTTGACGGCCTTTAAACCGACGCCATTCAATCCGACAGATTTTTGATATGAATCGGTATCGAATTTGCCGCTAGTGTTCATTATTGAAACTGCGTCTAACAAATCCTCTTGCGGAATTCCACGTCCGTAATCACGTACGGTTAGCGTATGATTCTCAAGTTTAATATCGATTGTTGTGCCGACACCCATTCTAAACTCGTCTATCGAGTTGTCAATCACCTCTTTGATTAAGACATAAATGCCGTCGTCAGCACTACTACCATCGCCCAATTTGCCGATGTACATACCTGGGCGTAACCGAACGTGTTCAAGCCCTTCAAGAGTTATTATACTTCACTTGCCGTAATCGTCCACACCGCTACTCCGAACATCGTAATCGCTATTGATTGCCATAGAAAATAAAAATTTCGCCAAATATAGAAATTTGGATTTTGGGCGGTCGGGCGATTTATCAACAACGTGGGGTTGAAAGCTAACAAAAAGGCTGTATTGAAGCACGTTTTGCGGCTTCTGCAAAGAAGTATCAACAGCTCTTTTTCAACACAAACCGATGCCCGATGCACTCAGGCAATTCCGCCGCATTGTGTGTTACAAAAATGAGCGTCTTGCCAGGCTGGCGGCAGAAACTCTCGACAATTTGCAGGCAGCGGTGCAGGTTTTTCTGGTCGAAGCCGTGGAAAGGCTCATCAAGTATCAAAACTTCAGGATTTTTGACTAACGTGCGGGCAAAAAGCACCAGCCGCTGCTCGGCCGACGAAATTTTCATAAACGAGCGCTCCTCCAAATGGCTGATGCCGACAACCTGCATAACATATTTAGCCTCAGACTCTTGCTGTGCGCTGCATGTGCGGTAAAGACCGATGCTGTCGAAAAAGCCGGACTCCACAATCTTCAGGCAACTGACCGGTTCTCGGTAGTATAAGTGCATCTCCGACGAAGTGAAACCGATGCGTTTTTTGATGTCCCAGATGCTCTCGCCCGTTCCTCGCTCACGGCCAAAAAGCGCGATGTCTTTGGCGTAGGCCTGCGGATTGTCGGCAAAAATATAGCTGAGCAATGTCGATTTGCCGGTGCCGTTATCGCCCAACAAAGCCCACTTCTCCCCTTTTTTAATTGTCCAGTTAAGATGTTGCTGCACAATGTTTTGACCGTATGAAATCTCAATATCGCGGAAGCGGACCACCTCGTTGCCACTGCAAGGTTCAATAGTGGTTATCCGGCTCCAATCGACTTCAACCGGTTCATTTTCAACGGTTTCGTCGGTGTTAAAATGCTCAATGCCGCCACAATAGCTGACAGCGCAATGGCTGAGTTGCAGAATGTGCGTCACACAACTCGGTATCTGACTGGCTGTCGGGCAGATAAACATTGTCTGGATGCTCATTGTGGGCACACGCGACAGCAACTCATCGACCTGCGGTACCATGTTGACATCCAAGCCGTTGAACGGATTGTCGAAGATTATCATGCTTGGTTTCTCCAACAGCGATTTGGCGATAATCACACGCCGCATCTCACCGCTTGAAAGGTGAATTATCCGTCTGTCTAACAAGCTGTTGATATTGAGCGAAGCGAACAACGGGTCTGTTTTCAGCAATTCGATTTGCACCGGTTTGAACATATCGGTGAGCATCGGGCACTCGTCAACCTCGGTGCTATGAAAACGTTGCTGGTAGTACATTTGCTTGAAATCGCTGGCGGAATAGGCCGACTTGAAATTGACCGTTTTGATGAAGCGGTCGGGCCACAAAGTCTGATACTCCGACGTGCGCATAGCGTCCAAGAAATGATATCGGATTTCTCCCTCGTCGGCAAAGAATTTTCCGCGCAGAATGTTGGCCAAAGTAGTCTTGCCACTGGCGTTGTCGCCCACTATCGCCCACACTTCGCCCTCGTTTATCTGCCAGTTAAGCGGCTGCTGAAAAATGGCGTCGTCAAGGCGCGGACGATAGTTATTTATGGTGATGAAGGGCATCTTTTTGTGAATGATTAATGATTAAAGTGTAATGATTAATAGTAAGTGTTTGGTGTTTAATTATTTGTGTCAGTGTTTATGTCGATTTACTTTCTTTTCACTTATGCCTTATGCCTAGTGCCTAACGCCTTAATAACTTACCATTCAATTGGTTCTTTTCCGTGTTCGATAAGATATTGATTTGCACGGCTGAAATGGTGGTTGCCGAAGAATCCGCGCGAGGCTGACAGCGGCGACGGATGCACCGACTCGAGCACAAGATTCTGGCTGCGGTTGACCATGGCGGCTTTCTGCTGCGCGTAGGAGCCCCACAGGATGTAAACCACATTCTGCTTTTCCGAAGCCACAGCGTTGATAACGGCATCGGTGAAGGTCTCCCAGCCGCGTCGTTGGTGCGAGCCGGCCTCGTCGGCACGGACGGTGAGTGTGGCGTTGAGCAACAGCACGCCCTGCTCGGCCCAGCGTGTCAGATTGCCCGAAAGCGGAACCGGTGTGCCAATATCGTCGTGTATCTCCTTGAAAATGTTGCGCAACGACGGTGGAAACTGCACTCCGTCCTGCACCGAGAAACAGAGTCCATGCGCCTGTCCTACTCCGTGATACGGGTCCTGACCGATAATCACAACCTTAACCTTGTCGAACGGACAGAGGTTGAAAGCATTGAAAATCAGTCGGGCTGGCGGATAAATGGTTCGTGTTTGATACTCGGTGCGCACAAACTGCGTAAGTTGCTCAAAATAAGGCTTATCGAACTCTGTTTGCAGCCTCTGCTTCCACGATTGCTCAATTTTGACTTCCATATCGTTTCCAATTTTCAGCAAAAATAGGCATGTGCGGCAAAAGTTCAAACAAGCATTTGGAAATAGACCGATGTTGGTGTCGTTTTCTTGTTACTTTTGCGCTCCGAAAAAATCAGAAATTGGCAGAGTACGAATATCATAGGTTAGCAAACGGAATTCGCGTAATTCACAGTCAGTCAGGCACTCCCGTGGCGCACATGGGCGTGGTGGTGAACACAGGCTCGCGTGACGAGCTGGAGAACGAGCACGGCATTGCCCACATGATTGAACACGTGATTTTCAAAGGCACGCGCAAACGCAAGGCTTACAACGTGATAAGCTGCCTCGAAAACGTGGGCGGCGAGATTGACGCCTACACCACCAAAGAGGAAACCTGCGTCTATGGCACTTTCCTGAAGGAATATTACGGGCGCGCGATGGAGCTGTTTGCCGACATCATCTTCAACTCAACCTTCCCCGACCACGAGTGTGATAAAGAGAAGGAAGTGATTGTGGATGAGATAAATTCGTACAAAGACACGCCGGGCGACCTGATTTTCGACGATTTCGAGGACCTGATTTTCAGCGGGCACACCATCGGGCGTAACATACTTGGCACACCCGAATCGATTGCGCGCTACAACCATACTGATATTCTGCGATTTATCGGACGCACCTACAACACTGACCAGATTGCCATCTGCTCGGTTGGGCCTGTCGATTTCAAAACCATTGTGCGGCTTGCCGAACGGCACTTCGGCCCAATAGCCACCCGCAAGCGCGATTTCAAGCGGATACCCGTAAATCCGTACACGCCGCATCTACTTGAGGTTGAGTTGGATACGCACCAGTCGCATTGCATTTTCGGCAACCGCGCCTACCCCACCGACCATCAGAACCGTTTGGCTTTTGAGCTGATAAACAACACATTGGGCGGTCCGGGAATGAACTGTCGCCTCAACCTTGCGCTGCGCGAGAAACACGGCTACACCTACAACATCGAGTCGTTCTACACGCCTTACACCGACACGGGCACGTTTGGCATCTATTTTGGCACTGATTATGAGAAGATTGACCGTTGCCTGAACATCATCCGCCACGAGCTCAAACGGCTGCGTGAGGAGCGCATGGGCACTTTGCAACTCGACCGCGCCAAGAAACAGATGATTGGCCAGCTTGCCATCAGCACCGAAAACTACTCGGGCTTGATGCTCAACCTCGGCCGCAGCTGCCTGCTCTTCGACACCATCGACCCGCTAAGCGAGATTTGCGAGAAAATCAACCGTTTCACCAGTAGCGATATTCTTGAAGTGGCCAACGAAATGCTCGACGACAAGAATTTCTCAACACTGATTTTCAAATAGATGACATTGGCGGTGCGGTTTTATTGCTAACCAAACTAAACCAAATATATCCAAAACTATGTGTCTTGGGCGCTAACCGATTTTATCCGATTCAAACAGATTTTTTCTAACCAAACTTATCCAAACAAACCCGAGTTTTTCCGCAAGCGGATAATGGCTTTTCGGGCCGCTACGCGGGAAATTTTCAGAAAATTATATTAAAAATTTACAAAAAAATTGATTTTAAGAATTTTATAAAATTTTATTTCAAAGTTTTCTTACAATTTCCGCCCGACAGGGCGCGGCAAAAAACACGTAGGGGCGAATGATTATTCGCCCCTACCGTTTTTGTCCGATTCAAACCGAATTATATCAATCGTTTATCATAACGCGTTTGGCGACGGTGCCAACCTTGACAATGTAAACGCCCGCGCCGTTGACCTGCAATTCCGCACGGACGCGGCACGCCACGTCCCTACCGACCAATGCGCCCATTGCGTTGTAAACGCGGATTTCATCGGTGGCGTTTTCAACAATTATGGTGTTGTGGTGGGCGTAAACCTGCAGATTATCTGCGACGGATTCGGCGACGGCGGTGCCAGGGTTGTTTTCATTTCCACCTTGATTTTCGTTGTTTTGGTTGCCGTTGTTATTTCCATTCTCCTGATTTTCTGTTGCATTGTATCCCCAAACAATTTCACACACACCGCACTGCCAATAATCATTCCATCCCTTCGGTTTCTCGGTTGCTTCGCAATAAATTTTACGTTCATTTGAAAAAATATTGAAATCAAACGCATCTTGTCCTATTTTTACAACTGAAATGGGAATGATTATAGAAGTAAGACCATTGCAAGAACTAAATGCATAATCGCCAATTTCTGTAACTGAATTGCCAATAGTTATCGAAGTCAGCCCACTGCACTCACCAAACGCCCAGTTACCAATGCTCATTACAGTGTTCGGAATGGTAACCGATGTCAGGCTGCTACAACCCGCAAATGCACGGTCTCCAATTTTAGTTACAGAATTGGACATTGTTACCGAAGTCATATTTATGCATTCGCGGAACGCTGATTCACCAATTTCAGTCACAGAATTTGAGATGGTTACGGACCTCAAACCTTCACAACCATCAAAAGCCTCTTTACCTATGGTAGTAACGCCTTCTGGAATGGCGATTGATGTCAGGCCGCTACAATAAGAGAACGCACCTTCATCGATGCTTGTTACTGAATTTGGAATAGTAACCGATGTCAGATTTTTGCACGTCGAAAACGCATTTTTGCCTATGGTTGTAACTCCATCTTGAATGGTGATTGATGTTAAATTTTCGCATTCCCGAAACGCAGACTCGCTAATTTTTTTAACCGAATTGGGGATTGTTATCGAATTCAGTTTTTTACAGTTGGAAAACGCATCGTAGCCAATTTCTGTTACAGAATTAGGAATATCTATCGATATCAAATTTTCACAGTAATCAAACGCCGCTTTGCCAATTCCTGTTACAGAATTAGGAATATCTATCGATGTCAGGTTGTTACAACTCGCAAACGCACCATCACCAATGTTCGTTACTGATTCAGGAATGATGATTGATGTCAGGCTATCACAATCATAAAACGCGCGATTAGCGATGTTTGTTATTGATTCGGGAATGGTTACGGATGTCAGGCCGCTGCCACTGAACGCATACTCGCCAATGTTCTTCACCGATTTTGGGATGTCTATCGATGTCAGGTTTCCGCATCCCTCAAACGCGTGATTGCCGATGCGTGTAACAGCATTGGGAATGATGATTGATTTTAGGTTCTTGCATTTATAGAAAACGCTGTCGCCAATAATAGTTATTGAATTTGGAATAATCACAGATGTCAGACTGTCGCAGAGTGAAAATGCACCTTTGGCAATGCTATCAACCGATGCAGGAATGGTGTATGCGCCTTTTCGTCCAGACGGACAGCATATCAGAATTTTTTTGTCCTTGTCGAAAAGAACCCCATCTTCGACAATGAAGTTATTGTTATTATTAAGCACAATTTTATTCAATCCGCTGCAACGCGCAAATGCACCTGCACCTATACTTTTTATAGAATAGGGAATCGAAATCCAATCAACATCATCACCGAAAAATGCGTCGGGCTGAATGCTTGTCACGTAATAACTGACTCCATCATACTTATTCACAACAGAACTTTGAAGAACGCAACCTCCACTGATACCGTAAAAAGAATCAGTGTAATGCCACGGTTTTGCGCGAACTGATACATTTCTTTTTTTTGCATCAGTCACAGTGTACTCCAAAATTCCCACATTATCACAAAACACTTCCTGTGCCGAACTATATAGCGACAGACACACAAAACATAATGTAAGTATCTTTTTCATAATATAACGATTTAATTTATTGTAATTCAGAGTAAGATTGAATCAGGCAACTTTTGGGATTTTTGTTTTCCACACC
>JAFZKK010000019.1 GCA_017551905.1 Salinivirgaceae bacterium
CCAGACTGGTTTACAACCAACAGATTGCCATTGCCGTCGGCTTTGCCGCTTTTGCCGGCTACGGCAAACTTGGCCTTGGCTGCTTTTGAGTTTTCATCGTCAACGTAAACCTGTGTGCCATAACCGTTTACGGCAAAATAGTCGGTATTGGCGTTGGCTTTGCCACTTTTCCCGGCCACTGCAAACTTGGCTTTGGCGGCCTTGCCGTTGGTGGTTACGGTGTCATCGTCAACGTAAACCTTTGTACCGCTGGCGTTTACTGAGAAATACTGGCTCTCGGTGCCGTCTTTTCCGCTTTTGCCTGCAACGGCAAAACCGCTTTTTGCGGCTTTCGAGTCGTTCTCGTCAACATAAACGCGGACACCATTCTTATATACGGCAAAAACCACTTTGCCATCATTGTCCTTCACCTCAAACAGCGCCTCTTCGTCGCCGGTGGTGGCAGAGGCCTGAATCTTAATGTTTGTAGGATTTTCAACCTCGCCGGTTGTTTTGGCATACTCGGCAAACGGCACCGATTGCAGTAGTGTAGTGCCAATCACGTCAAACGTTGAGCTGTTGTCGGGGTCGGGGTTGAACTCGGTTCTCATGCTTATGTTGCCGTTGCTCCACGGCACATTGGCAAACGATGTTCCCGATAGGATAGTGCCAGTGCCCACCACAACCGAAATAGCGCCATAGGCGTTGGTGGTTAGAGTCTGCTGCTCCTGATAAAGCGGGTTTTCGCCATTCAGAAGCGTAATGCGCAACGCTATCTTATGGTTAACCAACAAGTTACCATTTTCATCGCGGATAACTGCTTGATAGTTAAATCCGTTTTGAGCTAAAACTGCCATTGAGCACAATGCCATGGCAAAAGTTAGAATAAATCTGTGTATCTTTCTCATTTTGTTATAGTTTAAAAGTTAAACAAGTTTAACAGGTTTAATGTTTTCGTTATCGTTAGTGTTATAGTTATCGTTTTCGTTAGTGTTAGTGTCAGTGTTTTCGTTAGCGTCAGTGTTTTCGTCAGCGTTATCGTTAGTGTTATCTTTTTGGCATAAAAAAAGCGTGAAACTCAACTGTTTCCGCTCACGGAGGTATTTGGCGTAACCTTAGTCCACGAAAAATAAGTCAAGTGCACGCCACGCGCGCAGTCACTTATTTCTTTCGGACTTAATAGATTGCCAAATTTTCCGTGAGAAAGAAAAAGTCTAATGCTTTAGTATGTCATTATTTGTATTGTTTTTCAGTTATTTACAATTCGCTTTTAAATGTTATTAAACTCAAATTTTATCATTTCACACAGGTAAGAGTGTTCGTCTTGCCCGAAAGATGCGTAAAGATAATGAAAAATGTTTTTGAGTGTGCGATGGGAAAAGAATGGCTTGTTGTTTTCAAAACATCGATTCACCGATTCACCATTAAATTCCCTATCTTTGCCCCAAACAACAAGAAACTATGGCATTGGATTTAAACAAGTTGACTGGTGGCGGCACGTGGCGCGATGCGGCCAAGTCGGTCGCCTATATTCTGGTGGGCACTTTTGTGCTGTCGTTGGGTTTTGTGCTGTTCATCAACCCATATAAGATTGTGCCGGGCGGTGTTTATGGCATCTCCATCGTCATTCACCACTCCACCAAAGGAATGTTCGACTTGTTCCCCGACGGCACGCCCATAGGTCTTGTGTCGGCTTGCCTCGATACCATACTTACTATTATAGGCACGAAGATTTTGGGGCCGCGCTTCGGCTTCAAAACGGTGCTGGGCTTCCTGTCGACGGCGGCGTTTATGGATACTCTCACGGCATTCATTGGCGAGAACGACCCGCTCGGCCTGGCCGACGATTTGCTGTTGGCTTCGGTTTTCGGCGCAACCATCATCGGCATCGGGTTGGCCATTGTGTTCAAGTCGAAAGCCACATCGGGCGGTTCCGACATTATTGCGGCCATCATTGCCAAATACACTCATCTACCAATCGGCCATTTGCTGATTTATGTCGATAGCGCCATTGCATTGTTGGGACTTATCGCCTTCAGCGACTGGAAGATACCATTGTATTCGTGGCTTGTGATTTTCATCACCGGCAAGGTTGTGGATATGATTCTCGAAGGTGCGGGGCACGAGAAAATGCTGCTAATCGTATCGGACCATCACGAAGAAATCCGCGAGCGCCTGCTCAACGACCTTGGCCGCGGCGGCACCTATCTGAACGGAGAAGGAATGTACGGCGGCACGCCTAAAAAGGTGATTTACACCATTGTCGACCGCCGCGAGGTACTAATTCTCGAGGAGCACATCGGCCGCATCGACCCCAACGCTTTTGTGGCAGTGATTGACGCAAAAGAGATTCTTGGCGAAGGATTTAAATCGCTGTCGGAAAAGACGAAAGGTTGATTGAACAGGTGAATCGGTGAATCGGACAATCGTTTAACGAGTTGAAACGCTACGCTGTTTAACAGGTTAAAAGGTTTACGTTTACGTTTTCAGTTTACGTTTTCGTTAGCGTTAGCGTTAGTGTCAGTGTTTTAGTTTTAGTTATCGTTATCGTCAATCGTTATCGTTTCTCAACAAACTCCACCTGGAACATTTTAGGCCACAGCTTTCCGGTAACATACCAACGATTGGTGCTTTTTTGGTAAGCGATGCCGTTTAGAACATCGACGCGCTGCTTCAGTTCAACATTGTTTAGCAATCCGCGCATATCAATAATTTTCAGCACTTTACCAGATGCTGGCTCAATAGCCACAATGAAGTCTGAGCAATAAATGTTGGCGTAAATCAAGCCATCGACATACTCCAACTCGTTGAGCATGGTGATTGGGCCGTTGTTGTCGTAAACCTCAACTCGGCGCACCTCGCTAAAAGACGCAGTATCAAGAAAATAAATCTTTTCGCTACCATCGCTCATTATCAGATTGGTGCCGTCGTTGGCAAGCCCCCAGCCTTCGGTAGGATACGAAAAATCGGCTATCTTATTGAGCGTGTTTTTGTTATAGACAAAACCGGCAAACGACCGCCATGTAAGCTGGTACACTTTTTCGCCAAGCACCGTAACGCCCTCGCCAAAATACTGATTGTCCAACGCCACACTATTCACAACAGTTTGTTTCTGAAAATCAATCTTATACAAAGCCGAGCGACCTTCAAGCCCAGTTCCTTCATACAGATAATCACCGTCGAACTCCAGACCTTGCGTGTAATAATCGTGATTATGAGGCAGTTGCTTGATTATTTTGTAGGTATAGCGCTCCGGCTCAACATCGGAAACAATGCCCACATGCGCACGTCCTTCGGCTTGCAAACCATCTGATGTCCAAGCTGTTATTCGGATTGTATGTTGTCCGACACTTGCTTGATTAGTTGGGATGCTCAGCGTTGCGGTTTGGGCATAGTTGATTGTCCGCCCACCAAAGCTGACGCATAATGAGTCGATGGCTGCGCCGTTCTCGGTATTGCATTGCAAATCAATATTTTGCCCAAACACATACTTATCGCCATTAATAAGCGACACCGCAAGCCGTCCGACCTTGACTGTGGCAGGCTTGCCGCCGCTTTGACGCTCAGCGCACGATGCAAACAACAATGCTAATGACAGCAAAACCGCGGTTTTAACATATAGTTTCATATCCTGAAAAATTTGCCGCAAAATAATCAATAAAAAGAGCCACCTCAAAAATAATGAAGTGGCTCTTGTCCATCTATCTTAACCAAACTTACCAAGCGGTTGTAAACTTCTGATTATAAAGCTTATAAGAGCCTTGTTCGCCAGTCTTGTTCGATTTGTAATAAACCACGCCTTTCAGTGTATCATACTTCTTGGCAGTATAAATCGACTTGTCAAGAGCCTGAGCCACAGTCAGATTCAGGTCGTGAGTGCCTTTTCCGCTGAACGATGCGTTGATGTTGTCGATGATTATCGGACTCTCGTTGCCAAAATTGAGCACCACCTTGGTAATCGTGAACGGAGCGTCGTATTTCGACACAACCGGGATGTAGCAATTGCAATCCGTAATCTCAGTTCCGTTGTCGGTGCCAGCGGTAAAGTTGATGTCGTTGTTGACAAAAATGTTGATTGACTCACCTTTGATGTTGAAGAAATAATCGTGGTTGGCCTTGCCAAACTGGTTTCTGTACTCAACGGTTATCTTATTGTCTGGGTCGTCGTAACATTCATTGTATGTGTATTTTACAACCCATTCATCGCCATTTGGCTTAACCTCGACAATCTTTGCACAGTTCGATTTTGCGCGCGGAGTTGCTGTTGTATGCATCACCTTGCCGGCGGCGTTAATCGTAAACCTAATCTCGCCCAGCGATGTGCTAACTGTCTCAATTGAAGCGTTTTTCATAATCTCGACAATCTTGCTCATAGCCACCTCGGACTGGTGCAGGCGGGTATCGACATCGATAAACGCTTTTTTGAGCGCATTAATCTCAGAATGAATCTGTTGCAATTCCTCGAGGCTGTTTGTCTCATCAATTTTAGCAATCAGAGAGTTCAACTGGCGAGTGAGTTCGCGGTCGTTTTTCTCGTACTCCATAACCAGCTTTTTCAGTTGAAAATCGCTGAACGGATACTTAACATGATAGTAATAGTTGATGCGGCCGTCGCTCTCCTTTACCTTTGCCCAGTAGTAATCCTCAACCTGGTTAAGCGAGACGCCCTTGATAAACGGAATATCGGCCGCGCGTGTCTTGGTCGCCACCTTGTACGACTCGGTTATCCGCATGTCGCCCGACTTGTTGTCCTCTGTCAGCGAGTGCTCTGTCTGAGTCGAGATATTGTCGGCTACCGAGCTGATAATCTGCTCTTTGACTTTCAGGATAGCTTTTTCTCGTGAATCTTCCAAAGTATTTGACGACGCCGACATTACAATGTAGTCTTTGACTAATGAATTAACCCACGCCGGTTGTTTTTTGGGCTGGCTTTCAAGCACTTTGGCCTTTTGAGCCACAGCTGTGTTCAGTGTTGCCAATCCGCAGAATATCGACAACAATAACAGTATCTTTCTCATATTCAAATATTTTAAGTGTGATGCAATAAAGAAAAAAAGAAGTTGCCCATGCCGAGCAACTTCTTTATCCGTAAAAAACCGTTAATTAAAGTTTGCTCATTTCCTCGTCAAACTTCTGACGGAATTTCTCGCGGTCGTACATAACCTCAAGTTTCTTGTCTTTCGAGATTGAATTCTCAACAGTGTTGATGACTTCGTCTTTGCCCATTTCGACAGCGACAAATGCCTCATAACCACCACCATCGGCCTGGAAATATTTCTCGCAAGTTACCTTAACCGAGTTCAGTTTTTGGTTTACAACCTCTTTGGTCAGGCTCTGATACGACTGCTCAAACTCTTGTTTGCCGGCAGCGTCCATTTCGCTTGCATAATTCTCGGTAACCGATTTAATTGTTGACTCGATGCTTGCCGCCAAAGCTTGTTTTGCGTTAAGCAATGCTTTTTGTTTGGCAAGATTAAGGTCTTGGCTCTTGGCTGTTGCGCTTGCGCGGAATGCGTCTTTTGTGTTCTGACCAAACTCCTGGCAAGGAATTGTCAACTCTTGACGGCCTTTTGTAACTGATGCAGGCTTTGTTCCACCGCAACTTGCAAATACCATTGCTCCTAAAGCAACTAAGCTTAAAATCGAAATCTTTCTCATAATTAATATAAATTTAAGTTAATAAAACAAATATTATCATTTTTCAGATAAATCAATAATAAGATGCGCCTTTTGGTAAAAAGGTTGCGTGAAGATATATATTTTTTTTCAATTCCTATTATTTGGCCAAATTATTTCACTTTCAACAGACAACTGTCGCCATAGCTGAGAAATCTGAAATTGTTGCCCAGTGCGTAATCGTAAATGCGGTGCCAGTCATCGCCGATGAGGGCCGAAACCAACAGCAACAGTGTGCTTTGCGGCTGGTGGAAGTTGGTTATCAGATTGTCGACAACCTTGTAGGTGTAGCCCGGCGCAATCATTATGCAGGTGCTGGCCGTCAGTTCGGCTGCGCCCGAACGCCGCACCAAGTCGATAAGCGCGCCAAACGCCTCACCGACAGAAACCGAATCAGGCAACGAGTAGGCTTCCCATTGCCCAAGCGACAGCGGATTATCCATCTGCAACTTCGCCTTAACGCCCATCCAATACATGCTCTCGAGCGTGCGCACGGTGGTTGTCCCAACTGCCACCACTTTTTTCTTATTATTATATATAGGTGCTAGAATATCCTCCGACAGCACAAAATGTTCGGTGTGCATCGGGTGCTCGCCAATTGTCGGCGTCTGCACTGGTTTGAACGTTCCGGCACCAACGTGCAACGTAACATTCAGATGCTCAATGCCTTTGGCACGAAGCGAATCGAAAACCGACTGCGTGAAATGCAAACCGGCCGTTGGAGCCGCCACTGAGCCTTTCTCTTCCGAATAGATAGTTTGATAGCGCTCATTATCAATATCTTCCGATTTTCGGTTCAGATACGGTGGAATTGGAATCTGCCCGGCCCAATCGACAATCTCGCCAAAGGCAACCTGTTGATTATCCCACTCAAAACGAATAAGTTGCGAATCCTTGTCAGTACCCACACGGGTAACGCTGAGCGTGGTGGTTCTGCCGTCCAAATCAATCGCCTTTGTCAGACTGCCGTTTTTCCACTTCTTGCTGTTGCCGACATAGCAATTCCATACGCAACTCTTTGTCTGCGAGAACATTACATTATACTCGGCCGGCTCATGCGGCTCAAGGCAGAAAATCTCGACACGCGCCCCCGACTCCTTGAAAAACTCCATCCGCGCACGAATAACCTTCGTGTTGTTTGTGATAATAACCGAGTCGGCATCCAAATGCGAGGCTAAATTGCGGAACACATCTTCTGATATTTTTCCTCGATTGTAAACCAGCAATTTAGACTGGTCGCGCTCGGCCAATGGGTATTTTGCGATGCGCTCGTCGGGCAGCGGATAATTGAAATCGGAAATCGACAGGTTTGACGGAATATTCATTATATCAATCAGTTACAAAACAAATCGCATGGCGGATAATCGTGCCAACACTCCGCAAAATTACTAACTTTGCACGCTTTTTAAAAATTGAATGTTATGAACGTGAAAGTTGGCGACAAAGTGCGTTTTTTGAATGATGTGGGCGGCGGAACGGTTGTGAAAATCATCGACCGCAACACCGCTATGGTTTTGAACGATGATGAATTTGAGGTGCCAACCCCGATGAGCGAGTTGGTTGTTGTGGAATCGTCAGCCGACAATCGTCTGCGCGAGAACCGAAGCGGCAATGCCGACAACGGCAAAACCAAACATTATCAAGCTGATAGCAACACCGACAACGAAGCTGATGAGTCTGAAGATGACACTCCGGCGGCACCATCGATTGAGGAGATTTTCTACCCCATGGTATCATTCGACAAGGCCAACGGCGACAGCCTGCGCGAGTTTCTGGCTTTTGTTCCAAAACCTAAAAACGGCGGCTTCGACATCTATCTGATAAACGACAGCAACTACAACGTGCTATACAATATTATTGCGACAAACGCCGACGACCAAAGCGAATCAGAGGCTGTGGGCGTGCTTGAGGCCAACACCAAAGTGCAGTTTTCGACTTTGACAATGGACAGCGTGAACCTGATTCCGGCATATACGTTCCACCTAACTTTCTATCGCAAAGGCGTTTTCAAAGTTAAAGAGCCGCTGTCACGAACCATCGAAATGAATCCGGTGAAGTTTTACAAAGAGACATCGTTTGTGAAAAACGATTTCTTCAGCAAAAACGCCATGATGATTGCGCTGATTGACGAGCGCGCCGCCGCCGACTCAATCGAGAACATGAGCGAAAAAGATTTCAAGGCGCTTGTGAATCAGAAACGGCAAGGCGAAAAAGTTGAGCATAAGGAGTTTAAGTCAGGCAAAGCTATGCAATCGCAGATTGTGGAGGTTGACTTGCACATTCACGAGCTGTTAGACGACTTCCGCGGCCTTAGCAACAGCGAAATGCTTGAGATTCAAATGAAAAAGTTCAACGAGGAGTTGGAGAAAGCCTTGCACAACGGCACCAAAAAGATTGTCTTCATTCATGGTGTGGGCGCCGGCGTACTGAAACTCGAAATCCGCCGCAAACTCGACCAAATGAAGAAAAAACTTGATTATCAAGATGCTTCGTTCAAAGAATATGGCTACGGAGCAACACTGGTGAGGATTTTTTAAGATTGCCGTAAAAAAAGAGGCGCCCAAACGACGCCTCTCCTACTAAAACTCTAACCATCAACTATTGATGTGCTTCACGGAGCAAATCATTAACTGTCTTAACAGGGTTGAATGTGCTGGCCGGAACCTCGACAAACAAGGTAATCCAGTCGCTCATTGCACCATTCCACAAGCCCGGCAACTCAAGCGCGCGAACGGTTTTGCCTTCGATGCTCTTGCTACTGATGAAGCCTGTCTGTTGGTCGACATAGCGCGGAAGGTCAAACTTGTTGCCTTTGTAATCGACCGTTGAGCAAACCAAATCGACAGGGTTGAAATGAGTGGCTTGAGCCATCACATCTTTCTTATCGTCAGGAATTTGTGTGCTTTCCAATATCTGCAGCTGAACCGAACCGTCGATGCCTTTTACCCAGTACGGGCCGCCACCAGGTTCGCCCTCGTTGATAACCATTCCGCAAACGCGAATCGGGCGGTCAAGCTTTGCACGGAGGAAGTCAATCTTCTGATTGTCAGAGAACAACGGATATTCGGCTGGCGGAAGGATTTGCAGTTTGGCCTTCACAAACGACTCAACCTCTTGAATCAGTGCGTCAGAAATGCCTTCGTCCATCTTGCGCAGATACTCATGAATCCGTGCCTGATTGTGCAGCAACATTCCGGCAATAGCCTTCTTATATTGCACTGTATCAGCTTTTTTGCGGTCTTGCACCACATTATCGATATTCTTCACAAAAATCAAATCGGCGTCTATCTGACTCAAGTTGGCTATCAGCGCACCATGCCCGCCCGGACGGAAAACCAAACCGCCGTCAGGAGTGTGAACCGGATTATTATTTTCGTCAACAGCAACTGTGTCAGTTTCAGGCTTTTGCACGCTAAACGACACTTCGTAATTGCAATTGAATTTCTTGCTATAGAACGACAACACTTCTTTCAACTTGTTCTCAAACAATTCCTTATGAGATTCAGAAACTGTGAAATGCAAATATGCGGTGCCGTTGGTCGAAGCGTATGAGGCGGCCTCAATCAGATGCTCCTCAAACGGAGTAATGCAGCCGTAATCGGTTCGATGGAACTTCAACAAGCCTTTCGGCAACTTGCCGTAATTCAAACCTTCATCGGTGAGAATGGCTTTGAGCAACTGACCTATCTGTTTGTTTTTCAGCAATTCTTCAACCGACGTGCCGCGTTTTTTCAAAACATCTTGCAAATCGTCGTAGAAAGCGAACTTTGCGATGTTGTTGCACAAATCAGCTATCGCGCTGTCGCTCATAGCTTTATCGTAATCTTGCGGACCTTTGTAAGAGTCCATCACCTCAAATAGTTTTTTGAACATGCGCGAAGCCGCTCCCGAAGCCGGCACAAATTTCACCTTCTTCGCCTTCGACGCCTCATACAATGTCACATAATCGAGTTTTCGGCCTTCCGACAAACATTTGATGCCATTCTTAGCCGTTGCCGGCGCGATAATCTGCAACGGCTTGAAACCTTTTCCAAACTTTCTAACTTGTTCGTCTACATCACGCGGCTCCAACCCGTGAGCCTTGATTGATGCTAATTCTTGTTGGTTATACATGGTACTTATTTTTATATATGTTTATGCAAATCGCATATACCAAAGTTAGTACACTATGCGAAAAAAGCAAGAAAGATTTTACTCAATTTTATCACCACGCAAAATTCGGTACTGTTTCCGGGCCTCGGTCACAAAAATGCTACTTGCGTAGTCGGTTATCAGCTTCAGATAGTGCTCCATGGCTTTTTCCGAATTGTTAAACTGATGTTGATAGATTGTCGCAAGCTGATAGTTGGCATTGTCGGCCAAAATATCGTCGGGATATTGCTGTGCCACAATCTGATAGGCCTCCACCGCCTCGTTGTAACGGTTTTTAAACCGATAGATTTCGCCTTTCAGATACCATGCCTCGTCGGCAATCGGGGTTGTGGCATACATATTAATAATGGTATCGATGGCGGCCAAAGCGGCAGTGTCATTATGCTGATAATGAAGAAGATTGGCGCGCGCATAGATGAGCATTGCGGCATCCGACTCGTCGTCCCAGCCGGTGTTGTCTTCAATCAGCACCGACAGCTGCGCCGCATCGTTGGCTGTGAGTTTCTCGGTGCTTGCCTTCAGCGCGTCGAGTTGAGCCTGCGCCCATGTGAAGTTGCCGATGAAATAGGCCAACCGAGCCTTGCGCAGCTTTGCCTCCGACCCGACCGGGCTGTTGGCGTTGTTCACCTCGACTCGCGCATATGTCAGCGTGGCGTCAGCATAGTTTCCCTGCATTAGATAGACGTCGGCCAGCTCAATGTCGATAGCGGCCAGCGTCTCTTTGTTGAGCGAGCGCATAGTGCGGGCGTCCTCGAGCAAAAATTGCGCGTCGGCTGTTTTTCCAAGATAAATCGATTTCAGTTTGGCCAAATCGCGCACCAAATCAATGGTTTCGTTGTTGACGCCCATATCTTGAAGCGCATTAGTTATAGCTTGTTCAAGCCTCTCAAAATCAGACTGTTTGGTGTCAATTTCAAGCTCGATACGACGATACATCACCTCAAGCATTTCGGTTTGCGCCACATGTGCATATTCTTGATTTCCACCCTTTTGCACAACATATTGATAAGCGTCGATGGCTGTTTGGAAATCGTTGTTCTCAGCTGCGGCGCGCGCCAACGACACAACACGATGTCCGTTCTCGTTCAGCCGACGGTCGAGCGCTTGGGCCTGCGGCAGCGCAAGGTCGAATTTCTTGTCCTGGATATAATTCCAGATGAGCAACTGGTTGTAAACCGTCAAATCGGGATTCTCTCGCGATTTTTGAAGCAACTTACTGCATAACAAATCGTTAAGACTGTCATCAACATCGTTGTAAATGGCCTGTTGCAGATAATTCTGGACTTGTTGCAGATAGACGTCGCTCACTTTCAACAGCTCAAGATACTCGTCAATCATCTTTTCAAAATTGCGCTGATAATAAAACAGTTGCGCCATTTCGATACGGAAATCATAACCGCCTTTTGTCAGTTTCCGGCCTTCAGCATAAACTGTCTCGGCATAGTTGTACAAACGATACTCGATAAAAGCCTGCGCAAGTTTCGTTATCTGTTGAATGTCGGAGCTTAACTTCTTGATTGTCTGTTGGTAAATCTTATTCGCTTTGTCTTCGTTTCCGCGCAGACTTTGCAGATAACCCAAATCGACATTGTAGCGCAGATTGGTTTTATTGCGTTGTATCTGGCTGTTAATCAGCGCTTCGGCAGCATCATAATCGGGAATCTTCAGCAACGAGTTCAGATAATAAGTGTAGTAATAATCGGTGCGTCCTTGCTGATACAGGCGCGAAAAAACATCGGCGGCCTTCCGGTAATCGCCTTGACGATAATATTGAAAACCAAGCTGACTGTCAGACAGTTGGTTGTTGTTTTGATTCTGACAGTGCGAAACGGAAAAGGCGAAAACGCTGCATAAGAGCAAAATCGCACGAACATATTTCATAGAAATATCTTTCACACTATCAACATTTTAGATTAGCGCAGACGGTCGGCCGACTTCACCAAATCGTCATCTTTCTTTATTCCACGGTAAGCCAACACCAATAATATAATGTTAATGACCGGGAAAATAATAGCAATTTGGAGATTTCCTGCCACACAAAACCGAATGAAATATAAGTAATATGCCACCATAGTAATCAGTACAATTGCTTGAAGCGCAATGCTCAGTTTTACAACTTTCATTTGGTTCGTGCGATTACGATAAAGGAAAATAGCAACCACACAAAGCGCTATCGCACAAATCGTTACAGCTGAAAGTGGCAACATTATTGTTCTTGGGAATAGAATACTAGGTAATGTTGTTAAGTGACAAGCCGTTATTTTCATCGGCCAAGGAGTCCGAATCATTTCAACACTAGCAAATGGTAACGCATAAAGGCAAAAAGTGAGCGCCGCGGCAACAAACAGATAAACAGATTGAATTCGTTGTATCATAATAATTTAGATTTGATTTTTCTTTATTTTAGTTTTCGGTTTTCCCGATGCCAAAATAACTAAATTCACTTCACAACTTCTAATTACTCTCTCATTTTCTTACATTTGCACTGAAAAGCAAACGATTATGAAAAAACTTCTGATTATCACATTAATGCTTGCCTCGCTCAATTTGACGGCAGAAACCGTTGTTGACAACGCATCGGTTTCAGTTATGCAAATCGAATTGAATGAGGAAGTTAACTCGTCGATGTGGATAAAAGTGCAGCGCGGATTTGAAAAAGCGCAAAGCGACTCTGCCGGCCTGATTCTTTTGCATATGAACACCTACGGCGGCGCGGTTGCCGATGCCGACTCAATCCGCACCCGGATTCTAAACAGCACAATTCCGGTGGTTGCCTTTGTCGACAACAACGCGGCCTCGGCCGGGGCGCTGATTGCCATTGCCTGCGACAATATATATATGCGAAAAAGCGCAAGCATTGGCGCGGCCACAGTGGTGAACCAAAGCGGCGAGGCGATGCCCGACAAGTACCAAAGTTATATGCGCGGCATTATGCGGGCCACTGCCGAAGCGCACGGCTGCGACACGCTGATTAGCGGTGCCGACACCACCTACAAATGGCGGCGCAACCCGCAAATTGCCGAGGCAATGGTTGACCAAGACATCAGCATCGACGGGCTGATTGAAGCTGGCAAAGTGCTGACTTTCACCGCATCGGAAGCTATTGAGCACGGCTTTTGCGACGGGTTGGCCGAGAGCATTCCCGAAGTGCTCGAACTTGAAGGCCGCCACAACGCCGTCATCACCGAATATCGCCCGACAGGACTCGACAAGGCTCTCGGCTGGCTGATGAATCCGGCCTTGCAAGGTCTTCTCATTATGGCCATCATCGGCGGCATCTATTTCGAGATGCAATCGCCCGGAATCGGCTTCCCGTCGGTGATTGCGGTTGGTGCCGCAATACTCTACTTTGCGCCGCTTTACATCGAAGGACTTGCCGCTCATTGGGAAATAGCGCTATTTGTTTTGGGCATAATACTGATAATCATCGAGTTGTTTGCATTCCCTGGATTCGGTGTGTGCGGCATTTCGGGAATTATTCTTGCCGTGGCCGGCCTCACAATGGCTATGGTTGGCAACTTCGATGGCGATGTACCCACCATCCGCCCCGACGATGTGCTGAAATCGCTTTTGCTGGTGATTCTATCATCGTTTGTATCAATTGGTTTGTGCTTGTGGATAAGCTCAAAATTCTATACTGCAACCATTTTCGGCAACCGCTTGTCGCTCACAACTTCACAAAAAACTGATGAGGGATTTGTTGGCGTACAAGCCGACTTGAAGCAATACATCGGACGGCAAGGCTCCGCCGCAACTGTTCTGCGCCCGTCAGGAAAAATTGAGATTGACGGCCATTTGTTCGATGCAAAATCGAACCGCGGGTTCATTGAAAAAGGCGAACAGGTGAAAATTACAGACTGCAGCTCGGCACAATTGTACGTTGAAAAAGTTTAGACTATGGAATATATTGAAAACAAAACAGATAGACCATCGATAAGCATTGGTCAAGCATTCCTTATAATCGGCATCTTGTTAGTAGTGTCGGTTCCGGTATCATTACTGCAAATGAGTGTTTTACAGCGATTGCCAGAATCCAAATCGTGGATAATGCTGTTTAGCTACATGCTACAGTTTGGCGCCACACTACTTATTACTGTAAAGATTTTCAATATTAAATATTTCGATACCAACAGATTCAAAATCAGCGTGTTGCTTTTATCATTAGTGCTAATTTTCGCATTATCGCTGATTTCGGAATCAATAGCATCGCTGATACCGATGCCCGACTTTATCGCCGAACTGTTTAAAGATGCCGTTTCGCTCGATTTCGCTGGTTTTCTGACAGTTGGCATTGCCGCACCTATGCTTGAGGAATTGCTTTTCCGTGGTGTGATTTTAGCCGCACTTCTACGCCGATACTCTCCCACAAAGGCAATTATCTGGTCGGCAGTCATTTTCGGCATCGCGCACCTCAACCCGTGGCAGTTTATAGCCGCATTCATAATTGGTTGCGCCATTGGATGGCTATTTTGGAAAACCGGCAGCATCTGGATAGGAATAATGATGCACTGCGCCAACAACTCTGCCGGATTCCTTCTTGGCTACCTTACCGGTGACATCAACTCATCGGTAACCGACTATTTCGGTGGACCGACAACTCACGCTATTGTGTTGTTTGTATGCGTATTAGCCTCATTTGGCATCTTCCAAATACTGAATCGGAAAGTTTTCGAAACTTCACCTACATCCGATGACACTACAGCCGCAAAATCTTGATTATGACCGGACTACAGCCGTCAATTGCTATCTTAACGAAATACAAGCCGGGCTGCCAGTTTATAGCGCTTGTTATGTTCAAAGAGTGTTCGCCTTCAACGTATAAATTGCTGCCGAAATCGGCTAAATTCACTCCCTGCGCAGAGAAAATTTGAATACGAGTATTAGTCGTAACAGATTGATACCAAACTATTTCCACATTATCGCGGAAAGGATTAGGACGGCAGAAGGCATACGCTTCCGAAACTTCTTGCTCTTCGCCCACTCCAACTTTGAAGCTGTCATCGCCAATGCTGAAATCGTCATGCGACGGGCTGAATTGACCATTTTCGGCTCCGGGTGTGCCGTGTAAATCGTTGGCTTGCCACAAACGGCGAGCGGCATTGTCGGCAAACGGGTCGGTCAAAGCAAGTGTGTAGCCGTTGCCGTCAGCATTGGCCCACGTTTTAGCGTTGTACTCCACCTCATCGACAAGATTTCCTTCTGAATCAAACAATTGCACTTTATCATATCCGCTCAGACGGAATGCAAAATTGCCAATTACATTCTGCAAACCCGGATTCAAACTGACTAGTTTGTTGCGGTTGGCGCACGCAACCACATAACCGTATGGAGAGATGATTGTTCCGACTGGAATTGTGAACGCTTCGTCAAGGTTTTCACCGGCAAGTTTCCAACCCGAAATGTTGATGGCCGCCGCTGTTGTATTGTAAAGCTCAACCCAGTCTTTGGTGTCGAAATCGTCGGCAGATTTAAAGTTTATCTCGTTGATAACAATACTGTTATAAACATCGTTGGTTGGCTCAAAAATCGCAGTATAGCGCGATGCCTTGCTCAATGTAACCTTGATGCCAGCGTGAGTGTCAACCGTTTGGCCATCACTATCTACCCAACGCACAAATTTGTAACCCGGTCGCGCCACTGCCCGCAACGATACCGGCACCTTTGAAAAATAGATTCCGCTCCACGGAAAATTCTTCAGCGTCAGAGAGTTTAGCTGGATATAACCAGCCTTGCTATCGTTGGCATCAAGCGTTATCCTTACATCTTTGCCTGCAAAAAAATGGTCACGGACATGGTCACGCAAGTATGACGGGCGCTCCTCGGCAAAGGTGCGCATGCGTTCTACATTATATGTCCAATCCCCAATGGCATGCCAACGATTAATATGATATTTTATCTCATCTGAAATGTTTTCCGAGAGGCTATCTATCAATGAATTAACCACATCAGGTCGGAATTCGTTATTCAAGCGGTCGGCAAAGCGGTTCACAAAGTTACGGACGAATGTCTCGCTCGCCGTAAGCTTGTTCAAGATGAATGTCGGGCCCGAAGTATTTTTCAGACACGAGCCCAGCATATCCTCGTCATAACCAGTGGAATAGAGTCCAAAACCAAAATCGGTATCGTAAGCTATCCAACGCCAACGGCCGCCATCGACACGCGCACGCCAAAATTTACAGTTGTTGTGCGGCCAGTCGCCATTGTTGCAATATATCTCAAGTACCATATATTCAATGAATTCGTCGATGTCGATTTGTGTTGTGATATAATCATAATTGGCATCATTCGACATAGAATGCGACCGCAGGTATTTTTTCAAATTATTGAATTCGACATCTTCGCCGTGAACAACCGTGCCGCTAAGTTCCAATAAATCAAGCTCATCAACATCAACCCAATTGAAATTGTTGGCAACATAGTGCTCGTTAATCTTCTCGCGGATATTCAGAATGCCCCAATACTCGCCATTCAGATAGACCACCGACGGCTGATATGCCTGAATATCAATATTTGTGTTACGAACCAAACCGGTAATCATTGCATCGCGGAACATTGTGTAATACCAATCGTTGCCCGAATTGCGGAGCACAAACGATTTAAAACTCGATATATCCTTGTTGTTGAATAATTTACAATCGAACCTGTTTTTCCCGTATGCATTACGTGCGTGGAAAGCGAACGATTTTTGTGCGTGGGCGCGGCTCCAAGCTCCGGCAATTTTCACACCCGCATCCTGGTCGATAACTTTCTCTCCATCAGGGAAAAAGCACTCAACGTGCATCGGGCGTTCCCAATCTTTATGATAATTCGCTCCAAAGTGCGGGTGGGCCTCCTCGGCATCGGGACCCTCAACGTAAATGCCATAATTATAATCATATAGATTGTACGGGTCGGTTACCAACGAGAAAACCGGCAGCGTGATTGAGTGGTTGGGATAAATGAACGAGCGCGTGGCTGGCTGACCGGGCAAGAGTGAGTCGCAGTACGAGATGGCTCGCACAACCGTTGTTTTGCCAAGCCACAACGGCTCAGTGTAAAGCTTTGATTCTTTGGTCGGAACAGAGCCATCGGTGGTGTAATAGATAGGCGTCCCGGCCGCTGATGTCAATGTCAAGTCTTGACGCTCAGTCTGCAAACCACCTGGTAATGAAAATGACACTTCATTAGTTCTGGCCGATGCATACGTCTTCGTAGTATTTGCCGCATTAGGCGTTGGCTCTGCAAAAAACACCCATTTGCCTGAACCGTCGGGCGACAATCCACGCGACACATCGTTGGGCACAACTGTGCTATCAGTCTGATGCACAATTTTCCCCGATGCGTTTGTGAGGAAAATCGGCTCACCTTCAGTTGAAATACTGAAATTTGTGTGGAAATATTTCGCATTGCTTTTTGGCTGCAAATCAACAAGTTCATTTAACGACCTACTGCCTTTAACTGTAGAGCCAGCCGTCAGGAACGGATAGAGCAACAAATCGCTCGATGTCTCGCTAATGTTATGAATCTGGATAGCCAGAACATTCTCACCCTCAACAAGATACTTAATATTATCAGACAAGTCGTAATGCGCCAGCGGACTACCGTTTGTAAGCAACGGATTCACATAATCGGGCGTTGTGGTATTGTATGGAGTGATGTCGCCCACTGAGCCTAGATTCTCACGCGCAACCTCATAACCATTGATGTAAACCACAAAACCATCATCATAATCCAAATCGAGCAACAATTCTTTAACCGCACTCAAATTACTTATATTAAATTTCTTACGCACAAAAACCGATATGGTGCCATACGGAACTTCAGTTGTCGCATAACTAGAGTTATATCCAAACCCACCCTTGCCAACCGACCATTTCGAATCATCATAATCGGCTTTGTACCAATTTTTTGGAATAGATGATGAGCCAATGGCATACGAAAATTTATCTGTAGCCTCGACAAGCGGATTGTAAAAAATGGTGTCACCGACCGAATACTCGTAAAGGTCTTTGCCTGAGGCAAATACAAGCAAATGGCCGCCTACTGGTAGCGTTACCAATGGGAATGTCCATTTTGTCAGGTTTGTGGCCTTGTCCGACAAATGCCAGCCTTCGAGGTTGACATCCGAAGAAGATGTGTTATATAATTCAATCCAATCAGCATTATCGCCGTATTCATCTAAGAATGAAGTTGATGAAGCGCAATACTCATTAATTACCACTTGCGCGTCGGCAACCGTTGCAAGCAATAGCAAGCTGATTATTATGTATTTGCAAATCCTCATACATTTCATTTCCGGCAAAAGTAACCAAAGCACAACTATTAAGATTGTAAAATTGATAAAAACAGCAAATTCTATGGCGCAGCAAAAAAAACGGCGACCCGTTTCCGAACCGCCGTTTAACTGAAAATATCAACCTTTCTTATTGTTTCATTATCTTCAAAACAACAGTTTTCTGACCATTGAGCGAGATTTTTGCAAAATACAATCCTGGATTCCAGTTTGCAGCAACATCGCTTATATCAATCACATGTCGTCCTTCGGCAAACAAATCGTCACAAACGGCACTCATTTTTAATCCATTAGCCGCATACAATTCGATATTAACATAAGCCTCAGAAGCCAGTTCCCACATTATGCGGGCATCGCTACGCAATGGATTCGGGTAACACATTGCAAACAACTCCGGCACAACTTGCTCCTCAAAACCGACTTTGAATGTTGTATCAACAATGGAGAAATCGTCATGCGACGGATTGAACGAGCCATTCTGCGCACCCGGTGTGCCGTGCATATCCTTGTCGTTCCACAATTTATAGTTAGCATTGTCGGCAAACGGGTCGGTCAAGGCAAGTGTTTTTCCTGTGCCGTTGGCATCGCCCCACGATTTTACATACTCAACCTCATCGATAAGATTTCCTTCAGAATCAAACAATTGCACCTTATCTTCCTTACTCAAACCAAACTTAAAATCGCCAACATAATTTATCGCTTTAGAATTGAATTTCAATAACTTATTAGCATTCGAGCAAACAACCAAATATCCGTATGGTGGAATAACAGTTCCTGCAGGAATTGTGAAGGCTTCATCAGGATTGCCGTCACTGATTTTCCAGCGTGTAAGGTCGATGGCCGCTGAAGTGGTATTGTAAAGTTCAACCCAATCCTTGGTATCGAAATCATCGGCTGATTTGTAATTTATCTCATTGATTACAACATTATTATACTTCAAATCGCTTGATTCAAAAATAGCTGTGTATTCCGATGTCTCTTCAAGTTTGACACTGATTCCCTCGTGTTCACTAACATTGTTGCCGTCAGCATCCTCCCAGTGCGAGAATTTGTAACCCGGACGAGCCACTGCACGAATCGAGATTGGAACATTCTTGAAATATGAGCCACTCCAAGGGAACTTCTTAATTGTAAGCGAGTTAAGCTGCACATATCCAGCCGCATCATCATTGATATAGAACGTAACCTTGACATCAGCTCCAACATCAAAATGTTTACGCAGATGGTTGCGCATATTTTTCGGACGGTTTTTAGCAAAATCCTTCATGCTGTTGCCGTCATTGCCACCGCAGTTCCAACGCGAACGATGATAGCTTATTTCATCTTTTATGTTCTTGTAGAGGCTGTCAACCAAGTGATTGACATTGGCTGGCAGAAACTCACGGTTCATACGGTCGGCAAAACGATTGGCAAGAGCGTCGCAGAATTGTTTGTTTTTGGTCAGATTGCGGAAAAGAAAGTTTGCCCAAGTGTTGCCGTGTGTGTCTTTTTCCTTCAGGCAGTCGGCCAATTTGTCATCACCCGACTGGTCGCCCCAGATTGAATAACACTGGTCGGTGTCGAAAAGGAACCAACGCCAGCGGCCATCATTTTTCTTCGATTTCCACACCTTCACATTGTTGTGCGGCCAGTCGTTGTTTGAACCGTATATCTCCGACACCATATACTCAATATACTCATCCACATCCATTTGCGTAGCCACATACTGATAATTGGCTTCTTCAGACAAATCATTATTCTCAATGAAGTCGAGCAATGCGTTGTAGGCCTCCATATCGCCTTCCGAGGCCGACATATTCTTTGTCACATCGCTTGCCGCGATGAAGTCCAAATTGTCGTGGTCAACCTGCGGATAGTGGCTCTCAATGTAATATTCGTTCAATTTCTCGCGCATATTCAGAACGCCGTAATATTCGCCGTTCAAGAAAACAACTGCCGGCTGATATGCTTGAATATCAACATTATTGCCCGCCACAAGGTGTGTAATCATAGCATCGCGGAAGTGAGAGTTTCCAAAATCGTTACCCGAGTCGCGCAGGGTGAACGACTTGAATTGAGTCATGTCGAGTTCGTCGAACAACTTGGCATTGAAATACTTGGCACCATAAGCATTGCGGGCGTGCAGAGCAAGCGATTTCTGGTCGTTCATACGGCTGTAGGC
>JAFZKK010000020.1 GCA_017551905.1 Salinivirgaceae bacterium
GGTTTGCGTTAGTGTCAGTGTCAGCGTTTTCGACAGAAATACATTTTTTTTGTAAAAATTTCAAAAAAAATGACGGCAGCGTGTAATATTTCGCGAAAGCCGTTGTCTAAAATGCAGAATGATTCAAAAAGCGAACACTGACGAACACAGGCGCATTGCCCGAATAGTTGACTATTTGGGCGCGAACGACCGTCGCAAGGCAGCGGCCGAGTATGCCTATTTTGTGAATCAGTATTCGCAGCAAGTTCTTGATTTTATGGTGCGTATGGTGGGCAGCAAAGCCGATGCCGAGGAGTTGGCGCAAAACGCTTTCGTCAAGGCATTCAGCCGGATAGAGTCATTCGAAGGGCGGGCTTCGTTCCTGACGTGGGTGAGCCGCATAGCCTACAACGAATCGATTAACCACCTGAAACGCCGTAAGATACGTTGGATTGACATTGATGAAGTGCCGATTGCAGACAGCGACCAACTCGACAACGAACTGTCGACCGGAAGCGAGGAGCGCATAAGGCTGATGGAGGAAGCAATCGACATTCTGCCGCCCGACGAGCGGATGCTGGTGCACCTCTACTATTACGAGGACAAACCTCTGCAAGAGATTGCCTACGTAATGGACGCCGAACCTAACGCGCTGGCAGTCAGGCTTCACCGAATTAGGAAAAAGTTATTGATAATGATTAAAAAGAAAGAATATGAACAAGTTTAACGACAACGACATACGCGAAGCTCTGCGCCGGAGCGAGGCAAAAAGGCAACATGCCGAAGTACCCGGCGACTTCCTGACCAATGTTTTGGATGCGATTGACGATGAAGCCGATGCCAAACACAAAACCATAAAACTATGGCGCTGGGTGGCCGCCGCCGCTTGCATTGCGCTTGTAGCCGGCATTGGCTCTGCAATTCTGTTTGCCGACAAAACCACTCAAGAGTCGGAAATGATTGCCGAAACGCCAGTTGAAGAAAAGATTGAAAATCAGCAATCCACCACGGTTAAAACCGACACTGTAACAGAGCCCGCTGCGATTCCGGAACCGAAAATTGAAGCACCAAAACCAAAGGCGAAACCTACCGCAAAGCCCAAACCTGCGGCAGAACCTCAACCGGCACCGAATCCGAATTTGAGAATGGAAAGGCCGACTTATGCCGAAAACGAGCCAAAAACCGACGACACCTATCTCGACCCAGCCAAAATGGACGAGTTTATTTTGAAAATGGCTGAATTTCAAGGCGTAAACAAAATAAAATCAGAGTGTTCAATCGCCAGCGACACCATCTTTGATGAGTCTTTCTATGTCTTTCCCGCCAAAGAAGATTACGATGTGCTCGGACTTTTTGTGCTGATGGCCAGCAACTATTCCAACACCACGCCGGGTTACATTTTCAACAACTCCGAACAGCAGGTGTTCTTCACTATCGACGATGTGCAAAACGGGCTGAACTATCTTTGGATAGCCGAGCAGATAGGCAATTCTAATGTGATGATTTACAGCGTTCACGCACCTATTGACATTGAATATAAATCAGACTGTTTCCAACAGTTCTACAATGACTTAACGTTTGCAAACTACAATACATATTACTAATCATAAATACGTACTAAAATGAAGAAAATAACAATTTTAAGCATTATGGCATTGTTCTGCGCCAACGTTGTGGCTCAGTCAGAAAGCCAAACTATTCTTTACAAAAGCAGATGTTGTATGACGGCCAGTCCGCCAACGATTACGACATATATTACGGATGAAGAAAATAATGTTATAGGCCAAACGACATCCGTTAGATGGCCAAACAACGAAAAAGACAGTTGGATGAAAGACACTTGCTGGGTTAAAGCACCTGTCATCAGCCCCAACTATTATGACTCCTTGTTTCCTGGTATGAGAACTGCAACTCCTAATAACACGAATGTTAATTTGGTGGTTATCAATTGGATGCTGGCTATTGAAAACGACGAAACCGTGATGCACTGTTTCTTCACAATGCCAGCCGATACTGTAACCAACCTTTTCCTTGCAATGGAGGAAACCGCCATTGTTGACTTAAGGACAGGTGTTAATTATCGAATCAGGCGAACAGAGCCAGAATGTATGAGGAAGCACATTGGCGTGACAGCAAAAAAAGGCGATGTTCTCGACTTCAAAATCTATTTCCCAAAACTTTCTGAAACCACTAAAATTGTGTCAATCTATACAGTTCCATTATGGACTCAATATGGCGGAGTCGAATACATTTTAACACGAGAAAATAAAGTCCAAAAAGAGTACGACGACGTTCCGAATATAATTTCACCAACCTTTGTAAGTAAAAGTGAAGAAAAATATAATAAAGACAACTGGGATACCTGGCGGCACTACAAAGATGCGCACCTTATAAAGCCCCTTAAAGATGGCACAATGGCACTTTGGAACACGCCCGAGGCAACCTATATTGCCATTGCCCGCGAACAAAACTCAATGGGAGAATACTACGCTATACGGTCCGGAACAATGCTTATCGACAACCGCGGTAACCGCTACAAACTCAAACGAGTTGGCAGTGGTAATCTGCCTATGGATGAATTATTTTGGATAGACGGCTATTCGGGTGATTTTCTCGCGTTTTTATTGGAATTTGAGCCTATGCCGCCTTCTGTCACCTCCTTCTCCTACGTTGTGCCAGACCTTGAGCCTTTTTACGTGATGTTTGCAAATCCCAAAGGCGGAGTACGCTCCAATCTGAATGTCAACGAACTTCGAGCAAACCAGTCGTTATTTGAGTATAATCCGAGAGTAATTAAAGAATAATTTCCCCAAATAGTTTTTTTATTAATCAACTAACCAAACCATTATGGTGGGCGCACCTTCAGGTGCGCTTTTTTTACTATTAAAAAGCTAACAAAAACGAACATATTTTCAAAAAGTTCGTATATAAGCAACAAAATGAGAAACGACAATGAAAGCGAGTTATTTAAAGATTATATTAACAATAGCCATGATGATTGGCTACGGAAGCGTATTTGCGGAAAACAAAACCATAACTACTAATACGACATATTCCGGCAGTTCCACAATTGTTGTAATCGATGGAGACCTAATTATAAATAATGGCATAAAATTGACAGTAACAGACGGTGCCACACTAATTGTGAATAACGATTTACATATAAGAAATAAGGGTAAGATAGACGTTTCGAACAATGCTTTAGTTATGATTAAGGGAATAGTTTATCAAGATGCGGGTCATGCTAATTTGGATAATACTTCTTTTTTTTGTCAGTGGAGGTTTGGATGCTAAAAACAACAATTTTTCCCTGCCTGACCCTGACATGGGCAAAACTTATATAGCTGGTAACAATACATACGGAGACCCTGGTGTTCTGGCTGAAATTGTGGAAAATTTATATGATAAATTGGAGGGTTCAGGTATTGAATTCACTATGCCGGAATATGTAACAACAATATTACATGCCGAGGAATCGGTTTTACCCATTGAACTCACCTATTTCGTTGCCCACCAAACTTCGAAGGGCGTAAAATTCGAGTGGCAGACGGCCTCTGAGAAGGACAACGACTACTTCAACATTGAGTACAGTACCGATGCGCTTAACTTCAGCGAGTTGGCAACAGTAAACGGTGCGGGCACGTCAACGGAAATCATAAACTATGAATACAATTACAGCACCAATGCTACCGGTGTGATGTATTACCGTCTGCGCCAGACCGATTACGACGGCCAATCGGCCTTCTCTGACATAGTGGCTCTCTCCCGCCCTGCCGAGCACCAAACCGCCAACGCCAGCAATATCGACATAAAGCTTTATCCGAATCCAGCAACCGATTATATGCAAATTAAAGGGGATGGTATCGTGAGTGTAGAATTTGTAAATGCAAGCGGACGGGTTCTGTCAGCGGCCGGACTACAGGCTTCGTACAGCATAAGCAATCTGCCGCAAGGGGTAAATTATGTAATTATACACACAACTCAAGGCAACGCCATTCGGCAATTTATAAAACATTGATTTCCAAATCAGTTATTTCCGAATCCGAATTCGCACCAATGCGTAAGGCACAAAAATAAAAAAGCCGCCCAAGACAACTCGTGGGCGGCTTTTAACAATTTTACACCTCGCTTACAACGCTCTAACATACGTCGAAGGCGAGTCCAAAACCTTGATTTTGTCAACGTTCTCCTTGTCGATGGTGCTGATTTGCAGCAGCGAATCGACCACCGTGTCGGCCATTGTGGCGGGGATGCTGACGGCGCTGCGCACGAGCGATTGTTTGCCGAGCTCGCCTTGTCCCGAAATTCTTGTGATACGCGTTGTGGTTGCGCCCGTTGCGCCCACGTTAAGGCAGGTGGCGCGCAGGTCGTCGATGCGGTCCTCGTCCGAGATGATGGTCACCTCGCAGTTGTCGGGATGCACGTAGGCGTTGCGGCTGTCGGCGGCGTCGGCGGCGTCCAAACGGCGGCGCCAGTTGGTGTTGCCCTTCAGCGAGTCGATGGCGGCAATCACCTGTTCCATTGACGCTGCAAACTTCTGCCCGCCAATCTTCATATACGTATCGATAAGTCCCACAGTGATAGGCGTTTGGTAGATGAAGCCACGGCCCGGGCGGTCGAGTTTGGCCTGTTCTGCCAGCAGTTGGGCAATGCTACTCGAATCTTGTTCGGGCATAATCAGATGCACAATCTCCTTCTCGGCCGGAATGGTGACGCGGATAAGCCCCAGTTGGTCGCGGATGTCGTTGCCGGTGGCGTTGGTGAGTTGCGGCACGCAGATGCCCAGGTCGAGCGCGTTTTTGGCCAGATTGTCGCCCTCGCCATTCTCCGACAGAACGCAAATCATATACGAAAGGTGATTCAACAGCGTAACGTCGTCGTTTTCAACCTTTTTGCTTTCCAAGAAAGCCAGGTTGATGACCGGCGGCTGATTGCTGAACTCCATAAGGTCTTGCGAGAAGATGGTTCCGCGGCCCGGCACGTTCAATCCCGCCAAGGCGATGATGGCGCTGATGGTGTCTTTGGCGTTCTCGCGCGGCACGGTGAACCTGAAAATGGTTGAAGGTGTGCTTCTTAACTTGACCGTATCGCCCGGAATGCCGAACGGCAGCGGTTTCACAAGTTCGCGAACGTTACGGGCCTGTTCAATATATGCGTCAACCTCAAGTTGCGTCAAAAAATCCTGAAGCAAGGCACTTAAATTGTTGTTAATCATACAAGTTATAAGGCTCACACGATGCGGTGTGTAGATGCCTTTGGCCATTTGTGTCCGCCAGACGGTACGCGACGGCGAGAACGCGCGGTTCTTGCCCGTCTTTTCCATTTCTATATTATTATCATTCATTGTCGTTGGTCTTTAGGGTTTTACGTTGTTTCAGTCGGGTGAAGATTCCGAACACAAGCACGGTGATAATCGGCCAGGCCGAAGCCATTGCCAGAATGCCGAATCCGTCGGAAATGTTGAGTGCTCCGCCGATGCCAAGGCCCAGCGCCAGCACCAGCGGCACGGTAACAGGTCCTGTTGTCACGCCGCCGCTATCCCACGCTATCGATGCGAAACCGTCTTCGCTGAAAATGGTGAGTATCAGCAACAAAGCGTACGAAGCGACTATCAGCCAGACGAGCGGCAAATCGAACAAGATGCGCGACAGGCCGAGCACAATGCCCATTCCCACGCCCACCGACACAACTTGCACAATCTGTTTGCGCTTGATGGCGCCAACGGTCAGGTCTTCGACAGTGATTCCCAATGCGTTAAGCGCGGGCTCGGCGAGTGTTGCGCCATAGCCAAGGCCGAAGGCAAACAGCAGCACCAGCACAATTCCCAGCACCGACAGTTTGCTGTTGAACAGCGGCTTTTCGGTAATTATCTGTGTATACGTGTGTTTCTCGTTATCATAATAATCAGGATTGTACTCAACAGGCTTCACTTGACCATTCTCGTAAAGGTTGAAGAAGGTCAGATTTTCGCCCTCTGGGCTGATGCCGCTGTAGAGCATTGTGCTGTCGAAGTTGTTGATTACCACCTGTTCAACGAATTTCTCCTCGCTTGCGAAAGCCTTCGGAAGTTGCGCTCCCACCTCACCGCCGAGCGAGCCCAGACCGAGTTTGATGCCCGATGTGAGCAGAATCATACCGATGAGCGTGAAACCGAGTCCCAGAGCCACCTCGTCTTTGTTGCGGATTTTCTCGCGAAGGAAGAGCGTGAGCACCAAAATGAGCAGCAGCGTGAGCGGAATCACAGCCCGCAGGCCGCCAACCGTCTCCTCTTTGAGCGTCTCGCTCAACGGCTCGGTGACGGGCGCCTCGCTCGAAATCTCGACCGACGAGAGCAAGCCGCGCTCATAATCGCCAGCGCGGTGTGCAAGCCAGTCCTGAAGTGTTTGGTTTCCAAGATATTGACGGCAAACCGACTCGTCGTTGGCAATGGCCAGAATGGTTTGGTTGAACTTGGCCGAATCGTTGCCAAACAAGGCGCGGCGGCCTTTCTCGCTACCGTGCGTAAAGGCGTGCTCGGCAATCATTGCCTCGTTGCCGTTGAAAAGTTGTGCTGAAACAGCCTTGTTTTCAGGCGCGAAGAAGTTCTCCTCCGTTGTAGCGGACGGAATAAGCGTGTTCAGGTAAAGTCCAAGACCCAGCACAGCCGCAATCGGGAATGCCGACGCCAGCATAATGATACCGAATCCGCCGTCGTTGCCCGAACCTTTGTTGGCCGTGCGCGAAACACCGATACCCAGCGCCAGCACAAGCGGCACGGTGACGGCTCCTGTTGTTACGGCGCCGCAGTCCCACGCCAGGCCGATTATCTTCGACAGATTGACGTTGAACGACGCATAAACCGTCAGTGCCATTACCAGCGGAATGACCACGAATATTATCGGTTTGATGTTCCAGTTGTAGTAGAAACGGCACATACCCAGCGCCACAGCCAGACCAACGCCCGCTCCAACAGAGTTGACGAGCATTCCCGAGTATTTGTCGAGAATCATATAGAGCAGCGGCGAGTCCCACGCCGTGATGGTTGCCCCGGCGGTCTTTAGCGAGCTGATGGCAGGTTCGGCAAGTGTTGAGCCGAAGCCCAGAATGATGCCGAAAATGCAGATTGGCACAATGCCCACTTTGGCAGGCAGCTTCACTCCCACGCGCTCGCCAATGGGCATCATACCCAGCACAAGCCCCTCAAGGAAGAAAGCCAGACCGAACACCACAAGGGCTATGCCGCCCGCCGTTCCAAGCGCGTTGGCCAACGGTGTGCGCAAAATAGCCACCTGAAAAAACACAAGGTAGAGTATGATAAAGGCTACCGACTTTATCTGCCCCACAATCCGCGATTTGGCATAACCGCCTATCATCATAAGCGAATCGCCAATCGGAAGACGTTTTCTATTCATCATAATAACACAGAATTATTAAAACACTTTTCGAATTTCAATCAAAACGCACAAACGCCCCGATTAAAACCCCTATTTTTTCCCAAAAATACCAATCTGATTTGAAAAAACAATGTATTTCAACCTCCAGTTTCTACTCTTTCCAATTCGACAGTCAATTTTTCCCAATTGTTAAGCTCATCGGCAAGCTGTTTTTTGGTGGCTTCGTATTTCTCGAAAAAATCCGATGTGGCGCTCTCCGGGCGGTTTGCAAGCTGATTGTCCATATCCGCAATAGCCGATTCAAGCTCCACAATCAGCGCCTCGCAGTCCTCAACCGCTTTTTTCGCCTTGCGGATGCGCTTTTCTTGCTCCTTTTGCTCCTCGTAGCTCAATTTGCTTTGCGGTGCAACTGGCTGTGGTTTAGCCTTTTGCTCATCGGATTTCTGATTTTGTGGCGTTGCCGTTTTTTCGTTCTTCTGCCCCATCTCAAACTGGCGCATATTCTCCAACTTTTTGTGGTATAGGAAATCGCTGATGCCCCCCAAATGTTGCTTCATTTTATGGTTGCGGAACTCATAGACGATGTTCACCATACCATCAAGGAAATCGCGGTCGTGCGAGACGACAATCAGCGTGCCGTCGTAGGCCATAAGTGCTTGTTTCAGAATGTCTTTCGAGCGCATATCAAGGTGGTTGGTCGGCTCGTCGAGCACAAGCAGATTGGCCGGCTCAAGCAGCAACTTGGCCATCGAGAGACGCGCCTTTTCTCCACCGCTCAACACACTGACTTTCTTGTCGATATCCTCGCCACGGAACAAGAACGCCGCCAGAATATCACGGATTTTGGTGCGGATTTCGCCCTTTGCCACATCGTCGATGGTTTGGAAAACGGTTTTGTTAAAATCGAGCATTTCACTCTGATTTTGAGCATAATAGCCAATCTTAACGCCGTGGCCGATTTTTACTGTTCCCTCACACGGATGAATGCCTAAAATCACCTTGGCCATTGTGGTTTTGCCCTCGCCGTTGCGGCCCACGAACGCCACTTTTTGACCACGTTCGAGCGTGAAATCAATATCGTTTAGCACCAATTTTTCGCCGAAACTTTTGGTCATCGCCTTGGTTTCCACCACAATCTGCCCCGAGTGCGGTGCGGGCGGAAACCGGAAGTGAATTGACGATGTATCGAACTCATCAACCTCGATGCGCTCAACTTTTTCTAATTGTTTGATGCGCGACTGCACCTGCACCGCCTTGGTGGCCTTGTAACGGAACCGCTCGATAAATTTTTCGGTGTCCTCAATCATTTTCTGTTGGTTCTCGTAGGCCGCCATTTGCTGTTCAAGCTGTTCCTGGCGTTGAATAACATATTGTGAATAAGGCACTTTAAAGTCGTAAATCTTGCCAAGCGATATTTCGATGGTGCGGGTTGTGAGGTTATCGAGGAAGGCGCGGTCGTGCGAGACCACCATAACGGCGCCCTCGTAGGTTTTCAGCATATCCTCGAACCACTGAACCGACTCAATATCAAGGTGATTGGTGGGTTCGTCGAGCAGCAGCACATCGGGATGGCGCAGAATGACTTTTGCCAGCTCGATACGCATACGCCAACCACCGCTGAACTCGGCCGTGGGACGCTCAAAATCAGTGCGTTCGAAGCCCAAACCGAGCAGCGTGCTCTCAATCTCGCCGTCGATGTTGTGGCCGTTGAGCAAGTGGAAACGGTCGTTTTTCTCGGTCAGGCGGTTGATGAGCGCCATATACTCATCGCTCTCGTAATCAGTGCGTTCGGCAAGCTGGCTGTTCAGTGCGGCAATCTCTTTTTCGAGCGCCTTCACTTCGACAAACGCGCTCTGCGCCTCGGCATACACCGTGCGCTTGTCCTCAACCGACAGTTGCTGAGGCAGATAGCCGATTGCAACCCCTTTCGGCACCGACACCTGCCCGCTGTCGTATGGCTGCAAGCCGCACATAACCTTGAGCAGAGTCGATTTTCCGGCGCCGTTTTTGCCGGTCAGACCAATGCGGTCGCGCGGGTTCATCAGGAAACTGATGTTGTTGAACAACGGAACGCCCGAAAACTCTACGGTGAGATTGCTTACTGAAATCATAGCTCAAATTTTGGCGCAAAGGTAAAAGTTGAGTTAAAAGTTTAAAGTTTTAAGTTCTATGTTTTTAGGCAAAAGTGACAAGGCATAAGGCAAAAGTATCACTAAGGGCGCAATAAAAAAAGCCTCCGAATCGAAGGCCTTTCTTTTACTTAACCAAACCAACTTATTATGAAAACTTTACATCAAAAACGAATGTCATCGATTTATGTTTTAAAAATATAGGTGATTGATATGGTAAAAAAAAGAAACACACGTCACTTTTTTTGCAACCCGACAACACTTTTATCGCAATTTATTTCTACCTTACGTTTTGCAATTCGCAATAAAAACACCACTTTTATTGCTATTGAGCAACGGAAACAAAACAAGGAATGAAACCGTCACGCATCAACTTGAATATCTGTTTATTATGGCTTATCGCAAGTATACTGCCATTGGGATTGTCGGCGCAAGATAACGACGCCCGCGTGCAGCATATTTTAGACAGCGTGACCGACGTTGCCAACAACTCGCCCGACATAAACTTGCGCCTCGAAGCTCTCGACTTCATAACCATAAACCACCCAAATGTTGATTCGACGCTGAAATACTGCGAGATTGAAGCCAAACTTGCAAACGAGCATGGCGATTATTTCAAGTTGGTGTCAGCGCTCAGGGTTGCGGCATGGTGTCACTACTACAACTTCAACTACAATCTGGCTAACGAATACTATTTCAAGGCGTTGCACGTAAGCGACTCGGTTCAGTACAAATTCGGAATAGGCATGTGCTACCATAGCATTGCCAACACCATGGCCATGATGAGCAACTTTGCCGAAGCCGACAAATACGACTACCTGGCCCTGCAGATTTTCTACGAGCTGAACGACACCGCCAACATAAGCGAGATACATAGGTCGCTTGGCCTCATGTATGCTGATTTTCAGCTGTATGGTACCGCCGAGGAACATTTCAGCAAAGCCCTCGAACTCGACATCCTTCAAAACAACACAAAGAAAATTGCCGACGACTATCGGCATTTTGCGGTGACAAACCTTTGCCGATACGACGATTTGCTGCAAGACAGCCTGATTCTGAAATCGCGCGACTATGCGCTGAAAAGCTACCGTCTGATTAAAAAGACAGGCACCGACCTTGATATGATGATAGCCTGCCTCACCCTGATGAGGATATACTACGAATATGCCGAAGACAACACCGCCCGACAGCAACAACTAATGGATAGTAGCCGGATGTTTTTCCGCAAAGGCCGTTCGATAGCCGCCAAAGACGGGTTCCTCGAAAAATCGTGCGACTTCAAGCTGCAAGAAGCACGTTACGCCATTTGTGACAAAAACTACGGCACGGCGCTCCGGCTCATAAAAGAGACCGAGGAGATTATGCGCGAAGACTCGTCGGCATTACTATTTATGGACTTGTATTCAGCTTATAGTCACTATTATACAGCCGCAGGCGATTACAAAAAAGCATACGAGTATCTATGTCGAAGAACCGACCTGAAAGATAAATTCATAAACAGCAACTCATCGCTTTACACCTCAAAATCGAATGTGCAGAACGAGTTTGACGAGATGATGACAAAAATCAGTCTCGAAGACCAGAAGAAACGAATCCGCCAAATGGAGGAAGAGCGCCTATGGCGGATAATCAGCGGCTCGGCAATCGGATTTATAATACTGACAATCATCATAATAATAACGCTACGCCGCGGACACCGCCACAAACTGGTGCTGAGCCGCATACTCGAGCAACGCAAGGAAGAAGTTGAAACCCAGCGGAATCAGCTTGAGACGATGAACAACCAGATGAAACAGAGCATCAACTTCGCACAACATATACAAAATTCAATACTTCCTCAAAATCAAGCTCTTGAGGAAATTTTTGGGGAGATGCTGATTCTATGGAAGCCGCTCGATATTGTGTCGGGCGATTTCTACTGGGGCATACAGTCGGACGGTAACAAGCTGTTGGCGGTGGTCGACTGCACCGGCCACGGCGTCCCGGGCGCGTTCATGAGCATGCTTGGCGTGCGCTCGCTGGGCGACATTGTGGCCTCGGCAAAAACGGACGGCAGAGAGCTCAACGCCGCCGACATCCTCAACCGTATGCGCGACAATGTGATAACATCGCTCCACCAGACCGAGCAAAACAGCCTGACACTCGACGGAATGGACATGGCGCTGATAATACTGAACGACAGCACCTTAGAGATGCAATACGCCGGTGCGTTCCGTCCGCTTGTAATAATTCGTGGCGACGAGGCGATAACGGTAAAAGCCGACAAGATGCCCGTAAGCTTCATAAAAGCCGACGACCGCCCGTTCCGCAACAACGTGATAGAGATGCAGAAAGGCGACACCGTATATATGTTCTCCGACGGCATCCCCGACCAATTCGGCATAAAAGACGACGGCAGCGAGGGCAAATTCACATCCAAGCGGCTTGTGAAACTTCTTCAGGAAATACACGACAAACCGTTTGCCGAACAGAAAAAACTCATCGAAGAAGAACTTGACAAGTGGCGGCAGAACGGCAAATCGTCTTATCCGCAAACCGATGACATAGTTATATGCGGTTTCAAAATCTGAAAAGCACAATGAAATGAGAAAATTAGCATCCATATTATCGATATTAATAATGCTCACGGCATTGTGCACAACACGAGCAACGGCGCAAGACATGTATGATATTGACAGCATCATGCGCGTTGTGGAAACCATGCCCGACGACACCAACAAGCTGACTGCACTTAATTTGATATGCCGCAATCACCCCAGCGCCGATTCGGTTTACAAATACTCAGTTGAGATGCTCAACCTTGCCAAAGCCCAACATTATCCCCAATGGGAAGCCCGGGCTTACCACTTGCAGGCTTGGTACTTCTACAACATAAACGAACTTGAAAAGGCATTGGAAAACTACTACAAATCGCTCCGCTTAAACGACTCATTAGGCGTACAAAAAGAAACAGCCATGTGCTATACGGGGGCGGGCGAGTGTCTGAACGAATTAGGCGACAGGCAAACCGCCAACAAGTATTTCAACATTGCGCTCGACATTTTGGCGGAAATCGGGGAAACAACCGCCTCCACCTATATTTTGCGTGACTTGGGACTCATGTGTATCACCACAAAACTGTACGACAACGCTCGCAAATACATATACGACGCTTTGAAAATCAACGTTCAAGAAGGCAACACCCGCGAAGTACTCATCGACCACCACTACTTGGGATACATAAACTGCATAGAATACGAATCAACCAAAAACGCACTGACCATACTTGACGCCCGCCGGCACAGCGACGTCGCTTACAACCTGTCACTCAAGCTTGGCAACGACTACTACATCTGCCATACCGCGCAAGTCCAAATGCAAGTGTATCTGAACTATGCGACAGTTCTTGACGAACCGCTGCGCACAGTTATGCTCGACAGTAGCCTCCATTTCTACAACACCGCCGCCGAGCTTGCCAAGACACTTGGCTACTACGATGGCTATTACTATGATATCGAATTATGGAAAGCGAAATATTTGCTCATCACAAAATCGGTGAATAAGAGCCTTGAACTATTGCGCACTATTGAGAAAAAGGCAGAAAGCGAATCCGCAACTATCGCCTTCCCCGAAATCTACGGACTTTATACCCAATGTTATGTAGCCTTAGGCAACTACCATAAAGCGTTGAAATACAAGAAAAAACAGATACTGCGCCAGAACATTGACAACAACCTTGACTTTACGTTAAGCTCGGTACGAATAAACGCAAAAGAGGAGTTCGAGCGCAACCTGCGCCAGCACCAGCTCGATGAGGAGCGCGAAGCCATAATCTACAGCCTGCAAAAACGGCACATGCGCATTGTCAGCTACATCATCTTCGGATTCTTGCTTGTCATAAGCGGGTTCGCGATAATAGTGTTCCGCAACTGGAAACGCGAGCACCGCACAAACATAGTGCTGATGCAGCAAAACAAGAAATTCATCGAACAGCGCGACAAACTTGCCGACATCAACTACCAGATGACCTCAAGCCTGATGTACGCCCGCGGAATACAGACGGCCATTATGCCGACACCGGATAGTTTGAACACCATTTTCGGCAACAGCCTGATAATATGGAACCCGATGGAGATTGTCTCGGGCGACTTCTACTGGGCCAAACAGATAGGCCGGCACAAACTGATAGCCGCCGCCGACTGCACCGGACACGGTGTCCAAGGCGCATTCATGAGCATTCTGGGAATGACCGCTCTCAACGACATCACCTCAAGCGACAACTTCACAATTGGAGACAACACCGCCGCCGAGCTACTTAACATGCTCAGAATTAAGATGATTGAGACACTCCACCAGCAAGACAAAGACTGGACCAACTCGAAACCCGAAGGCATGCACATCGCCCTATGCATATTGGACACCGAAACGCGCAAGATGCAATATGCCGGCGCCTACCGTCCGCTCATCATCGCCCGCCGCGACGGACTAATAATCTACCAACCCGACAAGATGATTATCGGATACCAACCCAGGAAAAACGACCCGTTCACCAACAACACAATTGAATTGTCGGAGGATGACACTATATATATGTATACCAACGGCATTGCCGAGCAACTCAACAACGACAAAAAAGGTGTCAAATTCACATCGATAAGGCTGAACAACCTAATTGAGGCCAACTACACCAAGCCATTTGCCGAGCAACGACAGATAATTGAAGACACCGTTAAGAAATGGCGCACTGAGTCGGGCGACATCAGCGAGCAAACCGACGACCAGTTGCTCATCGGATTCCGCATCGATTAAGACTTACGAAGAATAAAAAAGCGACACCAACTGTTGTTGACATCGCCTTTTGAGATATCAAGATTAAGACTGAATCACATATATTTCTGCACAAGTTTTACGGTCTTTTCCCTCGGGTAGTTGTTCTGACTTGCCACTCTAAAAATCAATTCAGCTTCTTCGTCTGTAATCTTACCATCGGCGGCAATCATGGCTGCGATGTTTTTAATTAGTTCGGGAATCTGAGAATCCTGAATGGCATATGTCAAATCGCCATCATCTATTTCCTTCTGAATCTCTTTGAGCTCATCGTCATTAAAGCACAATTTCTCTTTGAACACTCTTCTGAATAATTGTTTTTCCTCCTTGCTCTCAGAGCCATCAATTGTTTCCGCAACCAACACTGCCTTCACAATCATTCGGTCTGAGATAGCTTTTTTACCAAAAAAGACAGTTGTCAGAAGTTTCAGAATGGCTCCCATCACGACAAGAATGCCCAAAATTCCAAACACCCAGAACCAAACCAGATAGCTACCTGTTCTGGCGGTAGCCGGAGCTATCCAAAGCACACCTTCGGTAAGATAAGTGTGTATAATATTACCCTGAAGATTGATTCCGTGCCAAATACCATTATACCAGCAATAACTTTTTGCGCCATCGATTACACACAACCAACCAGCTATTAACCACAGTATAGTATAAGTGCCAATTATGGTCACCAATAATGCCAAGATTTCCTTAACCCAAAATTTTGTTACCGATTTCTTCTCCATTTCATTATTTTTTAGATAGTTAACAATTGTTTAATTAGCCGTGTAATATTATAAAAAATATATCAATTATCGTTTTTTCGCAAAAAACTCTTTCATCAATGCGGCACACTCTTCTTCGAGCACTCCGCCGACGATTTCGGTTTTGGGGTGGTGAATGCCGGCGAAATGGTGGCAGCCGCGCTTCTCGTCGGGGGCGCCATAGACAATGCGGCTTATCTGCGCCCACGCAAGGGCACCGGCACACATCGGGCACGGCTCAACGGTTACATACAATGTGCAGTCGGTCAGGTATTTGCCGCCAATGTAGCCGGCAGCCGACGTTACGGCTTGCATCTCGGCGTGGGCCGTCACATCGTTGAGCGTCTCGGTCAGGTTGCATGCGCGGGCGATTATCTGGCCGTTGCAGACAACCACGGCGCCAATGGGCACCTCGTCCTTCTCGAAGGCGATTTTGGCCTGCTCAAGGGCCTTGCGCATATATGATTGGTCATCCATAATCGGTAAGAGTTTAGTGTTGAGCGCTTCGCAGTTTAGAAAGTTGAGTTTAACAGGTTTAAACGCTTCGCTGTTTAACAGGTTTAATAGTAGCGGACGCCATAATATGACGCCCCTACTAATGCCTTTCTTCTACTGCATAACGTCAACGCCGGCACGCAAATCGGCAACAAACTGCTCAATAATCGGCCAACTCTCGTCGGCGGTTGATACACCTTGCAGGCGGTTGTCGAGCGGACATTGACCGGTTTTACGGCGGTTCTCAACGTATGGCACTTCGGTGTCGAACACAACTTTTATTCCGTTATCGGTTAGCATTTTAAGTGCCGGGGTGCTGACAACTTCGGTGCGGACACCTTTCACTCCGCCCAATATCATCAACGCTGCTGCGCCTTTGCCAACAATCTTGTCGGACATCAGGGCACCCTTAAGAAAATCGCGCTCACCGCTGACAAGGTCGTAAAGGTCGAGCACGCCGCGCTGCTTGAAGGTGCGCGTCTGGCCGTTGTTGTAAACCACGCACGAGTAGCGCCCCTCGTCGAGCTGTCGTGAAAGCGCCGACAGAATGACGGTTGCGCCCATCTCGGCACCATCGCGCTTCAGTTCCTCGACAAAACGGTCGATTCGCTGCATCTCGCGCGGAATGTTGATTCGCTGCGGACACTCGGGCAGACAATGGTTGCAGCCAATGCAGTGGTTGGCCTGTCGAAGGCGCGGCACGCTGCGGTCGTAGCCCACAAGGAAAGCCTTGCGCGCTTTGGCGTACTCGGGGTCTTGGCGGTCCTCTACCACAAGTCCCTCGTTGATACATTTATTGTAATGGCTGAAAATGCCCGGAATATCGAGTCCGTATGGGCACGGCATACAATACTGGCAGGTGTTGCAAGGCACCATCGGGAACGACGCGTAAAGGTCGGCAATCTGCGAAAGCAACCGCTTGTCGTCGTCACTCAAAGGTTTGAGCGGCGAGTAAGTCCGAACGTTGTCCTGAAGGTGTTCCATATAGGTCATTCCGCTCAAAACCGACAGAATGCGTGGCTGCGAACCCGCAAAACGGAACGCCCACGAAGCCACGCTGGCATCGGGCTCGCGCTGTTTGAGAAGGGCTGTGGCGTGGTCGTTCAGGTTGGCCAACCGTCCGCCCAAAAGCGGTTCCATCACCAAAACCGGAATGTTGCGTTTCTCGAGTTCGGTGTAGGTGTATTCCGAATTCTGGTTCATCGAGTTCATCTGCGTGGCGTGCTTCCAATCGACGTAATTGTGCTGAATCAGAATGAAATCCCAATGGTAGGTGTCGTTCAGCGTGAGAAGATAGTCGAAGCCCTCGCGGTCGCCGTGGAACGAGAATCCTAAGTTGCGGATACGCCCGGCCTCGCGCTCGCCGATAAGAAAATCCAACATCCCGTTGTCGATATACCGCGACTGCATCTGCTGCTTGCTGCCAATGCCGTGAAGAAGGTAGTAATCGATATAATCGACCTGCAGCTGGCGAAACGAGTTCTGGTACATCGCCATCGACGACTCGCGGGTGTTGTTGGCGAAGTTCGACAGCTTGGTCGATACAAGGTACTCGCTGCGTTTGTGGCGGCTCAAGGCCTTGCCGAGCGCTCCCTCCGACTTGCCCTGGCAATAGGCCGGCGACGTGTCGAAAAGGTTGACGCCGTGCTCAATGGCATAGTCAATCAGCCGGTTGATTTGCTCTTGGTCGAGCTCGCCGTTGCGGTCCTCGCGGCCGCTCATTCCGCCCTTGGTGGGGAATCGCATACAGCCGTAACCCAACAGCGACACCTTTTGTCCGTGAAGGTCGGTGCGGTAGGTCATCTGGCCCTCGGGCTCGCTGCCCGCGCCACTCGTAGCCGAAGCCGATTTCTGATTGCCACTGCCGCAAGCCGACACAGCCGCCGCTGCCGCAATGCCCCCGCCCAATGTCTTCAAGAACTGGCGGCGGGTGATTTTTACGTCGTTAGCCATAGTTTTCAATTTTGTTCAAATATATTCATTTATAAAAAGCTACAACACTGGCGGATTTTTAGTGGTAGATTTTTTTCGAATAATTCGGAAATCGACATCGATACCTGTCGGAAAGTGGTAAAAAAAGTGAGATTCCGACAGGTTTCGTTTGGGGTTAGGTTGGGCGCGACATTGTCGGACAATGCCCCTATCCATAAAAACAATCCGATTCCCATTTGGCCGGATTTTGTTCGATGTATTCGGCAATAAGGTTCATCTCGTTTTGGTTGCGGACAATGTGGTCGTAATATCGCGGTTGCCACGCAAACGGGATGTTTTGTTCGCGGGCGAAACGGGTTACGGCGGATTTGAATTGACCGATTATGTGCGACAATCGTCCGCAACGATTGGCCCGGCGTTGCATTTCCAAATTGATTTCGTTCCCGGTTGATTGGAACAACGTAGGGACGTCACATTGTGGCGTCCGAATATTATCACAATACGCCAACCACGCATCAATATCATCGCGGCTGCCGCATTGCGACAGCCCTACGGCCGAATGTGGTAAATTGTTGGGTATATTTGGTTTATCACCATCAACAACGACAATCAAATGAATATGATTGGGCATTATCACATATAATGGAACCTCAACATCCGCGTGTAATTCGCCGATTTTTTCAACACATTGTTTGGCACATTCCCCCACCACCGTCAATTGCGTTTGGCCGTTGCGCACGGTGCCGAAATAATGTTCGCGGTCGGCGGTGCAAATGGTGACAAAATATTCGGCGCCATTGTAATCGTGCCATTTGGCGCGGGGCGTGTGTCGGACAGGTAACGGCATTGTTATTCGTTATTGTTTGCAACGATTTCAAAAATAATGAAATGCACGGTTTTTCACACACAAATTTGTAGGGACGTCACATCGTGGCGTCCGCATTTCTCGAATTACAAACGTATCATCACGGCTGCCGCGGTGCGACAGCCCTACGGACGGCAATGATTCCAATCGATTTTTGTAGGGACGTCACATTGTGGCGTCCGCATCTCACGAATTACAAACGCATCATCGCGGCTGCCGCGGTGCGACAGCCCTACGGATGCGAATGATTTTTATCGATTTCTTTATGGATGCACCGCGCGCGTCCGTTATGTATATCATCTACATCATCGTTTCAGAAGGGAATAGGCTCCTCATACCTTAACCGGATTTCTGGTATAAACTCAACAATTTTGTCACAATGCGGACATACAGAAATATCCCCAACATATCCGTGAATACCCATAGGCAACTCAACCCGATACCATTTTAGTGTTTCTGATGTTGCACTGCAATCTATGCAAGAAATATGATTGGGTTTCGAATCTATCGCTTCTGATAATTTATTACGAATGCGGCTTATTTCCAATCTGTCCCAATCTAAATCTGGACCACCTACGGCAATGCTTCCGATTGGATTGGGAATATCCATAATGTTTGTTATCAAGCCGTTATGTATTTCAAGAATCACGTATAAATTTACATATCCTTTTGGACTGATTTGTAGTGCCGGCAAAGAAAACCATTTGCATTTTTTTACTTCACACTCAACAATCACCTTGTCATTATCACACCTGAGCAACCAATCTTTCCAATAATCAACAATGTTTTTAGCTCCTACGATTGTTTTTCTATCATATATGACCATTGTGGCATCTTCTGATATCAAATTTTCCACGTTAGAAAAATCCCTTTTCAAAAATGCCTCACCAAAGATTTTTAAAAACTCTGTGTCTATAAAAGAGCCTACATCATCTGAAACTTTTAATGTGCGGAAAGATTCTTCGGAACGAATATCGTTTTCATCAATGGTATCCGCATATTTTGCTCCATAAACATCTTTTAGTGTGAGAGTTTTGTTGTATTTAATATTGTATTCTGCCAAAGACATAATTTGCCCGTTAACCGATACGCTATCTGGTTTAATAAAATTCCTTATTTTTTTAGGTACGGGTAAGGCCTTGTCTTTTTGCATCCACGTCTTGAAGAGAAGGAATCCTCCAATTAGTAGGACAAGCGGCATAAAAACAATCGCAATCACTTCAAAGGCAATATTTTTGTCCTTTTTGTGTGCCTTAATTATAAATGGCAATCCGATACATATCAGAGCCGCATAGCAAATAGCAATAATTTGAATTATGCTCATTTTATTTTGTTGAATTTTAACGGAATAGTGTTTGCCTTATTGTCGGACACTGCGTTTCAAACAAATCATATAACCCACGTCCTTCCAATATCTCATCAACATATTGTTCCATTTCGCTACATTTTGTCACAATACCATATAATCTTCCGATTGTTAAACGCAATGCAGAACCTATGGTTTCTTTTCGATGCTTTATTATACCCAAAGGAATAGTTATTGGTAATGACATATTTTGCATATAATGGTTTTCTGATTTTTCCATTACTTCTATTATACCAACTCTGCACATATATGCAATAGCAAACAAATTCTCTTTCTTTTCAATTACATCATCTTCATCAAAAATATATGGTTCCAAACTATCCAAAGCAAGAGTAACTTTCCCCATTGCAATTGCGACTCTATTTAAATCTAACGCACCCATAATTATATAACATTACCAAATAAAGAAAATCCACAACAATCCTTTTATTTCCGACAAAATGGTGTCGATGAATATGATTTCAGCAATCGAATCCACCCTACAATATCGTATAAAAAAAACCACCGCCATTATTTCAGCAACAACAATATATGCGGCTAAAAGCAATCCCCAAATTCCTGATGATTCATTATTATTCCCCATAATTTTAATAGTTAAGGTATTTACTTAATGCCGCCTTGCACTCTTCATCAAAAATCTTCTCGTAATCAAAATCCGCCCCGGCTGCCAACAAATGAAACATCGGGTCTTCTTTCAACTGCTGATAAATCGTTGATATGGCAGATTGAATAATCATTCCTCCCGTAAAAGGGTCATTTATCAAATCTGCATTTTCCCTTGCAGCCTTTTCCACTCTGTCATCAAAAAGTTTCCTGATTTCAGTTCGCAAAAATTTTTCTTCTTTGCTTTGATTCAAATCTGACGGTTCCATAATCCATTGATTTTTATTGTGATTAATTTAACACTAATATCCCATTACCATATTGACAACGTTATTTGGGTAGCGCAAACGTAAAATATGTGGTGTATCATCATTTACGGCATTAAACGTCCAAACGTGACCATTGTCAAAAGATACTGCAACGGTTTCGTCTGGTGTTGTATGAAGTTGTAATTTTTCGTTTTTAATATTTGAATAAATTTCAAAAACATAGAATATGGACTGTCCATAAGTAATTTTTCGTTTCATTCTACCTACTACTAACTCTATGTCTATTCCGTGGTCTCTATATCTCTGAATACCACTAATCATTTCTCCGGATGCGGCTTTAAAAAATTCATTTAGCACCATATCGTCATTATAACCTGGATAGAATTTTTTGAAATATTGAATGGCATCAGGATATTGATATGTCTTAGCATTAGCAACATCTCCACGCAAAAGCGCACTATTGTACGAACGGAATTGTCTTAACATATTTTGTTCTGTGTCATCAACTCCCGTATATTCCAAAACTTCACCCAATGAAAAACCCTGCGGAATCATTTTGTCAGAACTACAAGGTTTTATATTTACGACATAGTTGTAATTTTCTATTGCAGCAACATTGTTTGTTGAAGATGTCACCGTATTAGCCTTGCTATTATTGGTCTCACACGAAGTCAGAGTCGTTTGTGCGAATACACACACACCAATAATTACACTTTTATGTATTAAACGTATTGATTTCATAATCAATTTATTTCATTGTTTTATAATTTATCACAACAACATCGAACCTATATCATTGTTCATTTTTTGCCACATTAGATATTGGTCCATATCTTCAGGGAATGTCCATTCTTTCTTGAAAAAACCAATAATTGGATTGTTTTTCACTTCACATTGAATGGTAACTTTTCCAAATGTTTGTTGAATGTAAAACATTGTAGAACCGGCCATATTTGATACTCCAACCGCGACAAAATTGTTTTCATTCCGATATATCCTTGCATTTTCGTGCCCGGAAAGAATACAATCAATAAGAACCGCATATTTTTTTCTAACACCTCCTTGCGAAGCCACTTCTTGTGACTGATTGGCTAAATCGTAAATGAACTTACCAACGATAAGCAAAACAATGGCAATGACAATTGTTAACATAATTTAAAAAACTATTGTCCTAACAATGCCAACAAGGACGGATTAAAACAAGAAGCGTGGCACTGATATGCCACTTCTTTGACTGACGGTCGTGAGAAAACCTTGTTACTAAGAAATGAAAACAGCCCACGCAAAGCGCGAACCGTCATACACTCTTGAGTAACAGATTGAAAATTTCTCACGTTTTCAGTCACAAGTCGAGCATAACGCTTCGTACAACAAAATATGGTATGAGTCGAAACTCAAACCGTATGCAATATACAAAATAGTTTGTCTATTGCTCATAATATTTTTTAAAACACTAAAATAAAAACACAACATTTACCCACCTTTGCACCGCCGAAGCGCTTGCCATAACAACGGTTCGCTTCATCGGCAAACATCAATGGAACAGCAAGATACAAACATCGACAAACCGAAACTTTGGAACGCCAACTACATAAAGATTTGGTGCGCCAACTTTATGATTTTCTTTTCGTTTATGCTGCTGGCGCCGCTGCTGCCGCTTTATTTGAGCGACACATTCGGCACCAACAAAGAGACCATTGGGTGGGTGCTGTCGGGTTATACGCTTACCGCGCTGCTTTTCAGGCCGTTCAGCGGATTTTTGGTCGATAGTTTTCCGCGCAAACAGGTGCTTCTGGTGGTTTATTTTCTGTTCTTCGCGTTTTTTGCAGGCTATTTGGTGGCGGGCTCGCTGCTGATGTTCGCCATTGTGCGGACGCTGCACGGCGCACCGTTTGGCGCAACTACCGTGGCCAACAGCACCGTTGCCATCGATGTGTTGCACCCCGAACGCCGCGCTGAAGGCATTGGTTACTACGGACTTAGCAACAATATTGCCACCGCTTTGGCGCCCACCGTGGCCTTGTGCGTGTTTCAGATTTGGAACAGTTACGATGTGCTTTTCGCTATCTCGTTGGCGTGCGCCGGCATCGGCTTTGCCATCAACTCGACGCTGAAAATCGCGCCGCGCGAGCAAGTGAAGCCGCAGACACCCGTCTCACTCGACCGATTTTTTCTTGTGAAAGGCTGGCCCGAAGCGGCCACACAAGCCTGTTTCGCCTTCTCGTACGGCGTGCTCTCGACCTACATTGCCATCTACGGCAAAGAAGAGTTGGGCATTACGGGCGGCACGGGGCTGTTTTTTATGCTGCTGGCTGGCGGCCTGATTATGGCGCGGCTCATTGGCAGCCGCTCGCTACGCGACGGAAAGATAACGCGCAACGCATCGTTTGGCGTGTTGGTGTCGATGTTCGGATACTTGCTTTTTGCGGCGGTCCACTCGCCCGTGGGCTACTACGGCGCGGCGCTCATCATAGGGTTTGGCAACGGACATATGTTTCCGGCTTTTCAGACGATGTTCATCAATCTGGCACCCAATAGTTTACGCGGAACAGCTAATGCCACGCAACTCACATCGTGGGATGTGGGCGTGGGCGCAGGCGTGCTTGTAGGCGGAATTTTTGCCGAAAATCTCGGCTACCACGCGGCGTTCTGGGCGGCTTTGGTGGTGAATGTTGTGGGCGTGCTGGCGCTATTCCTGCGCATCAATGGGCATTTTGCGAAGAATAGGCTGAGATGACGCTAACACTGACTCTAACGAAAACGTAAACAAATTTGTATTTTCGCACAATCATTAATGCGTATGTATTCCACAAAAAAGAACATACAACAGTTGCTGTCGCTTATGGAGCAACATGGCGTGACGGATGTGGTCATTTCGCCTGGGTCGCGCAACATGCCGCTGGCACAGTCGTTTGCGGCGCATCCGAAGTTCACCTGCCATGCCGTTACCGATGAGCGTAGCGCTGGATTTTTTGCTATTGGGTTGGCAATCAGCCTGAACCGACCAGTGGCCGTATGCGTGACATCGGGGTCGGCGTTACTCAATTTGGCTTCGGCGGTGTCGGAGGCTTACTATCAGCAAGTGCCGCTTTTAGTTATATCGGCCGACCGACCTGCCGCATGGATTGGGCAAATGGACGGCCAAACAATTCCGCAGACGGGCGTTTTCGGAACGCTTGTGCGCAAAGAAGTGTCGCTGCCCGAGCCTGCAACCGAAACCGACATCTGGCACTGCAACCGCCTGATTAACGAGGCTTTACTCGAACTCAACCACCACGTTTGCGGCCCTGTGCACATCAACGTGCCAATTAGCGAGCCGTTTTTCGATTGCTCGGCATCAACCATTGAAACAGAGCGCGTTATATGCCGTTGCCAGCCCGACATCGAAATGTGGCGCACGGCACGTAAGCCAATGATAATTGTCGGTCAACTGCAAAAGACTGAAGCCGAGAGACTTAAGCCGACACTTTCACAACTTGATTGCCCGATAATCTGCGAGCATATTTCAAATTTAGGCTGCCACCCGAATTTCATCGGCAATGCCGATTTGATTCTCAATTCAACTGATACAAAGCAATTTATGCCCGATTTGGTTATCTATCTTGGTGGGCACATTGTTTCGAAGCGGATAAAAAACTGCGTAAGAGCCGCCAAGCCGCACCAATGCTGGCGTGTGGATGCCGAAGGCACTTGCACCGACACTTTCCAATGCCTGACACATATTATAGAAATGCAGCCAACGGATTTTGTCGCGCAACTGCCATCCATTGATTGCAACTATCTGAAAATGTGGCAGGAAGCAAACCGCAAAATTGAATCGGAACTTGCAAAAACCGATTTTGGCTACTCACCGCTCGGCATCATCGGCAAGACATTCGAGCGGATACCCGACAATGCAGCTATTGTGCTGGCTAACAGTAGTATGGTGCGTTACGCGCAGTTTTTCAAGTTGAACGCCAATGTCGATATTGTCTGCAACCGAGGCGTCAACGGAATCGACGGAACACTCTCAACTGCAGTTGGTTACGCATCGGCAAACGCCAACAAACTAGTTTTTTTACTGATTGGTGATTTGAGTTTCTTCTACGATATGAACGGCCTTTGGCAGACCAATTTACCACACAATCTGCGAATCGTACTTATCAATAATGGCTGCGGCGAGATTTTCAGGATACTGCCAGGCTTGCCCAAAAACGCCAACATTGAGCGTTTTGTAATGGCATCACACCAAACATCGGCAAAAGGCTGGGCAGAATCGTTAGGTATTGAATATCAATCGGCTAAAAGCGTATCAGAAATAGAAAAATGCATCGATTTAATGATGCAAAGCTCAAAAACTGCCATTGCGGAATTTTTCACAAATCCAGCCGATGACGAATCTGTATTTAACAATATTCAAAACATAAAAATATGACACGCGATTGGAAAACGATAAAAGAATACCAGGACATCCTGTTCGATTTTTACAACGGCATTGCCCGAATCACCATTAACCGCGAGCGTTACCGCAACGCTTTCACGCCGACCACGACTGCAGAAATGGGCGATGCACTGGCCTATTGCCGTGAGTGTCAGGATGTTTACGTGGTTGTGCTGACTGGTGCTGGCGACAAGGCGTTCTGCAGCGGCGGCGACATGCACGTTAAAGGGCGCGGCGGCTACATCGACGAGTCGGGGAAACCGCGCCTGACGGTGCTCGATGTACAAAAGCAAATCCGCTCACTGCCAAAGCCTGTGGTAGCGGCTGTCAACGGCTACGCGATAGGCGGCGGCAACGTGCTGCAGGTGGTTTGCGACCTGACAATCGCCTCCGAAAATGCTATTTTCGGGCAGACGGGGCCAAAGGTCGGGTCGTTCGACGCAGGTTTCGGCTCATCGTATCTGGCAAGTATTGTCGGGCAGAAAAAGGCGCGCGAAATTTGGTTTATGTGCCGTCAATATTCGGCTCAAGAGGCGCTGGAAATGGGTATGGTGAACAAGGTTGTGCCGCTCAATCAACTTGAAGATGAGTATGTTGCGTGGGCCGAAAAGATGATGGAATATTCCCCTCTCGCCTTGCGCATGATTAAGCGCGGACTGAATGCCGAACTCGACGGACAGGCTGGTATTCAAGAGTTTGCGGGCGATATGACCATGCTCTACTATTGTCTTGATGAGGCGCAAGAAGGCGGTCGTGCGTTCCTTGAAAAACGGAAACCTGATTTTAAAAAGTACCCGAAATTTCCGTAATTGTTTAGGAGTTAGAATGCAACTCACGGTAATTCCATATACGCTTCATTTTAAGCAACCTGCGGGCACTTCGCGAGGCGTTTACACCGAGCACAAGGTCTGGTTTCTGCGGATGCAGGACGACCGTGGCCGCATAGGTTGGGGCGAGGTGGCGCCACTGCCGAATTTGAGTTGCGACGATGTACCTGATTTTGAGTCGGTTCTGCACGATGTAGCATCCAATTTCAACGGCACAATCGACTATGAGCGACTGCGCAACTTTCCGTCGATTCTGTTTGGACTCGAATGTGCGCAAATGGCTTGTAATGAGTTTGATGCAATAGATATGAGCACGCCTTTCGCCACTGGCGCCGACGGCATTAAAATCAACGGCTTGGTGTGGATGGGCAGTTTCGAAGAGATGAGCGCACGTGTAGATGAGAAACTGCGGCAAGGCTTCAGTTGTATCAAAATAAAGATTGGCGCCATTGATTTTGAGAAGGAATATGAGTTGTTACAACTTGTGCGTCAGCGTTTTCCGTCAGACAAGATAACCATTCGCGTTGATGCCAACGGCGGTTTCACACCTGCCGACGCACCGCAGAAATTGGAGCGTTTGGCTCGGCTCGACATTCACTCAATCGAACAACCGATAAGGGCTGGACAATGGGCAAAAATGGCCGAATTGTGCCGCACATCGCCTATCAAAATCGCTTTAGATGAGGAACTTATCGGTGTGAACGATACGGCGCGCAAAATCGAACTTTTAGACACTGTCAAACCGCAATATATTATTCTGAAACCCACACTGCACGGCGGTTTGCGCGGCTGCAACGAGTGGATTCGGCTTGCCCGTGAGCGCGGCATCGGTTTTTGGGCCACATCGGCGCTGGAGTCGAACATTGGGTTGCTGTACATTGCGCTTTGGGCCGCCACGCTCGGAGTCGACATTCCGCAAGGGCTCGGCACGGGCGCGCTCTACACCAACAACATCGATTTGCCGCTGCAAGTTGTTGGCGAAAAATTGTGGCTTAAACCATTGACTGACTATGACTTTAGCCGATTTTTTAAAGGAATGGAACAACTCGGCTGACATGGTTGCCGTGCACACTTCGGGCTCGACGAGCACGCCAAAAACGTTGATGGTTGAGAAGCGGAGGATGCTTGCCAGCGCCCGAATGACGTGCGATTTTCTGAATCTGAAGGCTGGCGATTCGGCGTTGCTCTGCATGTCACTCGACTATATTGGCGCCAAGATGATGGTTGTCAGGGCGATAGAGCGCGATTTGCGACTGATTGAGGTTGAACCGACAGGACACCCGCTTGCCAACGTTACCGACACGATAGATTTTGCGGCAATGGTTCCGTTGCAGGTTTACAACTCGTTGCAAGTACCCGATGAGCGCAAAAAACTAATGAATATCAAGAATTTAATAATAGGCGGCGGTGCCATTGACAGCGCATTACAATCCGAACTGAACGGTTTTCCCAATGCCGTCTGGTCAACCTACGGAATGACCGAGACGCTCTCGCACATAGCTCTGCGGCGCCTCAACGGGCCATTGGCAAGCGAATGGTACACGCCATTAAACGGTGTCAGTGTTGGGCTTTCGGCTAACGGCTGCCTGACGATTGACGCCCCTCTCCTATCCGACTCCACACTGATAACCAACGACATAGCGGAGTTGAACCGAGAAGGCGGCTTCCGCATCATTGGCCGCGCTGACAATGTGATAAACAGTGGAGGAGTGAAAATCCAAATCGAGGAAGTTGAGCGCAATTTGCACGACTACGGCATTGACAATGTGGCGGTTAGTTATTGCGCAGACGCCAAATTCGGGCAGGCGGTGGTGTTTGTCACAACCCACAACGCCACCGACGAGGCTCTCTGCCAAGCAATCAGCCAGTTACCGAAATACTGGCAACCGAAACGCATTATCACTGTTGATGCGATACCAATGGCTGGGAACGGGAAGATTGCACGGAAAGAGGTGCAGAAAATTGCTGAACAATTGAACGCGTAACACACGCTCTTAATTTCTAAAAACAAACACCGCCGCAACCTGTTCTTAGGTTTGCGGCGGTGAGTGTTAGCGGGTTGCAAATGGCTATGGCTTAACGTAAACCAATCTAATAGGATGATTATTTCCATTTGAATCTTGCCATGTTGCATTAGCTGCACTTGAGTCGCCATTCAAATAGATAATCGGAGTATTAGTATCAAGTTGTGTTACTTCAGATGTTTGCAATGGCCAGAAATAACCTACTTTATCAGGGTCATCTGCATAGATGGAATTTGCATCAGTTCTGATAAATATGTGAGGGTCGGAATATGTATAGGTTCCTACTGGCGGATTGCTTCCGTTTTCGTCGTTGAATTTTCCTTTGTCGCTTTCATCCTTTGCCTTATATACATTATAGCCATTAACCATGTGATTACCATCATTATATGGCGAGAACTCCCAATAACAATTATTCATTAATTCTTGCCATTGTGTAGTTGTAGCTATAGACCAATTGTCGCCCCATGAATCAGCACCTGTGTATTCTTCAGAATTCCACGAACATTTTGTTCCTATCCGTGTCTTATCTTCGGCACCGAAGTTCATAGTTGCCCATTTGGTTTGACTATTCAAACCTAAATCAACATAATAGTGACCGTTTTCATCGCTGGTTAACCAGTTTGGAATGGCATTACGCACTACACGGAAACCTAAGTCATTACTTGTTGAACATGGCGTAGATTCTGTACTGCAATCAATCAAATTACCAGAAACACCGCGTGTGACACGATAATCAGCTTCATAACCAATCCAATCGAAGCACCATTCAAGAACGTTACCACTCATATCGTATATGCTAAGTGTATTAGGACTTTTTGTTTTTATTTCATAGTTAACACTACCATATTCCACAACAGCGGCAACTTCAGACAAAGTGTTGCTTCCGCTATATGTGTAATTCCTGACATCTTCGTCAGTTAATCCGTTACCGCCACGGGCTATGTACTCCCACTCTGCGCTGGTTGGCAGACGGTAACCATTGGCGGCTTCATTTATGATAACATTTTCGTGTGATTCAGTACTTGGGTCACCCAAATTCAAATCCCATATATAATAATTTTGGTAATTCGCTCCGCAATATTTATCACCTTCTGACCGAATGCCTCTCCAATTCTTTGGGTCGGTTGTATAATCGCCGTTTTGGTCTATTATTGAATAAACAGGAGTCAACCCTTCAGCAATACTACGCAGATTACAGTAAACAAGCGCATCGCACCAAGAGACATAATAAACTGAAGATGTGATTTTGTCATCACCTGTTTCTTCCGGAGTCTCGTCACCTCCATACATGCAATATGTTTCATACTCAGCTTGCGTAACCTCATGGTCGCATACATACAAATCGGTGATTTCAACATCTGCTTGGCCGTTAAATACTGGAGAATTTGTTATTGTAATAGTCTTAGGAACTTTCGCTCCTGCGACATATACAAAATCTTCTGGCACGGAGTTATTGCTAATTTTCGCCAGCTTGCCATCTGCGCCAATCTGCCAATTAGTATTGTCATCCATAACAAATTTGCTGACTGGCAGCTCCTCAACACCAGACTCTTTTACAAGCACTTGTGTTTCCGGTGCGTATTGGCCTTCCGACAGGGTAATGGTTGTGATGTTATCGGTTGTGAGTTTGCCTACGGTTATTGTCTTGCCTTCGGCCAGACTTACTTTACCAACCCAAGCGTCGTTCTTCATAGTAAATGTTCCCGAATTGGTTACACCGCTCTCGCCAGAAACCACAGCTCCACCGGCAAGAGTTACTTTGGCGCTTGAACCGACAGTGACACTACCGGTTATTTCCAGATTCTCAACGGTTACAGGCACTGTGGTGCTTACGCTGATACCGCTGTTAATCTTGTCTTTCGGCTTACCGGTTGAGTTATCAAGGCCATGAGCTCCGCGCAATGTGATTGACCGTGCCTTTATGGTGCCCGTAAGCTCCTGCTCGCTGTCAAGCTCGCCATCAACAAAGATTGTGTAGCGTGTGTACTTATCAATCATCTTGCTTGCAGCCTTCTGAATGGTTGCAAACGGCTTGTTGCGTGTGCCATCGTTGCTGTCGCTGCCTTCAGGGCTTACATAGAATACCGTGGTGGTGATTGGAACCCAAACGGGGCGGATGTACGCACCATCGTATCGATTATTCACACTTCTATTCATTGGCGAAGATGTAGTTGTATATTGAACACAGAACACATAATTTTCACCTTGCTCAATTGATGATGCCCAATATTTAAAATCATAATTAGAATAATTAACAGTAAACGCCAAATCGCCATAACTACCGTGTTTTGGCCAATAATTAGAAGGATTACTACTACTTGCACCTATTTTACATTGATGCACACCAGCATCAGTAACATCATCGCTCCAAAGTGTTACTGGTTTGTATACCAAATAGTAGTATCTATTGCCATCATCAGTAGCCACTCTTGTTGACACCCAATAACATTCATTCCACAACTCCATCCAGTCTTCGTAGGTTGGAACACGCCAGTTGCCTCCCCACTGCGCGTATGCGGCATCATCTTCGAGTTCAAGGACATCGAGTCCGTCCTCATCATTATATTTTGTGTATGTTTGGTTATATGTACTGAGCCACTCGCCTTTATATTTATAATTATCAAATGTAAATGAGCCTTTTGGTTCAGTCTCTCCCCATGCGTATTTATCGCCAATGCTCGGATATGCATTATATGCATTTTGACTTTGGTATGGAACGTAATAGTTAGAACTTTCCGGCCCCGTATATCCTAAATTCACTGCAGCCCACTTTTTGCCACTTGTCAATCCAAGGTCCACCTTTGCATGGCCGTCTGACGAGCCATCATCAGCCACATCGGCAACAAGACGGACACATGCACCGCTATTCTTGTCCAGTCGTCGCGGTTCTGCATATCGATAATCGAAATACAAGCACTTACCGCCATTGGCTGTCCAATAGTAAGCCCATGGTGGCAATCTTGTTCCATTATAATTATAATAACCATCAGCATCATAACCGCCTCCATTAATAACATATGGCACCCCATCACTTGTACCAGTCTGATAACTTCTGGCTCCTACAGCCGGCAGAAATACCGCGCCGTTCTCTTCCAAAAGCTGCCATTGAGTGGATGTATAAATATTGGCGTCATATCCTTGTTTTCCGTTGTAGGTCGGGTTTTCGCCAGGAGTGAATGTGATTCCAGCGGCATCCAATTCAGCTGAAGTCAATGTCCAGTTGTCGGGCAGCAACAAAATACCAACAACATGGTCTTTACCATCAGAGCTGAAGTTTATTCTCACCATGCCGAATTTCTTTTTCGATTCGGTTTCGGTGCCACGCCCATATAACAGATACTGCCACTCTTCGGCGGTTAGTGTGCGCCACATTCCATGAGTATTGCCACCGTTTTCTATGGCATTGTACACACCCCAGTCCGCATTAGCGTTTGAGCCAGTCAGATTTGCATTCAGATAGTCATCATCATTGTTCGATAATGAGAATGGCTGATAGGCTGTCGCACCGCTGTTCCAACCGCTTGTTCCGTAGCCAAAACGGTCAACCCAGTCATTGCTTGTTGCCGAAGCTTTTCTGGCTGCTTCATAATCACCTTTGTCGGTTTGGTTATCAGCAAAACGCCAAGTGCCGGTGCTTGCCTGATATTTAAGGTTGCCCTGCGAGAAACGGATTGATTTACTGTCGGAAATCTTGAACGTTCCTGCTAATGCGCCTTGGTTTTGTGCTCCCGAAACACCTGCCTTTTGCAACTTGCCATCGTTGTCAACCATCCATTCCACATCTATTTCAGCACCATAACTATTTGTAACAGTCTGTTTCTCAATGGCAAATTTAGAAATATTGATTGTGGCACCATCCGATATGTTAAGTATTTGTCTGTCTTTCTTGTATTCGTTTGGTTTAAATGTGGCGTTACATTCATAGGTTACGACATCGCCAGTAATGTTGACTACTGCATTTTTATCCAAGTAAATGATGTTTGAAGTGCCCGTATTGGCATAACCTTTCATATTGAATGTCGCGCCTTCTTTCACATACACTCCAGTACCTTGTATCGTAGCACCTGTTGGTTTTCTGTTATTATAGATGCCACCACCTTTCATATCAAGTGTGGCGCCTTTTGCCAAATAAACACCGCTGCCACCACTTTCCGAATAGTTGTCATTGATTTCGCAATTGCGGCCTTCTTCAATAGTAAACACTCCTCTATTGGCTACATACACACCGCCACCGTTCGTAGCGTTGCCGGCATCTTTATTGCCATTATATGCAACACCGGCATAGCCGCTCATTGTAAACGTGCCGCCAACATAAACACCTCCGCCAAACTGACTTGAATTGCTATATACATAGCCTTTGTATGACTCGTATGAGCCTGTGCCACTTAAAGCCGCCGAACCTCCATAGGCGATATACATGCCGCCACCATTTGTTTCGGCTGTGCAGTTTTGGATTTTGCCTTTGCCCACAGTCAGCGTTGCACCGTTAGCCACATAAACACCGCCACCGTTACCACCGGCAATGTTCGAACTAATGTAGCAGCCATCGTTGAATGTAACGCTAACCCCATTATCCAAATAGATGGCGCCACCGTCTTGAATGGCTTCGTTATTTGATATTTCACTATAGTAATATTTCGAATCAATAGTGGCATTTCCTGTCAAATAAATACCGCCACCACGTTCGGCTTCGTTATTCTTTACTGAAGAATAACTGTCGGAAAGGGTTATTATTCCGTTATTGGTAGCATATACGCCACCGCCGTAACTTGTAGCAAGGCAATTGCTAACAAATGCATAGTTGTAATATTTGTCAGTTACAAGAATAAGCTCGCCACCATCAACATATACACCGCCACCATTTTCTGCAGAGAAATATTTGATTGAACTACCTTTTAATGTGAGTTTGCCGCCTTCTCCTATGTAGGCGCCGCCAACACTTGCCAGATTGTCTTCTGTGCCGCCCGAAATGGTGCAATTGTCGAGTATGAGGCTCTTTCCGGCAGGCACGTTAATCACGCGGTCGGCCGACACACGGCTCATCTGCAAATTGCTGATGGAAATGGGCACTGTGGTGTTAATGTCAATAACGTGTTGCGCCGTGGTGGTGCCTTCATATTGGCCGTTTTCACCAAAATTGATGATGATTGACGATGCCTTGCCGTCAATGTTTTGGCCAACAGCAATGTCGTCGGTATAATTGAGAACTTTGATTTTGTAAGTTTCTGAATCATTGTTCTTGGCCTCAATAAAACGTAGAGCTGCTGTAAGAGTTTTGAAAGGAGTCTTATCACCGTCACCAGTTTCATCATTGCCATTCTCGCCATCAACTATAATGGGCGGGATTTCTTTGAAATGAGCCTCAAAATACACTTTGTCAACGTTAGAGGCTTTTACCTGTAACGGATTGGCAGAATAGGAAACGCCGTAAGAATAAGAATAATACTCTTTTTTCAGCCAATAATCGAACATCATTCCCTCGGGGGCTGTCAGGGCTTCCAATGTAATGGTGCTGCCAAAGGCTGCCGAATACTCAGCATTCGAATAACTACTAGTCTCAACATAACTTGTAGTAGTATCTTCGCCGACAATAATCTTCACATAATATTTATCGTAGTCACTATTATTGTCATTGTAATAGGCTACGGGCGAGAATTTGCAACCAGGATATGCCTTTTCGCAATTCACAACAAAATCATAGCGTTCGTATTGTGTGGCGTTCCCGTCCCAGTCTTCGTTAATCAAGGCGAAAGTCATCTTATAGTTGGTTAGCGAGACCATTGGCCATAAAGAGAATAGATAATCATCGCCATCATAATAATACCTTATCATCACAACGGCATCTTCACCCGAAGCGGACTCTTGGGAATTGCTGTTGAGAAGAATTATGCCATCGGACTTGCAAGGGAGCAACAAGCCTTTCTCGTTTATTGTAGCCAAACGGCCGAAAGAAGAATTATGATAGTGCCAATTACCATCATCATCTTGATAGCTAGTCCAACCACTTATACCAAAATAATTATAAGTATACTCATCAGCCTCTAATGTATAGTTTCCGTCATATTCATTGCTTATAGAATTTTCTAATTCTTCAATTTCATCATTCCATTCAAAGCCTTCTCTTTTAGTTATGTCACTCAAATAGTACTTGAAGCGGTCAGTTTCCTCCAACTCCATGAACCGTCTGATTTCGCCACTTGCATCTATAAAATAGTTTGTGGTATCATTATTAACTATTTTAGGCGCAACCACAAATCTTCCGCAGTTATTGGCTACGTAATCAACACTGCCTGCATTTGCAAGAGCAATACGATTATAGTTTTCCGGAAGAATAACAGCAGCAGTGTCGAACGCCAAGTTGCCGGCGATGCTTATCACCGCACATTCTGATGAATAATTACCCGGCAGACATACATAATTGTTTGCGGCCACCTTAGCATAACCGCTCATGATAAAGGTGGCAAATTGCCTATCATCATTACCATCATAATAATCCCCCAAATAAACACCATCTCCGAAACTATTCGTCCCATTGTTGTCGCTCACAGTCTGATTGCCACTAATTAAGCCACCGCTCATTGTCATAGTACCAACCGCATACACTCCACCTCCTCCAGGATTATTAGAGTTGATGGCCGTGTTGTTGCTGATTGTGCCGCTTTGCATCTGAACTTCTCCGCCTTCAGCAATAAAGAGTCCGCCTCCGAATGGAGCAGTATTGCCGGTTATGGTTGCGCTACCCTTCATAATCAATGTGGCGTCTTCATCCACATATACACCGCCTCCACAATTGTTTGCCATATTGTTGGTAATAACCACACCATTGCCGATGGTAACATTGCTGTATTCGCCAACATAAAGACCGCTACCATTATAAGAATAGCCATTGCTGATAGTCAGGTCTTCAATGGTAACAGGCACTTCGGTATATATATCTAAAACAGAGTATATGTCATCACTCGCTTCAGGCGCGCCATTTTCCGGTTTATACGCACCTTTCAATGTGCCACCATTTTTGCCTTTCAGTGTTATAGAAGTGGCGTTGACATCAATATCAGCATCACTATCATAACCAAGATATTGTGCTCCTTGGAGTTCTCCCACAACACATATTGTCCAATCGTCTTTGTCAGGACTGTTGTTGATTCGTGTTACGGCAGACACAATCGACGGCAGTGCCGCATTTATCGAATTGCCGGCATTGCCTTCTTGCCCTTCAGTCGATACATACAATACCGATTGTGAGAATTTGGCGGTCAGACTCATGTCGCCAGCCAACGAATCAATTAAATAGTTGCCTGTGATTGTGCTATCGCCTACTATCCAACCTCTGAAATCATACCCGTCGTTGGCGTTAGCGGTGAGAATTAACTTTTGGCCTTTAATAGCGTCTGCGACAAAAACACCCGGTGTGCTATTATCAAAAACGACTGGAGTTCCATCGCTGTAAATGGCAGAAATAGAACCCGCTCCATTAGGCATAGCAGTAACGGTCAGTTTGCAAGCATACATTGATGATATTTTACCCGACGCCGTCTGCAGAACGTTTATGTATGAATTCATGTTAATCAAGGTGCTATCCTGGTTAACCATCATCATTTCAAGGTTTCTCAACGCATCGACAATAGCAAAGTTTGAACGGCCAATTGTATTGTCGTTGATATAGATGCGTGCGCTGTCGGAGTCAACTGTCAGGTAATTGTCTATGTCTTTGTGGCGGCTTATGCTTGCCACGGCAAACTTGGCTTTGGCGGCCTTGCCGGCTTCACTGTCATCGTCAATATAAACCAACGAGCCAAACCTGTCGATAATGAAATACGGTTCCGGCTCGGTTTTTCCGCGTCGTATGCTTGCCACGGCGAATGTGCTTTTGGCGGCTTTATCGTTTTCGTTTTCATCCAAATCGATATAGAATGTCGCCTGGTCGCCATCAACGTTCAGCACATCGTCGCCGCCCTTGCCCGAGCGTCCGGCTACGGCAAACTTGGCTTTGGCAGCCTTGTCGGCGTCAGTGTTTTTGTTAGCGTTAAAATCGACATAGACTGTCGAGCCGTCGCCATCAATAGTGAACAGGTTCTCATCGCCCTTGTTGCGGCGTATGCTTGCCACTGCGAATTTGGCTTTGGCGGCTTTATCGCTTTGGTTGTCATCAACATAAATAACCGAACCGCTGCCGTCAACGGTCATCAGGTTCTCATCGCCCTTGTTGCGACGAATGCTTGCCACTGCGAATTTTGCTTTGGCGGCTTTACCATTTTGGTTATAGTTATCGTTATCGTCAACATAGATTGTCGCGCCTTGGTCGTCAACAGTCATCAAGTTCTCATCGCCCTTGTTGCGACGTATGCTTGCCACTGCGAATTTGGCTTTGGCAGCTTTACCATTTTGGTTATCGTCATCGTCAATATAGATTGTCGCACCTTGGTCGTCAATGGTCAGCAGGTTTTCATCGCCCTTGTTGCGACGAATGCTTGCCACTGCGAATTTGGCTTTGGCAGCTTTACCATTTTGGTTATCGTCATCGTCAATATAGATTGTCGCACCTTGGTTGTCAACGGTCAGCAAGTCTTCCTCGCCTTTGTTACGGCGAATGCTTGCCACTGCAAACTTGGCTTTGGCGGCCTTCGAGTCATCGTCATAATCTACAAACACTTTGACGCCCGTCTCATAAACAGCGAACAGCAGGTTGCCATCGTTGTCTTTAACTTGGAAGATAGGCTCGTCGGAAGCCACTTTGGGTTGGATGACTGTGGTTGTGCGGGATGCGTACATGGTGTACGGCACCGGCTGAATCTGCAGTGCGCCCATATTGGTGTAGGTGGAGCCGTCGGTGCTCACCTCAACTTGCATCATCACTTGCATTGTCTCCCACGGGATGGCCGTAAAGCTGCCTTGCAGACCCGTTCCCTCGCCAACATTGACATTGACATTGCCGTAGGCGTTGGTGGTTGTCTGGTGCACCTCTTTGTAATAGACACTGTCGGCCAGCATCACACTTAGGCGCAGACTCACGGCTTTGTTTTCGAGCACTTTGCCGCCGTCGCGGATAACAGCTTGATAGCTAAACGAATTCTGAGCAACAGCCGCAACAGCCGTCAACAACGCAACAAAACCCAACAATAATTTTTTCATAACAAAATCATATTAACTTATTGAACATAAAATATTTGCCATACGATTTTCTACTCATAAGGCACGGGGTAATCGGCTACAAACTTATAAAATAAAGCTGAATGACGAGTGCGAAAAGTGTTTAGAATATTGAACTGAAAAGCATAATTTAAGTTCTTATGCCATCAGAACACATTGAAATTAATCCGCATTTTAGAGCGAATCTGTTCACAGGCGATGTGAGTGCGGATTTCGTTTTCGATGCTGTTACCAATGCTGCCGCCCTCCATAATCGATGAATAGAAAGCGTTCAACTGCCGCACTTTGCTTGAGGCGTCAGATGCGCTACCGGTCCATAGCGACGGCTGGTCGGTGTTGGTGCTGCATATACTTGTTATGGTCGATGTAAGCATATCGGCCATTGCCATATTGTTGTAGTTAAGCACTTTAATGCTATGCGACGATGCCATGCCATATTTGTCGATGACAATGTTGCCAATGGTTCCGTTGTCGAAATCGAGACGGACGCGCAACGCATCAGGCAGGGTGCTGAAACTTGAAAACACATTAACGGCCACACGGTGGATGTCGGAATGCAGAAGTGTGAGCATCAGGCTTATCTCATTGTGCGCCAGCAACATCAAATTATCGTTGCTTGTGCGCGAAATGTTGCATTGTATGTCGAGCGGTTGCCGACAGTGCTCATGCAGCTGTTGATAAACGTCGGAATAGATGAACGGATGCCCGACAAGTATTGTGGTGTCGGCCTCGTCGCGCAGACGCATCAACGAGCGCAACTCATCGGCGGTAAAATTGTAAGTGCCGTCGAGATAGACATCAAGCGAGTGACGCACAGCCTCCGACACAAGCGGCATATAAAGATTGTCGTCGATGGAGAAAATCACCGCCTGACAGCTGTCGCATAAATCGGTAAACGACTGAAAAACATTGTATTCGCTATGCTGTTGGCGGTCGAAGAGAAGGCTGGGGTCGTAGATACCGCAGAAGTCGAATGCGGGTGTCTGCGCCAGAGTTTTCATGTAAACATCGGCGTTGCGCAAACCTACTATTCCAATCTTCAGCATATTATTGATAAGCATTTACGCAAAACTATACCTAAAAAATCCAGACGGATAGGCGTTTTCGTGTTTGTTATCAACGCA